>NZ_AJHH01000188.1 GCF_000256565.1 Herbaspirillum lusitanum P6-12 | reverse complement strand
GGCTTGGCGGCGCCGCCGCCGAAGAAATCGCGACGGCCTTCTTGTGTCGTCTCGTCGTTGAAGATCGGCGGATGGCAGGGGTGGGCCACGAAATAGACCAGGTCCGGACGATCCGGCAGGTGGCCGGCGAAAGGCGCGGCCGCATCCAGCGTCATCACCATCACGCCGGGACGCAGCTTGGGCGAAATCTCCGCAGCGATTCTGCCGATCAGCGTATCCGGCACCGCCAGGATGACCACGTCGACATTGTCCAGTGCGGCATCGATGCTCACGCATTCCACGTCGAGCTCCTCCTTGAGACGCTGCTGGCCGGCCTGGCTGACTTCCACGTGGGCCACGCGGTAGTCGGATTTCTTGAGGTTCTTGGCCAGCCGCACACCCATCTTGCCGCCGGCGCCGAACAGGGCGATTTTTTCTTTCATGATGATTCTCCAGTTGCTCAGTGACTATTCAGTGATTCGGTAATACAAACAAATTTGTTGAGGATGCGAGACGCTAGTCTGCGATCGCCTTTCCTTGCAATTCCGACGACAAGGTTTGCTCTTGCCGCGCGCCCGCGCCGATGGCGAAGATCACCACTGCCGACATCAGCATCAGTGCTCCGACCACGAACATCGGCGCCTGATAGGACCCGGTCGCGTCCTTGATGGCGCCTGTGACGAACGGCGCAATGAAGCCGGCGGCGTTGCCGACCGTATTGATCAACGCGATACCTGCCGCGGCGGCAGCCCCCGACAGGAAGCGCCCCGGGATCGACCAGAAGGTCGGCAAGGCCGAGAAGATGGCGCAGGCGGTGACCGTGATGGCCGCGACCGTCGCCGCCGGCGTGTTCATGTACAGCGCCATCGGAATGCTGACTGCACCCAGCAGGGCCGGTACGCCCACGTGCCAGCTGCGCACGCCGCGATGAGTGGCATCGCGGCTCCAGAGGTACAACGCGACCGCTGCCGGCAGGTAAGGAATCGCCGTGATCAGGCCTTTTTGAAAGACGTTGAATTTACTGCCGAATTGCGCTTCGAAGCCGCCGATGATGGTCGGCAGGAAGAACGCCAGCGCATACAAACCGTAGATCAGGCCGAAGTACACCAGCGACAGCAGCCACACGCGACTGTTGGTCAGCGCCGAGGTGACGTTGGATTGGGCAGTGATGCGCTTGGTCTTGTTTTCACTGGCCAGCGCGGCAGTCAGCCAGTTGCGCTCGGCTTCGTTGAGCCATTTGGCGTCGGCCGGCTTGTCGGCCAGATAGAACCAGGCAATCACGCCGACAACGATGGCCGGGATTGCAACGCCGGCGAACATCACGCGCCAGCCTTCCAGTCCGAACAGGCCGTGGGCCTCGATCAGCAGCGCCGCAACCGGCGCACCGATCACGATGGTCAGCGGCTGCGCGAGATAGAACAGCGCCAGGATATGACTGCGGTGGCGGGCCGGCACCCACATGCTCAGGAACAGGATCGCCCCCGGGAAGAAGCCGGCTTCGGCGACGCCGAGCAGGAAGCGCAAGACATACAGTCCCTCGACATTGCTGACCCAGGTGAACAGCAGCGCGACGATGCCCCAGGTCACCATGATGCGAGCCAGCCAGCGGCGCGCACCGTATTTATGCAGCGCCAGATTACTGGGAATTTCCAGCAGTACGTAACCGATGAAGAACACGCCCGCGGCAAAACCGAATTGCGCCGCCGTGAGGGCGAGGTCCTTGGTCATGCCGTTGGGACCGGCGAAGGAAATCGCCGTGCGGTCCAGAAAATTGATAAAGAACATCAGTGCGACGAACGGCACCAGCCGTAACGACACTTTCCTGATTGCCGACTTTTCGACGGCGCTTGTTGCTGCCTCCATGCTGTCTCCTCAGTTGATTGAACAAGGCCATTGCCAGATCAACAACAACCTTGTTTCCGCCGACGCTTTTCGGAAGCGTTTCTGACGGTGGGTTTTAGTTATAAGTGGGTGCTACCTCACCAGCGTGTGTTTTTGAAATTCACCAACTGGTATGATCACTATACCATTTCAATCTGAGATTACACCAGTATTTTGCAATTGACGATGCAATTCGGTGCGCTATCCGCACCGTGGCGTGCCGCCGGACAAAAACCGGCCGTCCGGAAAGCCGGTGGTATCATGGCCGCTCTCCGCAGTCCGGAAACCGCAAACGGCAAGATCGACCTCCAGGCGCATCCGCTTTCAGGCTCCTGACGCGCATCCAGATATTTCCGCGCCCTGCGGCTTATTGAAACTGCTTCATTGATCCTGTCCCACTGAACCTGTCTTGCTGAGTTTTATCGATGTCCCGTCCTCCTCTGCTGCAAATCATCCCGCTCGCCGCACTCACCGGCGTCGGCATGCTGGCCACCGATCTTTACCTGCCTGCATTGCCGCATCTCGCCCACGACCTCGGCAGCGACGTGCCGGCGGTGCAGGCGACAATTTCTTCTTTCATGATTGCGCTGGCGCTGTCGCAACTGCTGTGGGGCGCGCTGGCCGACAAGCTCGGCATGCGCAACACGCTGCTCGCCGGCGTCGCGCTGTTGGCGGTCACCGGCGCGGCCTGCGCATTGGCAACGGATGTCGATGCGCTGATCGTTTACCGCACCGTGCAAGGCATCGGCGCGGGCGCCGCCACCGTGGTGGTGCCGGTGCTGCTGCGGCGGCGCTTCGCCGATGCCGATGCGATGCGGGCGATTTCCTGGGTCAGCATCGCCGAGTCCGTCATTCCCGCCATCGCGCCGGTGATCGGCACCGGCATCCTGCTGGCGTCGGGCTGGCGCAGCAACTTCTGGCTGGTGGCGATCCTGGCGCTGGCGCTGTTGCCGTTCATCCTGAAACTGGTGCCGGGCAAGCAGGTGCTGCACGGCGCCGATGAAACCGTCAGCTATGCAGTGCTGCTGAGGAATCGCGCCTACCTGCGCGACGCCGCCGTGTACGGACTGACCTTCGGCGCGCTGGTTACCTTCGTCGCCAGTGCGCCGCACCTGATCGAACAATGGAGCAGCCGCGGCCCCGGCACGTTTGCGCTGATGCAGGTCTGCGGCGTGTCGTCGTTCATCGTCGCCGCCTCGCGCAGCGCCGCAACCGGCGCACCGATCACGATGGTCAGCGGCTGCGCGAGATAGAACAGCGCCAGGATATGACTGCGGTGGCGGGCCGGCACCCACATGCTCAGGAACAGGATCGCCCCCGGGAAGAAGCCGGCTTCGGCGACGCCGAGCAGGAAGCGCAAGACATACAGTCCCTCGACATTGCTGACCCAGGTGAACAGCAGCGCGACGATGCCCCAGGTCACCATGATGCGAGCCAGCCAGCGGCGCGCACCGTATTTATGCAGCGCCAGATTACTGGGAATTTCCAGCAGTACGTAACCGATGAAGAACACGCCCGCGGCAAAACCGAATTGCGCCGCCGTGAGGGCGAGGTCCTTGGTCATGCCGTTGGGACCGGCGAAGGAAATCGCCGTGCGGTCCAGAAAATTGATAAAGAACATCAGTGCGACGAACGGCACCAGCCGTAACGACACTTTCCTGATTGCCGACTTTTCGACGGCGCTTGTTGCTGCCTCCATGCTGTCTCCTCAGTTGATTGAACAAGGCCATTGCCAGATCAACAACAACCTTGTTTCCGCCGACGCTTTTCGGAAGCGTTTCTGACGGTGGGTTTTAGTTATAAGTGGGTGCTACCTCACCAGCGTGTGTTTTTGAAATTCACCAACTGGTATGATCACTATACCATTTCAATCTGAGATTACACCAGTATTTTGCAATTGACGATGCAATTCGGTGCGCTATCCGCACCGTGGCGTGCCGCCGGACAAAAACCGGCCGTCCGGAAAGCCGGTGGTATCATGGCCGCTCTCCGCAGTCCGGAAACCGCAAACGGCAAGATCGACCTCCAGGCGCATCCGCTTTCAGGCTCCTGACGCGCATCCAGATATTTCCGCGCCCTGCGGCTTATTGAAACTGCTTCATTGATCCTGTCCCACTGAACCTGTCTTGCTGAGTTTTATCGATGTCCCGTCCTCCTCTGCTGCAAATCATCCCGCTCGCCGCACTCACCGGCGTCGGCATGCTGGCCACCGATCTTTACCTGCCTGCATTGCCGCATCTCGCCCACGACCTCGGCAGCGACGTGCCGGCGGTGCAGGCGACAATTTCTTCTTTCATGATTGCGCTGGCGCTGTCGCAACTGCTGTGGGGCGCGCTGGCCGACAAGCTCGGCATGCGCAACACGCTGCTCGCCGGCGTCGCGCTGTTGGCGGTCACCGGCGCGGCCTGCGCATTGGCAACGGATGTCGATGCGCTGATCGTTTACCGCACCGTGCAAGGCATCGGCGCGGGCGCCGCCACCGTGGTGGTGCCGGTGCTGCTGCGGCGGC
>NZ_AJHH01000187.1 GCF_000256565.1 Herbaspirillum lusitanum P6-12 | reverse complement strand
GGGCGCCGCCACCGTGGTGGTGCCGGTGCTGCGGCGCCATGGCGCATCGCTGCGGTACGTTCAAACTGATGAACGCCGGCGCCATCGTTCAGTTGATTTCGGTGGCGGGACTGATCACGCTGGGCGTGCTGGACGAGCGCCATGTGGCGCCGCTGATCGTGTGCTGGATGCTGTTCTGCGCCGGCCTCGGCCTGCGCGGACCGTCTACCGTGACGCGCGCGCTGTCGGTGCCGAAGTCGCTGACCAGCCTGGCCTCGGGCTTCCTGATGTTCCTGGCGCTGACGCTGTCGGGCGTCGGCACGCAGATCGCCGGCTTCCTGCTGCATCGCGGGTTGCTGCCGGTGGCGTTGCTGGTGGCGGCGATGATCCTGGCCAGCATGGTGCTGCAGAAGGATAAGTCGGCATCAGGTTAACATTTCCATAATGAGATACTTCATGGAATAATTCTCATTCGCCTATCCTCTATAATAGAGCGCTTTAGCAAAAACGCCGTCTGCCGGTGTCGACAAGCCACGCTGCACGCTGCCCAGCTCGCCGACCGCCAGCCCACAAGAGAAAAACAATGTTCAAGAAAATCTGGTTCCAGGTGCACTGGTTCATCGGCATCACTGCGGGCACCGTGCTGATGTTCATCGGCGTGACCGGCGCCTTGCTGGCTTTCCGTGAAGAAATCATGGATCTGCTCAGCCCCGGGGTGATGCACGTCCAGGTGCGCCAGCAAGCCACGCTCACGCCGCAGCAAGTGCTGGAGAAACTGCGCCAGGAAGAGCCGCAACGCCGCATCACCACCATGACCTTGTCGGCCGAGCCGGGGGATTCGGTGCGCGTGGTGTTCGCGCCGCCTCCGGGCGAGCGGCGCGGCCAGGCGCGTTATGTCGATCCCTACACCGGCGCTCTGCTGCCGCCGGTGACGGGCATGGAATTCTTCGAGTTCACCGAGCGCTTCCACCGCTGGCTGCTGCTGCCCACCGAGATCGGCAAGATCGTCCTGGGGACGCTGGCGCTGTGCCTGCTGATGCTGGCGCTGTCGGGGCTGTACCTGCGCTGGCCGCGCCGGGCGCTGTCGCTGCGCGCCTGGCTGCGTCTGGATTTCCAGCTGCAGGGCCGCTCCCTGCTGTGGAACCTGCATTCGGTCATCGGCACCTGGTCGCTGGTGATGTACGTGATCTTCGCCACCACCGGCGCCTACTGGGCGCTGGACTGGTTCAAGGACGGCGTCAACACGCTGGCCGGCGAAACCCGTCGCGCCCCCATGGCGCGCGGCGAGGGCAAGAAAAAGGACGGCCCCAACAACCAGACCCCGGTCGCCCTGGACCTGACCCAGGCCTGGAACGCCTTCCTGACCAAGGCGCCGGACTACCAGAGCGCACAGCTGCGCCTGCCCGAACAAGGTACGCAGCCGCTGCAGATCTTCTTCCTCGGCCACGACGCGCCGCATGAGCGCGCCCGCAGCCGTATGGTGGTGCTGCCACAGAGCGGCGAGATCAAACAGCTGGAACGCTACGAAGACAAGAGCACCGGCGGCAGGTTCATCGCCGCCATCTATCCGCTGCACATGGGTACCTACTTCGGAATGCCCGGCCGCATCGTGATGACCATCGCCGCGCTGATCATGCCGCTGTT
>NZ_AJHH01000186.1 GCF_000256565.1 Herbaspirillum lusitanum P6-12 | reverse complement strand
CGCATCGTGATGACCATCGCCGCGCTGATCATGGCGTCAGCGCCGCCAACAACAAGGAAAGCGTCCTGCTGGCCTACGCCACGCAAGCGGGACAAGCCGAACGCATCGCGCTGCACACCGCCGCCGCGCTGCAAAAGGCCGGCGTCGTGGTCACCGTGCAATCGCTGGCCACGCTCGATCCGGAACGCCTGCGCCATTTCCACCGCGCGCTGTTCGTGGTGAGCACCTTCGGCGAAGGCGAGCCGCCCGACAGTGCGCGCCGCTTTGCACGGCAGCTTGCACAACCACCCGGCAACGCCCTCGCTCACGTGCAATTCGGCTTGCTGCGCGCGCGCCCCCCAGCCTAAGCACGACAAGCCCAAAGGCATGGGCATGGGCATGAACATGGACAAGGAAAAAGACAAATCCGAAAAGACCGAAGCTGCGCCGCTCGACCTCACGCTGGCCTGGGATGTGTTCGTGCGCGAGGCGGGTCCCTACACGCTGGTCAATATCCGCATG
>NZ_AJHH01000185.1 GCF_000256565.1 Herbaspirillum lusitanum P6-12 | reverse complement strand
TTTCCCCGCTGGAAGAAGCGGCGCCGGCGTCGGCGGAAGCGCCCTATGCCGGCTGGATTCTGCGCGAACGCAAGCTGCTCAATCCTGGCAGCGCCGGTCAGGGCATCTATCACCTGGAATTCGACGCGCCCGCCGACAGCTACGCGCAATGGCAATCCGGCGCGCTGGCGGAAATCCTGCCGCGCCATGCACCCGACCGCGTCGCGCTGTTCCTGAGCCGTACCGGCCTCGACGGCGACATCGCGATCCGCCTTCACGGTGAAACGCTCACCTTGGCCGAAGCACTGGCGCGCAGCGTATTGCCAGTCGCCAGACCCGGCGCCGACCTT
>NZ_AJHH01000184.1 GCF_000256565.1 Herbaspirillum lusitanum P6-12 | reverse complement strand
TCGGCCGCAGTCGCGTGGCGGTGGGACAGGCTTTGTTGAAGGCGCATCCGGAAGTCGACGTGATCGTTTCGGACGATGGCCTGCAGCACTATGCGCTGATGCGCGATGTCGAAATCGTGCTGTCGGACACGCGCGGCAACGGCAACGGTTGGCTGTTGCCAGCGGGGCCGCTGCGCGAACCGCGCTGCAGGCAAGGCGCCTGCCGGCGCGTTCGCGATGCAGCTGGAGACGGATCAGGTCGAGTTGCTGAAAGATCGCGCCTGCCGCCAGCCGCTGGCCTCGCTCAGCGTCGCCGAAGGCATTGCCGCGGTGGCCGGCATCGGCAATCCGGCGCGCTTTTTTGCGACACTGGAGCAGGCCGGGCTGAACTTCGAACGGGTGGCATTGCCTGATCACTACGATTTTGCTCACAACCCGTTCGCCGCGATGGCGGCGGCGGTGATTCTGATCACCGAGAAGGATGCAGTAAAATGCAGGGCTATAAAGGCCATCAAAAACGACCCCCGCATCTGGGTCGTGCCTGTGACGGCGCGCATAGACGGCGCGCTGGCTGAACACATAGTGGAGAAACTCCGTGAACGCCCGATTGCTTGATATCCTCGTGTGCCCCATTTGCAAGGGCCCGCTCGAGTACGACAAAAAAGCCCAGGAACTGATTTGCAACGGCGACAAGCTGGCTTATCCGATCCGCGACGGCATCCCGATCATGTGGGCCGACGAAGCGCGTGATCTGGGCGCTGCGCCTGCCGGACCTGCTGCTGCGGTCGAACCGGCTGCTGAATAAAGAACAAGTTTCTGCAGTTTCTGTCGTTGTATGTCTGATTGCTGATTGATTCCCGCCATGTCCTTTACCGTCATCATCCCCGCACGCCTCGCTTCCACCCGTTTGCCGAACAAGCCCCTGGCCGACCTCGGCGGCAAGCCGATGATCGTGCGCGTGGCGGAACGGGCGGCTTTGTCGGGCGCATCACGCATCGTGGTGGCGACCGATCACCGCGACATTTATGCCGCCTGCGAACAGCACGGCATCGACGTCGCCATGACGCGCGCCGATCATCCCTCGGGCACCGACCGCATTGCCGAAGTGGCTGCGGCGCTGGACCTGGCCGAAGACGCCGTGGTGGTCAACGTGCAGGGCGACGAGCCGCTGATCGATCCCGGCCTGATTGCCGCCACTGCCGGCCATATCAAGGCCGACGTGCCGATGGCGACGGCCGCGCATGCGATCGAATTGCTGCCGGAGATGTTCAATCCCAATGTCGTCAAAGTGGTGCTGGACAAGGAAGGGTGCGCGATGTATTTCTCGCGCGCCGCGCGCGACTTTACGGTGTGCAACGTCGGCGCTGCAGGCAAGGCGCCTGCCGGCGCGTTCGCGATGCAGCTGGAGACGGATCAGGTCGAGTTGCTGAAAGATCGCGCCTGCCGCCAGCCGCTGGCCTCGCTCAGCGTCGCCGAAGGCATTGCCGCGGTGGCCGGCATCGGCAATCCGGCGCGCTTTTTTGCGACACTGGAGCAGGCCGGGCTGAACTTCGAACGGGTGGCATTGCCTGATCACTACGATTTTGCTCACAACCCGTTCGCCGCGATGGCGGCGGCGGTGATTCTGATCACCGAGAAGGATGCAGTAAAATGCAGGGCTATAAAGGCCATCAAAAACGACCCCCGCATCTGGGTCGTGCCTGTGACGGCGCGCATAGACGGCGCGCTGGCTGAACACATAGTGGAGAAACTCCGTGAACGCCCGATTGCTTGATATCCTCGTGTGCCCCATTTGCAAGGGCCCGCTCGAGTACGACAAAAAAGCCCAGGAACTGATTTGCAACGGCGACAAGCTGGCTTATCCGATCCGCGACGGCATCCCGATCATGTGGGCCGACGAAGCGCGTGATCTGGGCGCTGCGCCTGCCGGACCTGCTGCTGCGGTCGAACCGGCTGCTGAATAAAGAACAAGTTTCTGCAGTTTCTGTCGTTGTATGTCTGATTGCTGATTGATTCCCGCCATGTCCTTTACCGTCATCATCCCCGCACGCCTCGCTTCCACCCGTTTGCCGAACAAGCCCCTGGCCGACCTCGGCGGCAAGCCGATGATCGTGCGCGTGGCGGAACGGGCGGCTTTGTCGGGCGCATCACGCATCGTGGTGGCGACCGATCACCGCGACATTTATGCCGCCTGCGAACAGCACGGCATCGACGTCGCCATGACGCGCGCCGATCATCCCTCGGGCACCGACCGCATTGCCGAAGTGGCTGCGGCGCTGGACCTGGCCGAAGACGCCGTGGTGGTCAACGTGCAGGGCGACGAGCCGCTGATCGATCCCGGCCTGATTGCCGCCACTGCCGGCCATATCAAGGCCGACGTGCCGATGGCGACGGCCGCGCATGCGATCGAATTGCTGCCGGAGATGTTCAATCCCAATGTCGTCAAAGTGGTGCTGGACAAGGAAGGGTGCGCGATGTATTTCTCGCGCGCCGCGATTCCGTGGCATCGCGACGGTTTTGCGCAATCGAAGGACAGCCTGTCCGAGTTGCATAGCCACGAATTCGCGCCGCTGCGCCATATCGGCATGTACGCCTATACCAACAAGTTCCTCCAGATTTATCCGACGCTGACGGCATCGCCACTTGAACGTATCGAGGCGCTCGAGCAATTGCGCGTGCTCTGGCACGGCTATTCGATCGCCGTGCACGTGACGTCGATGTTGCCGGAAGCCGGCGTTGACACGCCCGAGGATCTGGAGCGCGTCCGCAAGCATTTCGAAGCGCCTCCCGACAGTCCCCTGGTGGCGGCTATTTCCGCGCTGTAACGTCGGCTGCCTTTCGCGAGACAAATCGTCTCGCCGATGATGCGCCACCAGCGTGGTTTTGTAAGTCTCCTGTCATTCTCCATCGCGATAATTGAGGTCGGCTGGCTGCCTAAAAAATAGGCGTTTGTCATGATTCAGTAAGATTTTGTGGTAAGTTTCGTTCAGAGCAAGATGCAAGCGGCGTCACAGAGACAATCGCCTTCGATGGCAACAGTTGTACGGATCGCCATCGCAATAGAATTCAAAACTTCAATTTAGGAAAACATATGCGCCTCATCCTTCTAGGAGCGCCTGGTGCCGGTAAAGGTACGCAAGCCACTTTTATCAAGGAAAAGTACAACATTCCTCAGATTTCGACGGGCGACATGCTGCGCGCCGCCGTTGCCGCCGGCACGGAACTCGGAGTCGCCGCCAAGAAGGTCATGGACGCAGGTGGTCTGGTTTCCGATGACATCATCATCGGCCTGGTCAAGGACCGGCTGAAGCAGCCGGACTGCGCCAACGGTTATTTGTTCGACGGCTTCCCGCGCACCACGCCGCAAGCCGACGCCATGAAGGATGCCGGCGTCAAGATCGACTACGTGCTGGAAATCGACGTGCCAGACAGCGCCATCGTCGAGCGCATGAGCGGCCGCCGCGTGCATCAGCCTTCGGGCCGCACCTACCACGTCAAGTTCAATCCGCCGAAGGTCGAGGGCAAGGACGACGTCACCGGCGAAGCGCTGATCCAGCGCGACGACGACAAGGAAGAAACCGTCCTGAAGCGTCTGTCGGTGTACCACGAGCAGACCGAAGTACTGGTCGGCTACTACGGCAAGTGGGCCGAATCGGGCCAGCCGGGTGCGCCGAAGTATCGCAAGATCGCCGGCGTCGGACCGGTGGAGCAAATCAGAGAGAGTGCATTTGCGGCGCTGGCGTCATAAAATGAAGCGGACCATGTGTCCGCTTTTTTTATGTCAGCAGTGGATACTGCGGATGCAGCAGCTTGGTCAGACAGATTGAAAACAGGGGAGTCAGACGTAACCGATACGGTGTAACCAGGGGCGGCCCATCAAATCCATAAAAGAGGCCACGTAAAGTATTGCAGTGCGCAGTGTCCGTAATAACGCCGTGATCACCAGAGGCGTTGCTGCGGAAGGTCGTGATTGTTGACTTTGTCGTGAAAAAACAAGGAGGAGACATGATGGCAGGAGCCCTATGGTTTGCCGTGGCATGCGGCGTGGTCGCAGTGATCTACGGTCTTATTTCCCGCAGTTGGATTCTCAAGCAGGACCCCGGCAATCAGCGCATGCAAGACATCGCGACTGCCATCCAGCAAGGCGCGGCAGCCTATCTCGCGCGCCAGTACCGCACCATCGCGCTGGTCGGCGTGGTGCTCTTCATCCTCATTGCATTGATTCCCGGCCTGGGTTGGATTACCGCGGTCGGTTTCCTGATCGGCGCGGTGCTGTCGGGCGCCTGCGGCTTTATCGGCATGAACGTGTCGGTGCGCGCCAACGTGCGCACCGCGCAGGCCGCCACGCAGGGCATGAACCAGGCGCTGGCCGTGGCCTTTCGCGGTGGCGCCATCACTGGGATGCTGGTGGTGGGGCTGGGGCTGCTGGGGGTGTCGCTGTTCTTCTGGGTCTTGTACATCTATGGACAGGGCCGCGCGGCCAGCCTGCATGACGCCATCCAGCCCTTGATCGGACTGGCCTTCGGCGCGTCGCTGATCTCTATCTTCGCCCGGCTGGGTGGGGGGATCTTCACCAAGGGCGCAGACGTGGGCGCCGACCTGGTGGGCAAGGTCGAAGCCGGCATTCCCGAGGATGACCCGCGCAATCCTGCCGTGATCGCCGACAATGTCGGCGACAACGTCGGCGACTGCGCCGGCATGGCGGCCGACTTGTTCGAGACCTATGTGGTGACGCTGATTGCCACCATGCTGCTCGGCAGCCTGGTGATCAAGGGCGGCGAAGTGCTGGCGGTGCTGTATCCGCTGGCGCTGGGCGGCGTCTCGATCCTGGCGTCGATCGTCGGCTGCATGATGGTCAAGGTTGCGCCCGGCAAGAAGATCATGTCGGCGCTGTACACCGGTTTGTGGTGGGCGGCGATCCTCAGCCTGATCGGTTTCGCCGTCATCACCTGGACCATGGTGCCGCCTGAACTGCGCGTGCCGCTGATGGGTTCGGCGGTGATCGGCATCGTCCTGACCGGCCTGATGGTCTACATCACCGAGTACTACACCGGCACCGATTTCAAACCGGTCAAGCACATCGCGCAAGCCTCTACCACCGGCCACGGCACCAATATCATCGCCGGCCTCGGCGTGTCGATGAAGTCGACCGCTTATCCGGTGCTGGCGGTGTGCGCGGCGATCCTGGCGTCGTACTGGCTGGCCGGGTTGTACGGCATCGCGATTGCGGCGACGTCGATGCTGTCGATGGCAGGCATCATCGTGGCGCTGGATGCCTACGGCCCGATCACCGACAACGCCGGCGGCATCGCCGAAATGTCGGGCATGCCGGAATCGGTGCGCGCCATTACCGATCCGCTCGACGCGGTCGGCAACACCACCAAGGCCGTCACCAAGGGTTACGCGATCGGTTCGGCCGGACTGGCGGCGTTGGTGCTGTTCGCCGATTACACGCATGCACTGGACGCGGTCGGCAAGAGCACTTCGTTCGATCTGTCCAATCCGATGGTGATCGTCGGCCTGTTCATCGGCGGCTTGATTCCCTACCTGTTCGGTGCGATGGCGATGGAAGCCGTGGGACGTGCGGCCGGCGCCGTGGTGATCGAAGTACGGCGCCAGTTCAGCGAGATCAAGGGTATCATGGACGGCAGCGGCAAGCCGGAATACGACAAGGCGGTCGACATGCTGACCTCGTCGGCGATCAAGGAAATGATCGTGCCGTCGCTGTTGCCGGTGATCGTGCCGATCATCGTCGGCCTGCTGCTTGGACCGGCGGCATTGGGCGGCCTGCTGATGGGGACCATCGTCACCGGCCTGTTCGTGGCGATTTCAATGACCACCGGCGGCGGCGCCTGGGACAACGCCAAGAAGTACATCGAAGACGGCCATCACGGCGGCAAGGGGTCCGATGCACACAAGGCGGCCGTCACCGGCGACACCGTGGGCGATCCGTACAAGGACACCGCCGGCCCGGCCGTCAATCCGTTGATCAAGATCATCAATATCGTCGCGCTGTTGCTGGTGCCGTTACTGCCGGCGCCAGCCTTGACGGCGGCAAGTGCTGCCATGACCGCCGTTCCGGCTGCGGTAACGGCAACGACGGCAACGGAAGCTGTCGTGATCGCCGCACCCGTGGGAAAATAGCAGTCCACATTCCACGAGGATGATTAAAAAATGACCGGCATGGGTATTCCATGCCGGTCTTTTATTATTGGAGAAGAGACATGCAGATTGCGGGACAGGTATTTGTAGTGACGGGCGCGGCATCGGGTTTGGGCGCGGCGACCGCGCGCATGCTGGCGGAGAACGGCGGCAAAGTGGTGCTGGCCGATTTGCAGGAAGAGGCCGGGCAAAAGCTGGCGGCCGAACTGCAGGGGGAATTTGTGCGCTGCGATGTGACCACGGAAGAGGACGGCCTGAAGGCGATCGCGGCGGCGCAGCAACTGGGCAGCCTGCGCGGCCTGGTCAATTGCGCCGGCATCGCGCCGGGCGCCAAGCTGATCGGCAAGGACGGCCCGCATACGATGGCCTTGTTCCAGAAGACCCTCAACATCAACCTGGTCGGCACCTTCAACATGGCGCGTCTGGCGGCCGACGCCATGAGCAGGCAGGAGCCGATGGCGCAGGGCGAGCGCGGCGTGATCATCAATACCGCTTCGGTGGCGGCATTCGACGGCCAGATCGGCCAGACCGCGTATTCCGCCTCCAAGGCGGCCATCGTCGGCATGACGCTGCCGATGGCGCGCGACCTGGCGCGCAGCGGGATCCGGGTGATGACCATTGCGCCGGGAATTTTCGAGACGCCGATGATGATGTCGATGCCGCAGGAAGTGCTTGATTCGCTGGGCGGCGCCGTGCCGTTTCCGCCGCGCCTGGGCAAGGCGGTCGAGTACGCGCACCTGGCCAAGACCATCATCGAGAATCTGATGCTCAACGGCGAGACCATCCGTCTCGACGGCGCCATCCGCATGCCGCCGAAATAGAATAATTACGTAACTATTCCCTGCGTATTTTTAGCAACAGCTGGAATTTTTGCTAATCAACATGCGCCGGAAGCGTGTGCGCCCTGATAAGCTGTTGGCATGGAGTCAACAGATAAAAAAACAGGACTGATCCTGACCGGCGGCGGCGCACGCGCGGCTTACCAGGTCGGTGTTCTCAACGCCGTGTCCATGATTTTGCTGGAGTCCGGCTGGCCCGGGCATCAGAATCCTTTCAAGATCATTTGCGGCACGTCGGCCGGAGCAATCAACGCCACCGCGCTGGCGTGCCGTGCCGATGATTTCGGCGAAGGTGTGCGCGAGCTCGTCAATGTCTGGTCGAATTTCAAGGTGGAGCAGGTCTATCGCGCGGACTCGCTCGGCGTGATCCGTTCCGGCGCGCGCTGGCTGTCGCTGTTTTCCTTCGGCTGGCTGCTGCGCAAGTGGCGCGCCAATCCACCCAACTCCCTGCTCGACAACACCCCGCTGGTAACCATGCTGCACCGCCTGCTCGATTTGCCGCGCCTGGACGATGCGCTGGCCAGCGGCAACCTGCACGCGCTGGCAGTGACGGCCTCGTCCTATACCGGCGGCCAGCATCTGACGTTTTATCAGTCAATGCAGGAAATCGAACCATGGCGGCGCACTCAGCGCGGCGCCATCCGCGACCAGATCGGCGTCGAGCATCTGCTGGCGTCGTCGGCGATTCCGTTCATTTTCCCGGCCATACCGATTTTCTATGAAGGCCGGCGCGAATATTTCGGCGACGGCTCCATGCGCCAGGTTGCGCCGATTTCCCCGGCCATCCACCTCGGCGCCAGCAAGATTCTGGTGATCGGCGCCGGCCGGATGGGCGAGCGTTCCGAAGCGCCGTCCCAACTGGCGCAATATCCCAGCCTGGCGCAAGTGGCCGGCCATGCCTTGTCGAGCATCTTCCTCGACGGTCTCGCCGCCGACATCGAGCGCACCACCCGCGTCAACCAGACCTTGTCCATGCTGACGCCGGAGCAGCGCGCCAAAACCCCGCTCAAGCCGATCGAGGTATTGGTGATTTCGCCGTCCGAGCGTATCGACGAGATCGCCAGCCGCCACGTCAACAGCCTGCCGCGGCCGGTGCGGGTGATGCTGGGCGGCATCGGTGCGACCGAAGTGCGCGGCGCGGCGC
>NZ_AJHH01000183.1 GCF_000256565.1 Herbaspirillum lusitanum P6-12 | reverse complement strand
TATTTGCCCGGCCAAAGATTCGGGTTGCTTGGTTTGAAGCAAAACGTTACTCTACGCAATGGTATTGCGAATAATTAATACTTCTGCAACATAAAAATGCGAGCCTGCTCTTGAAGACATCTTTTCTGAAACAGTGGTCTGTTTTCCTTGCTGCGCTGCTGTTATCTTGCTCCGTATTCGCAAAAGGCCCCGGTTCTCTGGGCGTTGACGACGTCGCGCTCAGCCAGTTGCCGCCCGAGGCGCAACAGACGCTGGTCCTGATCAAACAAGGCGGACCTTATCCGTATGCGAAGGATGGCGTGGTTTTTGGCAACTACGAAGGGGTGTTGCCGAGGCAGAAGCGCGGGTATTATCACGAATTCACCGTGAAAACGCCCAAGGCACGCAATCGCGGCGCGCGTCGGATCATCTCCGGCGGCAATCCGCAAACGTCCGGTGAGTACTATTACACCAAGGATCATTACCAGACATTCCAACGCATCAGGGAATGAAGGAGGCGATCCTGGTTGCAGCATTCATTGCAAAATCTGAGGGAGAAATGAGTTTATTTAAAACGGTGCCGCCAAATGTTGTGCAGTCTATCCGCGCTTTCCGCGTGACCGACTTGCAGGAAGAGGCTGCTCGTCTTGGGCAACACTTTCTGTACGCCTATTGCGCCGAAGCGACGACCAAGCAGCAGGTCCTCGCGATCATTGCCGGCGCCTTTCATTTTCCCCGCCATTTCGGCAAGAATTTCGACGCCCTCGGCGATTGCCTGACCGACCTGACTCACAAGTCCGGCCAGCAACCCGGCTTCATCGTTGTTCTGGAGCAATTGCCGAACACCCAGAAATTCGACAAGGAAGCGCGCGAAACCTTGCTGGACGTGTTCCGCGATGCCGCCGACTTCTGGGCCGACAAGAAAGTCGCATTCCGCGTTTTTTATTCATTCCAGTAGTTTTTCCACCGCTTTTTCTGTCGCTTCGGGCTGCGCCGGCGCCAATTTTTGGCAATCCGGCCGCGGGCAGCGGTTACAATGCCGACCATGAGAAGCATTGTTATCCTGATTTCCGGCCGCGGCAGCAACATGGAAGCCATCGTCCGGGCCGCCCAGGCAGAACACTGGCCGGTTTCCATCGCAGCAGTCATCAGCAACCGCACCGATTCAGCCGGGCTTGAATTTGCCCGCCGGCACGGCATTGCCACGGCAATCGTCGCCAACAAGGACTATCCCACGCGCGAGCAGTTCGATACCGCCTTGCGCGCCGCGATCGACGTGTTTGCGCCCGATCTGGTGGTGCTGGCCGGCTTCATGCGTATCCTGACCACGCCTTTCGTCGAGCACTATGCCGGGCGGATGCTCAACATCCATCCGTCGCTGTTGCCGTCCTTTCCGGGACTGGCTACACACCGGCAAGCGTTGGCGGCGGGCGTCAGGCTGCATGGCGCCACCGTGCATTTCGTCACGCCCGACCTCGACCACGGCCCGATCGTGGCACAGGTTGCAGTGCCGGTGCTCGACTCGGACAGCGAAGAAACGCTGGCCGGGCGCGTGCTGGACCAGGAACATCTTATTTACCCGCGCGCTGTGCGCTGGTTCGTCGAAGGCAAGCTCAGCCTGGACGGCAATCGCGTCCGTCTCGATCCATCCGCCGAGCAAGTCTGAACCACATTTTTTGAAGGAAGCAGTATGAGATTGCCACCCGCAATCGTTCCCCACACGGAAGAAGTCTTGCGTGAAATCTTGCGTTTCGCCGGCCCGGCCGATGTCACGTTGTCGCGCTACTTCCGCGAGAACCCCAAGCTCGGCGGCCGCGAACGCGGCGTCATCGCCGAAGCGGTATACGGCCTCTTGCGCAACAAGTCGGTCTTCACCAATTTCGCCGAATCCGGCGTCGGCCCGATGATGCGCCGGATGGCGCTGCTCGGCCTGGTCGATACGGTCAGTATCGAATCAATCGCCGGCCTGTCGCCGGAAGAAGTCGAGTGGCTCACGCGCACCGCTCAGATCGACCGCAATAAATTGCCGCTGGCAATGCGCGCCAACATGCCGCCATGGTTGCTCGACAAGCTGATTGCACGTGACGGCGAAGCCGCCGCCATGGAAATGGCCGAGGCGTTGAATCAGCCAGCCCCGCTGGACTTGCGCGTCAACGCCATCAAGGCTAACCGCGAAGACGTCATGGCAGCATTGGCTGCAGCGCCGATTCTCTGCGAGGCGACGCCGTATTCGCCGCTGGGCCTGCGCGTGATTAAAAAACCTGCGCTGCAGAACCTGCCGCTGTTCAAGGATGGCGCCATTGAAGTGCAGGACGAAGGCAGCCAGTTGCTGGCCCAGATCGTCGGCGTCAAGCGCGGCGAGATGGTGGTAGATTTCTGCGCCGGTGCGGGCGGCAAGACGCTGGCATTGGGCGCCGCCATGCGCAACACCGGTCGCCTGTACGCCTTCGACATATCGGAAAAACGTCTGGCCAAGCTCAAGCCGCGTCTCGCGCGCAGCGGCCTGTCCAACGTGCATCCGGTGATGATCGCCCACGAGAATGACGCCAAGGTCAAGCGTCTGGCCGGCAAGATCGACCGCGTGCTGGTCGACGCGCCCTGTAGCGGCCTTGGCACGCTGCGCCGCAATCCCGACATGAAATGGCGCCAGACTGTCGAGACCGTGGCGGAAATGAACGTCAAGCAGATCAGTATCCTCACCAGCGCGTCACGCCTGGTGAAAGCCGGCGGTCGCCTGGTCTACGGCACCTGCAGTTTCCTCAATGAGGAAAACGAAGACATCGTCGCCCAGTTCCTGCAAGCCAATCCGGACTTCACGCTGGTGCCGATGAACACGGTGCTGGCCGAACAGAAGATCGACCTGGACACTGGCGACTACCTCAAGATGCTGCCGCACGTGCATCACACCGACGGTTTCTTCGCAGCCGTGCTGGAACGCAAGAAGTAATGTTGCGGATGTTGCGGGCGGTGACCATGCTGTCGGGTCTGTCCGGCTTGTCCGGTATGCGGCGACATGCAAGCCATCTCGCCGCGTTCGCTCTGATCGCCTGCGCGGGCATGCCGGTCGCGCAGGCTTTCGACGCGGGCGGGCAGGCGCTGGCGGCGCAAGGAACGCTTGAAGCGGCCTTTACGCCGGGCGACGACATCGAAGGCCTGCTGACCGCCGCGGTCGACCAAATAGCGG
>NZ_AJHH01000182.1 GCF_000256565.1 Herbaspirillum lusitanum P6-12 | reverse complement strand
CCCCCCGGGGGCGCCACCGTGATCACCGGTAGCTATAATTTCACCTGGTCGGCGCAAAACAAGAATGCTGAAAATATCCTGATCGCGCGCAAGAATCCGCCGCTGGCGGCAAAGTACGCCGCCAACTGGACGCGTCATTTCGAGGAAGCCGAAGCATATCGGGCCGACCGCTAGGCCATTCATCGCCAAGAAAGATCATGTCAACCTTGCTGACCGATTTCTATGATTACCTGTTCGGCGAGTTGCCGCCGACGGAGCTGTTGCGCCAACTCGCAATCATCGCCTTGTGCGTGGCCTGCGGTTGGGGTTTGTCGCGCTGGCTGCGCAAGCTGTTCACGCTGTCGGGCGGCGACGAGCAGAGCGTGGTGCATATCGGCGTCAAGAGTTTCGTGCGCGTGCTGTCGCCGCTGCTGATCCTGATCCTGCTGACGCTGGCGCGACTGGTGCTGATCCGCCTGAAGCTGCCGGTGACGCTGTGGCATGTCATGATGCCGCTGATGATTTCGCAGGTGGCGATGCGGTTCGTGTTCTATGTCCTGCGTCGCATCTTCGTCAAGGAAACCACCGCTGGCGCCTTCCTCCAGCTGTTCGAAAAAGTCTTCGCCACGCTGGTCTGGATCTGCGTCCTGCTCTACATCACCGGCATGTGGCCGGATCTGGTCGATTATCTCGACACCACGATGCTGCCGCTGGGCCGCCACAAGACTTCGCTGCTGACCATCCTCCAGGCCACCGCCTCGGTGCTGGTGACGCTGATCATCGCGCTGTGGGCCGGCGCCATGCTGGAAGACCGCATGATGAAGCTCAACACCATGCACTTGTCGCTGCGCACGGTGGTGGCGCGGATGGTCCGGGCGATCCTGATCCTGGTGGCGATCCTGGTCAGCCTGTCGGCGGTCGGCATCGACCTGACGGTGCTGTCGGTGTTCGGCGGTGCACTCGGCGTCGGTCTGGGTCTGGGTCTGCAAAAAATCGCCAGCAGTTACGTATCGGGCTTCGTCATCCTGCTCGAACGCAGCCTGGCGATCGGTGATATGGTGAATGTGGACCGTTATTTCGGAAAAGTGACGCAGATCAACACGCGTTACACCATTCTCGAAGGGCTGGATGGGATTGAATCCGTGTTGCCTAACGAAATGTTCATGTCGACCCCGGTCCAGAACTACTCGCTGAATCGAAAAATTATACGTTTGGCAACACAAGTTACGATCTTGTATCAGGACGATATCGAAACGGTGTTGTCTATGCTGGAGAAGGCCGCATTTGCAGTGGAGCGCGTATCCGACCAGATTTTGCCGCAAGCCTTGTTGCTCAAGATCGGCGAGGACGGTTTGCAGCTGGAAATAGGTTTTTGGATCACGGACCCGGAAAACGGTCGTCTGAACGTGCTCTCGGACGTTAACAGGGCTATCTGGAGGGTGTTCAAAACCCATGGCATCCAGGTGGCGCATCCAAAACGCGACATTCGGCTGATGGATCCGCGCAGTTTTGAACAAAGTGTTGACGATATGACATCTTCTGCGCACAAGGATGCACAATCAGCGTACAATGCCGGTAAATAAAAGAATATAAGTGCCAGATGGTGGCAACTTCACTTGGCAAGTTGCTCAGCAAAGGTTGTATGGCAAACTCTTTTGCCGTGAAGTTTTTCTTTTTGGAGTGGTAATGACAGTAGATTCGATTCTGGACTTTCTTTCGAACGGCTTGCTGCACGCAACCGGTTGGCAGATTTTCTTTTACACCCTGATTGTGACCCACATCACGATCGCGGGCGTCACCATTTACCTGCATCGCTGCCAGGCGCACCGTGCGCTGGATCTGCACGCCATTCCAAGCCATTTCTTCCGTCTCTGGCTATGGATGACCACAGGCATGGTCACCAAGGAGTGGGCCGCGATTCACCGCAAGCACCACGCCAAATGCGAAACCGAAGAAGATCCGCACAGCCCGCAAGTGCGCGGCATCAAGAAGGTGCTGCTGGAAGGCGCCGAGCTGTATCGCACTGAATCCAAGAACGCCGAAACCATGGAAAAGTATGGCCATGGCACGCCGGACGACTGGGTAGAGCGCAATGTGTACAGCCGTTTCGGCTGGCAAGGCGTCGGCCTGATGCTGATCATCAACGTCATGCTGTTCGGCGTCATCGGTCTGACCGTCTGGGCTGTCCAGATGCTGTGGATCCCGATCACCGCCGCCGGCATCATCAACGGTATCGGCCACTTCTGGGGCTATCGCAACTACGACTGCAACGACGCTGCGACCAACGTGTTCCCATGGGGCATCATCATCGGCGGCGAAGAACTGCACAACAATCACCACACTTTCGGCACCTCGGCCAAGCTGTCGTCCAAGTGGTATGAGTTCGACATCGGCTGGATGTACATCCGCATTCTGGAAATCATGGGCCTGGCCAAGGTCAAGAAGATTGCGCCGGCGCCGAAGTTCGATCGCCAGAAGCTGGTCGCCGACTTCGACACGCTGCAATCCGTGATCGCCAATCGCTACGACGTCATGTCCAAGTACGCCAAGTCGCTCAAGCGCGCCTGGGCCGACGAGTTGGAGCATCTGGCGGAAAAGGCCAAGCTCGAATCGCGTTTCCTGAAGTCGTCCAAGAAGCTGCTGCAACGTGAGCCGGCCAAGCTGGAAGACGGTCAGAAGCAACAATTGTCCGAACTGTTCACGCACAGCAAGGCGCTGCAGACCATGCACGAAATGCGCGTGGAACTGGGCGCGATCTGGGGTCGTTCCAATTCGACCCGCGAACAGTTGCTGCAACAGTTGCAAGACTGGTGTGTCCGCGCTGAAGCGTCAGGCATCCATGCCTTGCGTGACTTCGCATTGCGCCTGCGCAGCTACGCTTGATATTTGCACCATCGGCTGTGAGTAAGGTTATTCCTGCAATTTTGCTCGCAGCCGTCGCCGCTTCGGCGGCGCTTCCCGGCGCAACGCTGGCGAAGACTACACCGCCCAGCCTCAATCTTCCCGATGTCAAGATCCAGAGCCAGCAGCGCCTGATTTACCAGTGCGCCGGCGACGTGCGTCTGCCGGTTCGCTATCTCAATACCAACGCGGGAGCCTTGGCGTATTTGCCGGTAGCCGGCAAGCGCCAATTGTTCGTCAGTGTGCTTGCTGCCTCGGGCGCGAAATACGCTGCCGGCCGCTACGTCTGGTGGAGCAAGGGCAAGGAGGGATTCCTCGCGGACGAAACGCTGGGCGAGAATGCCGAGCCGATCCTCAAGGACTGCAAACAGATTGAAAAGTGGTGAGAGCAGGGCGGTGGCTTCCCGCTGCCATGAATTTGTACTGAAGGCCTGAAGTTGTCAGCAACGCCAGGCAATAAAAAAAGCCCCGGATGCAAATCGCGGGGCTTTTTTACGACAAGAGAAAAATCAATTACTTGATCTTGGTCTCTTTGTATTCAACGTGCTTACGAACCTTGGGATCGAACTTCATGATCGCCAGTTTTTCAGGTGTCGTACGCTTGTTCTTTGTCGTGGTGTAGAAGTGACCTGTACCTGCGGTCGACTCCAACTTGATTTTGTCGCGGCCGGATTTAGCCATGATAGATTTCCTTTACTCTGCTAATTAGACTTTTTCGCCACGAGCACGCAGATCGGCCAGAACGGCGTCGATGCCGATCTTGTCGATCACGCGCAGGCCGGCGTTGGACAAACGCAGCGAAACCCAGCGGTTTTCCGACTCGACGAAAATGCGGCGATTTTGCAGGTTAGGCAAAAAGCGACGCTTGGTCTTGTTGTTCGCATGGGAGACGTTGTTGCCGACCATCGGCCCCTTCCCGGTGACTTGGCATACACGTGCCATGGAGTGCTCCTTAAAAATTCCAGAAATTGGAAAAAAAGAGAGTATAGCCAAAAAACATTGATTATTCAATGACTTGCGGAAAACAATTGTGTCGTTGTTTTGAATTGAATTTAACAATTCAAAAAGCCGTCCAGATTCCTGGTTCTTATAGCTGGCCGTGCTCCGCAAATGAATGCGTGTGCCGCCCAGCCACCACGATGTGATCCAGCACGCGCACCTCCACCAGGCCCAGCGCCTGTTGCAGCGTTTGCGTCAGCAGCAGGTCGGCGCTGCTCGGCTCTGGCTCGCCGGAAGGGTGATTGTGGGCCAGGATGACGCCCGCAGCGTTGCGCGCCAACGCCGCCTTGACGATTTCGCGTGGATAAACGCTGGCCTGCGTCAGCGTGCCGCGAAACATTTCCTCCGCCTCGATCAGGCGATTCTTGACGTCGAGAAACAGCACCACAAAGCTCTCGTACGCCTTGCCATGGAACAGCAACTGCAGATAATGCGTCACCGCCTTGGGCGAGCTGAGCGTCGTGCCGGTCGTCAGTTCTTCGGCCAAGGCGCGCCGGGACAGTTCCAGCACCGCCTGCAACTGGGCGTATTTGGCCGGGCCGAGGCCATTGATGCCGCAGAAATCGGCCAGCCGTGCGCTGAACAATGCCTGTAGCGAGCCGAAATGCCCGACCATGTCGCGCCCGAGGTCGACCGCGCTTTTGCCCGTCACGCCCACGCGCAGGAACACCGCCAGCAATTCGGCGTCAGACAGGGAGTGTGCGCCTTGCCGGATCAGGCGCTCGCGTGGGCGCTGGTCTTCCGGCCAATCGGTGATTGCCATGGGGCCTTTTAAATGCTCAAAAATCGAGGGGTTTTTTACGGAGCTTCGCAACGTGGCTTACAATAGCGGGCTGCCGTATCGGTTTATGTTGTCTCGATATGTTGTCTCGATCGGCCCGCTTATTTGCCACGCTGCCACGCTTACTGAAAACTGTTCATGTCCAACGTCTCCGTCCCGGTCGTCACCGAAACCGCTTATCTCACTCTGCATTACCGCCTGGCTTCGCTGACCGGTGAAAACATCGTCAGCACTTTCGAGGAAAAACCGGCCACGCTGCAATTCGGCCAGGGTCAACTGGCGCCGTTTCTGGAAGCTTGCCTGCTGGGATTGCCGGAGGGTGTGCACCAGACCTTCGAGCTGGCGCCGGAGCAGGCTTTTGGACCGCGCAATCCGGAATTGATTCAGCGCATCTCACGCGCCACGCTGGAAGAAAACTCGTCGATGGACGAAGATTATCGTGTCGGCGATCTGGTCGATTTCGCGGCGCCGGGCGGCGGCCGCTTTGCAGGCGTGCTGCGCGAGATCGATGCGCAAGGCGCACTGTTCGATTTCAATCATCCGCTGGCCGGACAAACACTCAAATTTGAAGTAAAAATCATCGGGATTCTGTAAGGTGCTCGATATGGACAAGCAAGAATCTGAAATTTTATTGGCTCAGCCGCGTGGTTTCTGCGCCGGCGTCGATCGCGCCATCGAAATCGTCGAGCGCGCGCTGACGCAATTCGGCGCGCCGATCTACGTGCGCCATGAAATCGTTCACAACGCCTACGTCGTTGCCGACTTGCGCAACAAGGGCGCGATCTTCATCGAAGAGTTGGCCGACGTCCCAGCGGGGAACACCGTCATCTTTTCCGCGCACGGCGTTTCCAAGGCGGTACAGGCCGAAGCGCAGGAGCGCGGCCTGACCGTGTTCGACGCGACTTGCCCGCTGGTCACCAAGGTCCACATTGAGGTGGCCAAGATGCGCCGCGAAGGCCGCGAGATCATCATGATCGGCCACGAAGGCCATCCCGAAGTCGAGGGCACCATGGGCCAGACCGAAGCCGGCATGTACCTCGTGGAAACCGTCGACGACGTGCTCAAGCTGCAGGTCACCGATCCCGACTTGCTGGCCTATGTGTCGCAAACCACCTTGTCGGTGGACGACACCACCGACATCATCGCGGCGCTCAAGCAACGCTTTCCGACTATCGCCGAGCCGAAAAAAGGCGACATCTGCTACGCCACCACCAACCGTCAGGAAGCGGTCAAGTTCATGGCGCCGCAAGTCGACGTCGTGATCGTGGTCGGCAGTCCCAATAGCTCCAACTCCAACCGCTTGCGTGAAGTCGCGGAAAAGAAGGGCGTGCCGGCCTACATGGTCGACAACGCCGAACTGATCAAGCAGGAATGGCTGGACGGCAAGCGTCGTGTCGGCGTCACCGCCGGCGCCTCCGCGCCGGAAGTCCTGGTGCAGGCCGTCATCGACCGGATCAAGGAAGGCTCCCTGCGCAGCGTGCGCATCCTTGAAGGCATTGAAGAACACGTCACCTTCCCGATGCCCAAGGGTTTGGGCGGCGGTCGTTCCGTGATCGGCAACAACTGAAGGGATTCCGGTTTGCTCCGGGTCTGAAAAAAGCGCACTCCGGTGCGCTTTTTTTATGCAGCGGATGACGCGGACAGGCAGGCTGGGAAGGCATTTTCAGGGTTTTTCGAGTTGCCGCGCCTGCTTAGGTATAATCCCGCTCCAACCGCGAGTCCCCACAAGGCGCACTCGCTTTTCTGATCGTCCCAAGACCTTTCGACAAAGAAGGAGCGTCCCTGATCATGACCAGTCGCATGAGCACCCCCGAGAATTTGCCCCAGCTTGCCCTTGCACGCTCCATCTTGACGCGCTTCTCCCTCGTTTCGTCCAGCGTTCCCGTTTGACCTCATAAGGTCGCACCGCCGATAGCAGGCGCTGCGGCGCGGTG
>NZ_AJHH01000181.1 GCF_000256565.1 Herbaspirillum lusitanum P6-12 | reverse complement strand
TAAGGTCGCACCGCCGATAGCAGGCGCTGCGGCGGCGCCAAGCACGAAGCCGGCGACCTGATCCAGGCCGGCGTCGACTGGAGCCGCGTACGCGCCATCGGCGACATCCTGGCCGGTCGCGGCGAGCCCGTGCAAGGCGTGCCGGTCTTCAAGACCGTCGGCCAGGCCTCATGGGATCTGGCGGCGGCGCGCGTGGCGCGCGACATGCTTCAAGGCTGATTTTTAAAGCTGATTTGCAAAGATTCAATCCACAGATTTACACAGAACCGCCAGCCAACAAGCAAAGCGGAAAAAAAGGAGCTTAGGAGACATATGGACATATTCATCCAGCAAATCATCAACGGCCTGGTCCTGGGGAGCATGTACGCCCTGATCGCATTGGGCTACACGATGGTGTACGGCGTGCTGAACCTGATCAATTTTGCGCACGGCGACGTGCTCATGATCGGCGCGATGGCGGGCTTGAGCATCCTGAAGCTGATCCAGCACGTGGCGCCGGACCTGCCGGGCATCGTCAAGCTGATCATCGCCATCATCGGCGCGATTCCGGTGTGCGTGATCGTCAGCATGATCATCGAACGGGTGGCCTACCGTCCGCTGCGCAATGCGCCGCGCCTGGCGCCCCTGATCACCGCCATTGGCGTGTCGATCCTGTTGCAGACGCTGGCCATGATGATCTGGGGCCGCAGCCCGCTGCCGTTCCCGCAGATCATGCCGTCGGACCCGGTGCACATCGCCGGCGCGCTGATTTCGCCCACGCAGATCATGCTGTTGCTGCTGGCCCTGGCGGCGATGATCGGCCTGGTCCTGATCGTCGAGAAGACCAAGATGGGCCGCGCCATGCGCGCCACGGCAGAGAACCCGCGCATTGCGGGGTTGATGGGCGTGGATTCGAATCGCGTCATCGTCGTCACCTTCATCATCGGCGCTGCGCTGGCGGCGATTGCCGGCGTGATGTGGGCGGCGAACTACTCCACCGCCCAATTCGCCATGGGCTTCGTGCCGGGCCTGAAGGCCTTCTCGGCGGCGGTGCTGGGCGGCATCGGCAACATCTACGGCGCCATGCTGGGCGGCATCCTGCTGGGCCTGATCGAAAGCCTGGGCGCCGGTTACATCGGCGACCTGACGGGCGACTTCCTGGGCAGCAACTACCAGGACATCTTCGCCTTCATCGTGCTGATCATCGTGCTCACTCTGCGTCCCTCGGGGATCATGGGTGAACGCGTGGCCGACCGCGCCTAAGTTAAACAAAATATCAAAGAGAGACCGACATGGCCTTCCTCACCTTCGACAAGAAACGCAACCCGCAGCAGGCCAGGATCAGCCTGGCGGCGCTGTTGATCATCATGATCGCCTTCCCCTTCGTTGCCAGCATGTTCGGCAACTCGTGGGTGCGCATCATGGACATGGCGTTGCTGTACATCATGCTGGCCCTGGGCCTGAACGTGGTCGTGGGCTTCGCCGGCCTGCTGGACCTGGGCTACATCGCGTTCTACGCGATCGGCGCCTACACCGCCGGCTTGCTGGCCTCGCCGCAGTTCGCCGACGTGCTGCAATCCTTCGTCAACACCTATCCGGCGGTGGGCAACTTCCTCGTGATGGTGTGCGGTCCGCAGATCGTGCAGACCGGCATTCACTTGTCGCTGTGGATCATCGTGCCGCTGTCGGCCTTGATCGCGGCCCTGTTCGGCGCCTTGCTGGGCGCGCCGACATTGAAACTGCGCGGCGACTACCTGGCCATCGTGACCCTGGGCTTCGGTGAAATCATCCGCATCTTCATGAACAACCTGAACGCACCGGTGAACATCACCAACGGTCCGCAGGGCATCAACCTGATCGACCCGATCCGCGTCTTCGGCGTCTCGCTGGCCGGCGAGCCGGGTTCGGGCTCGATCGTCAAGTTCCTCGGTTTCAGCATGCCGTCGGTCAATGCTTATTACTTCCTGTTCCTGCTGCTGTGTATCGGCGTGATCTTCTTCTCGATCCGCCTGCAGGACTCGCGCCTGGGCCGGGCCTGGGTGGCGATCCGCGAAGACGAAATCGCGGCCAAGGCCATGGGCATCAACACGCGCAACGTCAAACTCCTCGCGTTTGCCATGGGCGCGTCGTTTGGCGGTGTGGCCGGCGCCATGTTCGCCTCCTTCCAGGGCTTCGTGTCGCCGGAATCCTTCTCGCTGACCGAATCGATTGCGGTGCTGGCCATGGTGGTGCTGGGCGGCATCGGCCACATCCCCGGCGTGGTGCTGGGCGGGGTGATCCTGGCCGCCTTGCCGGAAGTGCTGCGCCACGTGGTCGAGCCGGTGCAGATGAGCCTGTTCGGCAAGGTGTGGATCGACGCCGAAGTGCTGCGCCAGCTGCTCTACGGGCTGGCCATGGTGATCATCATGCTGAATCGTCCTGCCGGCCTGTGGCCGTCGCCGCGTCACGAAGACCGGCCCGAAGCCGACCACCCGCACGGCAGTGACGCCGTCGGCGTCGTCAAGGCGTAACCACATCGACGCGCATATAAAAGACAGCAGAGGACGAATCCCCATGAGCACCAACACCCTGTTAAAAATCGCCGACGTCAGCAAACGCTTCGGCGGCCTGCAAGCCCTCTCGGGCGTGAGCCTCACCATTGAACAAGGTCAAATTTACGGCCTGATCGGCCCCAACGGCGCCGGCAAGACCACCTTCTTCAATGTCATCACGGGGCTGTACCAGCCCGACACCGGCAGCTTCGAGCTGGCCGGCAAGCCGTACAGCCCGAGCGCCCCGCACGAAGTGGCCAAGGCCGGCATTGCCCGCACCTTCCAGAACATCCGCCTGTTCGGCGACATGACCGTGCTGGAGAACGTCATGGTCGGCTGCCACGTGCGCACCAAGCAGAACGTCTTCGGCGCGGTGTTCCGTCACAAGGCGGCCCGCGACGAAGAAGCGGCGATCAAGGACAAGTCGCAGAAGCTGCTCGACTTCGTCGGCATCGGCACATTCTCGTCCAGAACGGCGCGCCACCTGTCCTACGGCGACCAGAGAAGACTGGAGATTGCCCGCGCCTTGGCGACCGAACCGCAACTGCTGGCATTGGACGAACCGGCGGCCGGCATGAACGCCACCGAGAAGATCGGTCTGCGCGAACTGCTGGTGAAGATCCAGGCCGAAGGCAAGACCATCCTGCTGATCGAACACGACGTCAAACTGATGATGGGCCTGTGCAACCGTCTCACCGTGCTGGACTACGGCAAGCCGATTGCCGAAGGCGTGCCGGCGGACGTGCAAAAAAATCCCGCCGTGATTGAAGCCTACTTAGGCGCTTCCCATTAAGCCCGCAGGACACACGACAATGACAACGAACATCTTGAAAATCGAAGACCTGAGCGTGGCCTACGGCGGCATCAAGGCCGTCAAGGGCGCGAGCCTGGAAGTCAACGAAGGCGAGCTGGTGACGCTGATCGGCGCCAACGGCGCGGGCAAGACCACCACCTTGAAAGCCGTCACCGGCACCTTGCCGGACTCGAAAGTGCAAGGCCACATCAGCTACCTGGGCCAGCCGCTGAAGGGGCAGAGTTCCTTCAGCCTGGTCCAGAAAAAGCTGGCGATGGTGCCGGAAGGGCGCGGCGTCTTTACCCGCATGAGCATCCACGAGAACCTCCTGATGGGCGCCTACACCAGCGACGACAAGCAGCAGATCGCGCAGGACATCGAGCACTGGTTCACCGTCTTCCCGCGCCTGAAGGAACGCGCCGGCCAGATGGCGGGCACCTTGTCGGGGGGCGAGCAGCAGATGCTGGCGATGGCGCGCGCGCTGATGAGCCATCCGACGTTGTTGCTGCTGGATGAACCGTCGATGGGCCTGTCGCCGATCATGGTGGAGAAGATCTTCGAGGTGATCCGCAACGTGTCGGCGCAGGGCATCACGATCCTGCTGGTGGAGCAGAACGCCAAGCTGGCGCTGGAGGCGGCGCACCGGGGTTATGTGATGGAGTCGGGGCTGATCACCATGAGCGGCAATGCCAAGGACATGCTGAATGATCCGCGTGTTAAGGCGGCTTACCTGGGTGAAGGCTAAAGGGAAACTGAACGAGCGTCGATCCTGCCAAAGGCATCAGGTAGCATTCAGATACATCCTTCAAGGAACGAAGGGACTTGTTAAGGTATCCACTGTATGGTCCTGCCGCATCAGGAGCAAGAATGCATGCGGCGGGGTTTCAGACAGTCAATATCACAAGGGAGCCCTTCATGAATAAGAAATCCATCGTCTCCTCGGTTCTTGCACTGACGCTCGGCATCAGCGCTTTACCTTTGGCCCAGGCGCAACAATACGGGCGCGACGACCGTCGTCCGCCGCAAGGCCAGGATGATCGCCGCGGTCCGCCGGATCGCCGTGATGATCGACACGACAACCGCCGCGACGACCATCGCGGCCCCGATCGTCGCGATGAGCGCGGCGCCGGTCCCAATCACGCCTTCCATCGCGGCGACCGCCTGCCGCCGGAATACCGCAACCGCCAATACGTCGTTAACAATTGGCGCGAACATCGCCTGAGCGCGCCGCCGCGCGGCG
>NZ_AJHH01000180.1 GCF_000256565.1 Herbaspirillum lusitanum P6-12 | reverse complement strand
CAATTGGCGCGAACATCGCCTGAGCTGCTGGATGAACCGTCGATGGGCCTGTCGCCGATCATGGTGGAGAAGATCTTCGAGGTGATCCGCAACGTGTCGGCGCAGGGCATCACGATCCTGCTGGTGGAGCAGAACGCCAAGCTGGCGCTGGAGGCGGCGCACCGGGGTTATGTGATGGAGTCGGGGCTGATCACCATGAGCGGCAATGCCAAGGACATGCTGAATGATCCGCGTGTTAAGGCGGCTTACCTGGGTGAAGCGTAGGACAAGAATCCTGCGCTTGTGGTGTAGCATGGCATGGTGTTTCCGCGTTTTCCGTCTTCCTCTCTTTGCATAAAAGGACACTGACATGAGCGATACGAACATCACCATTCTCGGCATTTCCGGCAGCCTGCGCGCGGGCTCTTACAACACGGCGGCGTTGCATGCCGCCGCCGAATTGCTGCCGCCCGGCGTGCGCCTGATCCAGGCCGACATTTCAGACATTCCGCTGTACAACGACGACGTGCGCGCCAAAGGATGGCCGCCTTCGGTCGAGCGTTTGCGCCGGCAGATCGCCGAGGCCGATGCGATTCTGTTCTCCACGCCGGAATACAATTATTCGATTCCGGGGCTGCTGAAAAATGCCATCGACTGGGCCTCGCGCCCACCGGAACAACCGTTCGCCGGCAAGGCCGCCGCCATCATGGGCGCCAGTCCCGGCGCCATCGGCACCGCGCGTGCGCAATATCACCTGCGTCAGATCGGCGTG
This sequence comes from Herbaspirillum lusitanum P6-12, assembly GCF_000256565.1. GTDB lineage: Bacteria > Pseudomonadota > Gammaproteobacteria > Burkholderiales > Burkholderiaceae_D > Herbaspirillum > Herbaspirillum lusitanum. The sequence goes on along the minus strand of NZ_AJHH01000180.1, from coordinate 55 downwards.
TTCCTCGACCTCAAATTCCTCAACAGGCCGGAGGTCATGATCGGCGGCGCCGGCG
>NZ_AJHH01000179.1 GCF_000256565.1 Herbaspirillum lusitanum P6-12 | reverse complement strand
CAGCAGGCCGCTTTTTTTAATGCGCGAGGAAAAGCTTAAGCGGCCTTCCTGGCGCGCACCTGATCGCGCAATGCCTTCACACGGTCATGGTTGGCCAGCACGCCCTGATACTGGCGTTCGATGATCAGGCGGACGTCGCTTGGCAGGTCCTCGGCCAGTGCCTTGCGATAGGCATTGACGGCAGCGTCTTCGCCGCGCTCGCACTCGTTCAGGATGGCTTCATCATCCTTGCCCATGATGGCGCTCTTGATGTTGACCCATTGGCGGTGCAGGGTGCCGCTCACACTGCTGTGGGTGGCGGGATCGCCGCCCAGCGCGCGCACCAGGTTTTGCAATTCCAGCACGGTCTGGCCGCACGCCTGCGAGCGTTCCAGGAACTGGGTCTTGTAATAGGCCTGACGCTCGGAAGCATCTTCGGCGCAGGTACGGAAGCCCTCTTCGCCGTCCTTAGAGATTTGGATCAGGTCGTTCAGGGTATCAATCAATCGATCGTTTTTCATGATGTTCCTTTCAGTCGAAGAGTGGAAAAGAAGTATTTATTTTTTGTTAATTCTGCTGCGCATCAGTGCACGAAAAAGTAAATCAGCACCAGTACGAATGCGGGGACGCCGAGGATCCAGGCGAGAAAATATTTACCCATGGCTTGCTCCTTGTTGTTCAAGAGTGAGGTCAGGCGACCGGGCAGATGCGCACGCCGGCATCGACATAAGCAACGTAAGCAACTTCAGCATCGCGCAAATCTGTCATCCATCAGCCAGCGGCGTGCGCCGCTATCCAATGCTTGCATCGTAGTCGCCGCCACGGACAGCCGCCATCAGACGCCTGCGCAATCGGTTGTAGGAGAGCAAGGGGAAATACAGGTAAATATTCCTCCTTTATCTCCTGAATCCCTTTGCCGGCGCGGGTTCTCATCTTGTCCTACAAGACAATGGGCGGGCGTCCTATACCTCTTGCCAAGGGGCATTGCTACGATCTGTCCCATTGCTTCACCCATCCAACCCCGAGGAGCGCGCCATGAACAAGGATCAACTGCTTGGCAACATGAAAATCGTCGTGGCCCGCCTGGAAGAAAACCTGGCGACCCTGATGCACGATAAGGCGCACCTCCGCCACGCCGCGCAATTGCAGCAAGCCGGCAAGGTGCAGCGCACGATGGGTGAAGCGCGGCAGCTTATCAAGCGTTCGCTCAAACAGCACATGTCCGCCTGAGCCGCGCCACCGTATGACGAACAGGGAGCCGACATGCTGAATACACGAAATCTTTTGCTCACGCTGGGGCTGACCGGCGCCGCTGTCGTCGCGGTCCTGAATGTCTGCGCCGATCGTTTGTCGACCCGTGAAGCACGTTTGCAGCGCAAGGACATAACTGCATTAAATGCAGAATTAATATTGGTCTATCCCGAATAGAATCGCAGCAGGCAAAAACCGTATTTTGCCTATCCTTCCGAGACAAACCAATATGAACAGCGCCTCCCATCCTTCCAGCGTTTCTTCCAGCATTCCTTCCAACTTTGCGCCCGCCTTCAGCGTCTTCCAACAGGAAGTCATGCACGCGCCGACGCCACTGCGTGCGGCGATCACCGCCGTCTATCGCCGTGATGAACGCGGCGCCGTGCAGTGGCTGCTGGCGCAGGTGCAAAGCAATGCGACATGGACCGAAGCGACGCAAAAACTGGCGCGCAAGCTGGTGCAGGCGGTGCGCACCAAGCGCACGCGCTCGTCCGGCGTCGATGCGCTGATGCATGAATTCTCGCTGTCGTCGGAAGAAGGCGTAGCGTTGATGTGCCTGGCCGAAGCGCTGCTGCGCATTCCCGATCACCAGACCGCCGATCGCCTGATCGCCGACAAGATCAGCAAGGGCGACTGGCGCAAGCATCTGGGCGAGTCGCCGTCGCTGTTCGTCAATGCCGCCACCTGGGGCCTGCTGATCACCGGCAAGCTGGTCGGCACCAGCAGCGAAAGCGGCCTGGCCTCGGCGCTCACGCGCCTGATCAACAAGGGCGGCGAACCGCTGATCCGCAAGGGCGTCGACCTCGCCATGCGCATGCTGGGCAACCAGTTCGTCACCGGCCAGACCATCGCCGAAGCGCTGGCCAACAGCCGAGACAATGAAAAGCGCGGCTATCGCTATTCCTACGACATGCTCGGCGAAGCGGCGCTGACCGGGCACGACGCCGACTTCTACTACAAATCCTACGAAGACGCGATCCATGCCATTGGCCGCGCCTCCAACGGTCGCGGCATCAAGGACGGTCCCGGTATTTCGGTCAAGCTGTCGGCGCTGCATCCGCGTTATTCGCGTGCACAACATGCCCGCGTGATGAACGAACTGCTGCCGCGCCTGAAGCAATTGCTGGTGCTGGCCAAGTCCTACAACATCGGCCTCAACATCGACGCCGAAGAAGCCGACCGCCTCGAGTTGTCGCTGGACCTGATGGAGGCACTGGCATTCGACCGCGACCTCGACGGTTTCGAAGGCATCGGCTTCGTGGTGCAGGCGTACCAGAAGCGTTGCCCGTTCGTGATCGACTACCTCGCCGACCTGGCGCGCCGCAGCGGCCGCAAGCTGATGGTGCGGCTGGTCAAGGGCGCCTACTGGGACAGCGAAATCAAGCGCGCCCAAGTCGACGGCCTGTCCGGCTATCCGGTTTACACGCGCAAGGTGCACACCGATCTGTCCTACCTGGCCTGTGCGCAAAAACTGCTGGCCGCGACCGACGTCATCTATCCGCAATTCGCCACGCACAACGCCCACACGCTGTCGGCCATCTACACCTGGGCGCAGCAGCACAAGATCGACGACTACGAATTCCAGTGCCTGCACGGCATGGGCGAAACCCTGTACGACCAGGTAGTCGGCGCCGACCAGCTCGGCAAGGCCTGCCGCATCTACGCGCCGGTCGGTTCGCACCAGACGCTGCTGGCGTATCTGGTGCGCCGCCTGCTGGAGAACGGCGCCAACTCGTCCTTCGTCAACCAGATCGTCGATGAAGCCGTCGCCATCGACACGCTGATCACCGATCCCATCGTCGCGGTGCAAAAGTCCGGCGGCGAACCGCATCCGCAGATCGCCTTGCCGCGCAACCTGTACGGCGAAGAGCGCAAGAATTCCGCCGGCGTCGATCTCAGCAATGAAGACACCCTGCGCGGACTCGAACACGCCTTCGCGCAACTGAGTGCGCGGCAATGGCAAGCCGCGCCGCTGTTGCATGACGGCGCCGTATCCATCGGCGAGACGCAGGCGATCACCAACCCGGCCGACCGCCGCGACCTCGTGGGCCAGGTCATCGAAGCCTCGCACGACGACGTCGAGAGCGCCTTGCACGCCGCCACCGAGTACGCGGTGCAATGGCAGGCCGTCTCCTCAGGCGACCGTGCACAAGCGCTGGAGCGTGCCGCCGACCTGTTCGAAACGCATCAGGCCGAACTGATGGCGCTGGCCGTGCGCGAAGCCGGCAAGTCGCTGCCCAACGCGATTGCCGAAGTGCGCGAAGCGGTCGACTTCCTGCGCTACTACGCGACGCAATCGCGTCACGACGGCAATGCGCTGGCGTGGGGGCCGGTGGTGTGCATCAGCCCGTGGAATTTCCCGCTGGCGATTTTCATCGGTGAAGTCAGCGCTTCGCTGGCCGCCGGCAACGTGGTGCTGGCCAAGCCGGCCGAACAGACGCCGCTGATCGCGCATCGCGCGGTGCAGCTGTTGCATGAAGCGGGCGTGCCGCGCGCTGCGCTGCAATTCCTGCCGGGCCGTGGCGACACTGTCGGCGCGGCGCTGACCGGCGATGCACGGGTCAAGGGCGTGATCTTCACCGGCTCGACCGAAGTCGCGCAGCTAATCAACCGCACCCTGGCGCAACGCATCAAGGACGAACACGGCGACATCCCGTTCATCGCCGAAACCGGCGGCCAGAATGCGCTCATCGTCGACTCCAGCGCCTTGCCCGAACAAGTGGTGCAGGATGTCCTGAGCTCGGCCTTCGACAGCGCCGGCCAGCGCTGCTCGGCCCTGCGCGTGCTGTGCCTGCAGGAAGACATCGCCGACAAGACCATGACCATGCTGAAGGGTGCGATGCAGGAGCTGCGCATCGGCCGTCCCGACTGCCTGGAAACCGACATCGGTCCGGTCATCGATGACGAGGCGCGCACGCAATTGCTGGCGCACGTCGAACAGATGAAGAAGGGCGGCAAGGTGTATCAGTTGCCGCTCGACGAACGTCACCAGTACGGCACCTACGTCGCGCCGACCGTGATTGAAATCGATTCCATCGCCCAGCTCAAGCGTGAAGTGTTCGGCCCCGTGCTGCACGTGCTGCGCTATCGCCGCGACCAGCTGCCGCAGCTGATCGACACCATCAACGCCAGCGGCTACGGCCTGACCCTGGGCGTGCATTCGCGCATCGACGAGACCATCGCCTTCGTCGCCGAGCGCGCCCACGTCGGCAACATCTACGTCAACCGCAACATCGTCGGCGCCGTGGTCGGCGTGCAGCCGTTCGGCGGCGAAGGCAAATCCGGCACCGGTCCCAAAGCCGGCGGCCCGCTGTACCTGAAACGCCTGCAACGTCACGCCGACGTCAAGCTGTTCAACGATGCTGCGCAGGCGGCATCGCAACCATTGAAGTCCTTGCTGGACTGGGCTGCGACTCACGGCCACGCCAAGCTGGCGCAACTGGGCGCGACCTATGTGCAGGAAAGCCTGCTGCACAGGACGCTGACCCTGCCGGGTCCGACCGGCGAGCGCAACACGCTGTCGTTTGCACCGCGCGGCAAGATTCTGTGCGCGGCAGCCGACGTCGCGGCGCTGCTGAACCAGGTCGCCGCCGTGCTCGCCACCGGCAACATCGCCGTGGTGCCGGCCGCGCAGGGCAAGCTGATCCCGGCCGGGCTGCCGGCCGAAGCGCGCCAGGCGATCGAACTCAGCGGCGACGTCGCTGCGCTGGACTTGCATCTGGCGCTGGTCGATGGTCCGGTGATCACGCAATGGCGCGGCCTCCTGGCGGCCCGTGACGGCGCGCTGGTGCCGCTGGTGCCGACCGCCGAAGACTTGCCGATCGACTTGTGGCGTCTGGTGGCCGAGCGCGCGTTGTGCGTCAACACGACGGCAGCGGGCGGCAACGCGAGCCTGATGACCTTGTCGGTTTAACGTATTACCGTCATCCCGGTGCGCGCCGGGATGACATGTTTTTGCACGCTCTCAAAGTAGACAGATTGTCATCTGTCTTCCACTTCTCTTCCCTGCCTTCTGTCTCCTGCCGTAGCGGCGTAAAATAATGCCTCTGCACCGGCAGGCTTGCGCGTTCGCGCACTCCTTGCAATCTGCCCCGCTGTCCCCATTTCACCAGAACAAGCAAAGCAACACTCCGCGCAACACATTCATTGAGGCATTCGCATGGAACAATTTCACGGCACGACCATCCTCTCCGTCCGACGCGGCAACACCGTGGCGCTGGGCGGCGACGGCCAGGTGACGCTCGGCAACGTGGTCATGAAGGGCACTGCGCGCAAGGTGCGCAAGCTCTACAACGGCAAGGTACTGGTCGGCTTCGCCGGCGGCACGGCCGATGCGTTCACGCTGCTTGACCTGTTTGAATCCAAGCTGGAAAAACACCAGGGCAACCTGATGCGCGCCTCGGTCGAGTTGGCCAAGGAATGGCGCACCGACCGCATGCTGCGCCGCCTCGAAGCCATGCTGCTGACCGCCGACCGCGACACTACGCTGGTGATCACCGGCAACGGCGACGTGCTGGAGCCGACCGACGGCATCGGCGCGATCGGTTCGGGCGGCACCTTCGCGCAGTCCGCCGCCAAGGCGCTGCAGGAAAACACCGAGCTGTCGCCGGCCGACATCGTCAAGAAATCGCTGGTGATTGCAGGCGAGCTCTGCATCTACACCAACCTGAATCACATTATCGAAACACTCGATTAAAGAGCAAAGAACATCACCATGAACATGACTCCCAAAGAGATCGTCTCCGAACTCGACAAACACGTGGTCGGCCAAGGCCGCGCCAAGCGCGCCGTCGCCATTGCGCTGCGCAACCGCTGGCGTCGCCAGCAGGTCGCCGAGCCGCTGCGCCACGAAATCACGCCCAAGAACATCCTGATGATCGGCCCCACCGGCGTCGGCAAGACCGAAATCGCCCGTCGCCTGGCCAAGCTGGCCGACGCGCCTTTCATCAAGATCGAAGCCACCAAATTCACTGAAGTCGGCTATGTCGGCCGCGACGTCGACACCATCATCCGCGACCTGATCGACATCGGCATCAAGCAGACCCGCGAAGGTGAAGTCCGCAAGGTGCGCGCCCGCGCCGAAGACGCCGCCGAAGACCGCGTGCTTGATATCCTGCTGCCGCCGGCGCGCGATTTCGGCTTCACGCCGGAAGGCAACAAGAACGCCGTCGCCTCGGACGACGGCGTGGAAGAAAAGGGCAGCACCACGCGCCAGACGTTCCGCAAACGCCTGCGCGAAGGCGCCCTCGACGACCGCGAAATCGAGATCGAACTGTCCGAGTCTTCGCCGGCAATGGAAATCATGGCGCCGCCGGGCATGGAAGAAATGACCGAGCAGATCAAGAGCATGTTTTCCGGCATGGGAAACAACCGCAAGAAGACACGCAAGGTCAAGATCAGGGAGGCCATGAAATTCCTGATCGAAGAAGAAGCCGGCAAGCTGGTCAACGAAGAAGAACTGAAGCAGAAGGCGATCGACGTCGCCTCGGACGACGGCGTGGAAGAAAAGGGCAGCACCACGCGCCAGACGTTCCGCAAACGCCTGCGCGAAGGCGCCCTCGACGACCGCGAAATCGAGATCGAACTGTCCGAGTCTTCGCCGGCAATGGAAATCATGGCGCCGCCGGGCATGGAAGAAATGACCGAGCAGATCAAGAGCATGTTTTCCGGCATGGGAAACAACCGCAAGAAGACACGCAAGGTCAAGATCAGGGAGGCCATGAAATTCCTGATCGAAGAAGAAGCCGGCAAGCTGGTCAACGAAGAAGAACTGAAGCAGAAGGCGATCGCCAACCATCGCCAACGTCGAGCAGAACGGCATCGTCTTCCTCGACGAGATCGACAAGATCGCCACGCGCTCGCAAGGCAGTGCCGACGTCTCGCGCGCAGGTGTGCAGCGCGACTTGCTGCCGCTGGTCGAAGGCACCACCGTCAACACCAAGTACGGCATGATCAAGACCGATCACATCCTGTTCATCGCGTCGGGCGCTTTCCATCTGGCCAAGCCGTCTGATCTGATTCCGGAATTGCAAGGCCGCTTCCCGATCCGCGTCGAGCTGGATTCCTTGTCGATCGATGATTTCAAAACCATCCTGACCGGCACCGACGCCTGCCTGACCAAGCAATACCAGGCCCTGCTCGAAACCGAAGGCGTCAAGGTGGAGTTCGACGACAGCGGCATCCAGCAACTGGCGGAGATCGCGTTCTCGGTCAATGAAAAGACCGAAAACATCGGTGCGCGCCGCCTCTACACGGTGATGGAAAAACTGCTGGAAGAGATTTCATTCACAGCCGGGGAAACTGGTGCGCAGACCATCGCGATCGATGCGGCCTACGTCAAGGATCGCCTGGGCGAACTGGCGGTCAACGAAGATCTTTCGCGCTACGTGCTGTAAGCGACGCATGGTGAACTGAAGGAGAGCGGCATGGCAAACAAGACGCTGGGAACGCGGCAAAAGCTGAGCTTTCGCATTGAGCCTTCGCAACTTGCCAAGCCGCGCAATCCGGTCGCGGTCGCCGCCAAGCAGCGCGCCGCCGGTCCGCATCGCAAGACCGCTTCCGCCGTGCGGCAATCGGCGCGGCGCGAGGTGAAAAAGAAACTGGATGAACCAAGCCAGGATTGAACTGGTCCGGCGCAATAAAAAGCCACGGCATGCCG
>NZ_AJHH01000178.1 GCF_000256565.1 Herbaspirillum lusitanum P6-12 | reverse complement strand
TCGGCATGCCGTGGCTTTTTTACGTCTGCAGCAAGTGTGAAGAGCAATCAGTGCTTGCCGCGAATCACACCGGCGTTGTCGTCGCCTTCATCGGGGCCGTGGGCGCCGAAGGAAAATACGTCGAAGCTGTCGCCATCGGCAGACACGCGATATGCATAGGCGTTACCCCAGGGGTCGCGCGGCAGGCGGTCGAGGTAGCCGCCGGTTTTCCATTCCTTCGGCACCGGCGCGCGGCCGGGCTTGACGATCAGCGCCAGCAGGCCTTGCTCGATGGTGGGGTAGCGGCCGTTGTCCTGCTTGTACAGCTGCAAGCCCTTTTCGATCTCGGCAATGTCCTGCTCGGCCGTGACGATCTGCGGGCTGTGGGCGTGATTGACGACGTTGATCAGGCGCGGTGCGGCGACGATGGCCACCACCGCGATGATGGCCAGTGCAGTCAACATCTGTAATTTGCTCAGGCCGCGTTGCAGCGAAAAAAATTGCGTGAGAAGTTGCGTGGGAGAAACGGGTCGCGTAACTGTGCGGCGCATCGGACTTTCTTTCCAGTAAAGCGAGATGCGAGAGTATAAAGCCGAAGCGGCGGCTTTGGTATTGCAGAGTCGGATTGCCTGAAAGTTCTGCTTCCGGATCCTGTTTCGGCTCAGGTCGCCAACACCACCTCGACCTCGGTTTCCTGCAGCAATTTGGCCAGCTCCGGCGGCGGCGGCGCGTCGGTGAACAAGACGTCGATCTGCGACAGGTGCGCCATCTTCACCAGCGCCTGGCGGCCGAACTTGCTCGAGTCGGCGACCAGCCAGACTTGCCGCGATTGCTCGATGATGGTTTGCGCGACCTTGACTTCGCGTGCATCGAAGTCGCGCAACACGCCGTCGAGCTCGATGCTGGAAATCCCGATGATGCCGATGTCGACCTTGAACTGGCGGATGAAGTCGATGGTTGCCTCGCCGACAATACCGCGATCGCGCGCGCGCACCACGCCGCCGGCGATGATCACTTCCAGCGCCGGATTGCTGGCCAGCGAATTGGCCACGTTCAGGTTGTTGGTCACCACATGCAGGTTCTTGTGCTGCTGCAGGGCCAGCGCCACCTCTTCGGTGGTGGTGCCCAGGTTGAGGATGAGCGAACAGCCATCCGGCACGCGCGCGGCCACGGTGCGGCCGATGCGGCGCTTGGCCTCGGCATGCATGACCTGGCGCTGCGGATAGGCAATGTTTTCCGTCGAGGACAGCAGCCCTACGCCACCGTGGTAGCGCGCCAGCAACTTGGCGTCGACCATCGCCTTGACGTCGCGGCGCACCGTCTGCGTCGTCACATCGAGCTTCTGCGCCAGTTCTTCCACTGAAATCGTAATGTGCTTGCGCACGCAGTCCAGCAAGGTTTGTTGCCGCGGATTGAGCATCATGGGAATTGGTGAATGATCATATGAACATTAAAAAACATAATCGAATTGAAAACAACAAAATAATTGTTGATTTGTTTTCAGGTTGTCGCGTATCGTAGCCAAAAAATACAATACGGCAAATAAAAATCCGGAGACAAGTTGAACACACTTCTTGAATGTGATCTTCTGGTGGTTGGCGGCGGCATCAATGGCGCCGGGATTGCCCGTGACGCGGTCGGCCGCGGCTTGCGCGTGATCCTGTGCGAGCAGCACGATCTGGCGCAGCATACTTCTTCGGCCAGCACCAAGCTGATCCACGGCGGGCTGCGCTATCTCGAGTATTACGAATTCAAGCTGGTGCGCAAGGCCTTGCAGGAGCGCGAGGTGCTGCTGCGCGCCGCGCCGCATATCATCTGGCCGTTGCGCTTCGTCATGCCGCACGACGCCGGCCAGCGCCCGGTCTGGCTGATCCGGGCCGGCCTGCTGATGTACGACTATCTCGCCAAACGCGAAATCCTGCCCGCCTCGCAAGGGCTGAAACTCAACGAACATGCCGCCGGCAAACCGCTCAAGGGCGACTATCGCCGCGGCTTCGTCTACTCCGACGGCTGGGTCGACGATGCCCGCCTGGTGGCGCTCAACGCGCTCGATGCCAGCGAACGCGGCGCCCGTATTTTCACCCGCACCAAATGCATCGAAGCACGTCGTGAAGGAGACCTCTGGCGCGCCGCGCTGGAGAATCGACAGGACGGCCGCATCCAGGTGCAGGCGCGCGCCATCGTCAACGCCGCCGGCCCGTGGACCGCGCAGTTCGCCGACGCCGTGCCCGGTGCCAGCAAGAGCTACGGCCTGCGCCTGATCAAGGGTAGCCATATCGTCGTCAAGCGTCTGTTCGACCATCCTTACGCCTACATTTTTCAGAACCCGGACAAGCGCATCATTTTCGCGATTCCGTATCAGGACGACTTCACGCTGATCGGCACCACCGATCTGGAATACACCGGCGACGCCGGCAAGGTCGAGATCAGCACGGATGAAATCGATTATCTGTGCGAGATGGCCAATCGTTATTTCACCCGTCAGATTTCCAGCAGCGACGTGGTGTGGACCTATTCCGGCGTGCGTCCGCTGCTGGACGACAATTCCTCCAACGCCTCCGCCGTGACGCGCGACTATCTGCTCGAGTGCAACGACAACGGCGCTCCCATGCTCAACGTCTGGGGCGGAAAAATTACCACCTATCGCAAGCTGGCCGAAGAAGCGCTGGCCGTCCTGTCGCCGCGGCTGGGATTCAAGGCGCCGCCGTGGACTGCCGACGCGCTGGAACAGCCGGGCAAGCTGGTCAGGCGTTACGACTTCGCGCGCTTCCTGGCGGGCTTCAGCGAACGCCATTCGTGGTTGCCGCCGGCGCTGGCGAAGCGCTATGCGCGCAGCTACGGCAGCCGTGCCGAACGCCTGCTCAAGGGCGCCGCCGCTCTCGCCGATCTCGGCGAAGAACTGGCGCCGGGGCTCTACGAGTCGGAAGCACGCTATCTGCGCGACGTCGAATGGGCTTGCAGCGCAGAAGACATCCTGTGGCGTCGGAGCAAACTGGGCCTGTATTGCCGGCCGCAACACGTGGAACGATTGCAGCAATGGCTGAAGGAGCAGATTTAGTCCTGAAGACCTGCGCATGTAAAAAACAGAACAGCAGCAAGGAGACAGCGTGACCCTGGAATTAAAACAAGTGACCAAGTCGGTGGGTGCGGAAACGCATCTGTACCCGCTTGATCTGAAGCTGGCGGCGGGCGGCATCAACGTCTTGCTGGGCCCCACGCAGGCCGGCAAGACTTCGCTCATGCGCATCATTGCTGGCCTCGACAAGCCCGGCAGCGGCAGCGTGCTGGTCGACGGCAAGGACGTCACCGGCGTCGGCGTGCGCGAGCGCAACCTCGCCATGGTGTACCAGCAGTTCATCAATTATCCGGGCCTGAGCGTCTACGAAAACATTGCCTCGCCCCTGCGCCTGAAGAAATTGCCGCAGCAGGAAATCCATCAGCGCGTCACCGAGATCGCCGAAAAACTGCACATCGCCCACCTGCTGCAACGCCTGCCGGGAGAACTGTCCGGCGGCCAGCAGCAACGTACCGCGCTGCGCGCGCATTGATCAAACGCGCGCCGCTGGTGCTGCTGGACGAGCCGCTGGTCAACCTCGACTACAAGCTGCGCGAAGAACTGCGCTCGGAACTGATTTCCCTGTTCACCAGCGGCGACACCACCGTGGTCTACGCTACCACCGAACCGCAGGAAGCCCTCCTGCTCGGCGGCCACACCGCAGTGATGCACGCCGGCCGTTTGTTGCAGTTCGGCCCGACGCTGCAATTGTTCAACGCGCCGGCCTCGACCGAAGTGGCGGCCATCTTCAACGACCCGCCGATGAACATGCTGGCGGCGACCGCCATCGACAATGCCAGCGTGAAGCTCGACGACGGCAGCGTGCTGTCAGTCGCTGGTCGCAATCTGGCGCTGACCGCGGGCCAGCGTTGCCGGGTCGGCATTCGCTGCAACGACGTGCGCCTGCAAGCGGGCAACAGTGCGGGCGCAAGCGTCACGCTCGCCTGCACGGTCGGCCTGGCCGAACTGAGCGGTTCCGAAACCTATCTGCACCTGCGTCACGGCGGCGATGCACTGGTGGCGCAATTGCCCGGCGTGCATGCGCTCGAGATCGGCAGCGCGGTGCAGGTCAACATCAATGCCGCACAGATTTTTCTGTTCGATACCGAGGGCCGCCTGCTGAGCGCCCCGCAGGGAGACTGACATGGCACGCATTGAATTCCGCAATCTCGGTCACGCCTACGGACCCCATCCGGCGTCGCCGGAAGACTACGCCCTGCAACCGATGAACATGGTGTGGGAAGACGGCGGCGCCTACGCCTTGCTGGGCCCGTCCGGCTGCGGCAAGTCGACGCTGCTCAATATCATCTCCGGTTTGCTGGTGCCGTCCGAAGGACAGGTGCTGTTCGACGGCAAGGACATGACGCAGATGCCCACGCGCGAGCGCAACATCGCGCAGGTGTTCCAGTTCCCGGTGCTGTACGACACCATGAGCGTGTTCGACAACCTGGCGTTCCCGCTGCGCAATCGCAAGGTGGCGGAGAGCGAAGTGCGCGCGCGCGTGCATGAAATCGCCGAAATCCTCGAACTGACGCGCGACCTCAAGCAGCGCGCCAGCGGTCTCTCCGCCGACGCCAAGCAAAAGATTTCGCTGGGGCGCGGACTGGTGCGCAAGGACGTCGCGGCGATCCTGTTCGACGAGCCCTTGACGGTGATCGATCCGCACATGAAATGGCAGCTGCGGCAAAAGCTCAAGCAGATCCACCATCAGCTCAAGCTGACGCTGATCTACGTCACCCATGATCAGGTGGAGGCGCTGACCTTCGCCGACGAAGTGGTGGTCATGACCAACGGCAAGGTGGTGCAGCAGGGCAAGCCGGAAGCCTTGTTTGTGCGTCCCGATCACACCTTCGTCGGCTATTTCATCGGCAGCCCCGGCATGAACTTTTATCCGCTGCAGATCGACGGCGACGCCGTCGTGATCGGACAGCAGCGCGTGGACATCGACGCCGCGCAACTGCAGGCGCTCAAGCATGCCAACGGTGAACTCAAGCTCGGCATCCGGCCGGAGTTCGTGGAACTGACCACGGCCGGCGCGCCCGGTGCGGTCAGCGCCAACATCGTGCAAATCCAGCATCTCGGCACCAGCCAGCTGCTCACGGCGGAATTCGGCGGTCAGATCGTCAAGGCCAGGCTCGATGCCTCGGCCAGGCTGAGCGAGGGCCGGCAATGGCTGCGCCTGGCGAAGGCGGAGACGATCTTCTTCAGCAATGACGAAAGGATAGGGCGATAGGTCATGAACAAGCCATACAACAACAAGGCCTGGTTTTTCATCCTGCCGGTGTTCCTGACGGTCGCGTTCTCCGCGATCATCCCGCTGATGACGGTGGTCAATTATTCGGTGCAGGACATCATCAGTCCCGAGCAGAGCGTGTTCGTCGGCCTCGAATGGTTCCGCGCCGTGATGCGCGACAGCGAACTGCATTCGGCGCTGCTGCGCCAACTGATCTTTTCGTTCTGCGTGCTGCTGGTGCAGATCCCGCTGGGCATCGGCCTGGCGCTGTCGATGCCGGCGCAGGGTTGGAAGTCGTCGGCGGCGCTGGTGATCCTGGCCATGCCGCTGCTGATTCCATGGAACGTGGTTGGCACCATCTGGCAAATTTTCGGCCGCGCCGACATCGGCCTGGGCGGTTATGTATTGAGCCGGCTCGGCATGGACTACAACTACGCCTCCAATTCGCTCGACGCCTGGATCACCGTGCTGGTGATGGACGTCTGGCACTGGACGCCGCTGGTGGCCTTGCTGGCTTTCGCCGGCCTGCGCTCGATTCCGGATGCGTATTACCAGGCGGCGCAGATCGACGGCGCCAGCCGCTGGGCGGTGTTCCGTTTCATCCAGTTGCCCAAAATGCGCGGCGTGCTGGTGATCGCGGTGCTGCTGCGCTTCATGGACAGCTTCATGATCTACACCGAACCCTTCGTGCTCACTGGCGGCGGTCCCGGCAATTCGACCACCTTCCTGAGCCAGTACCTGACGCAAAAGGCGGTCGGCCAGTTCGATCTGGGACCTGCGGCGGCGTTTTCGCTGATCTATTTCCTGATCATCCTGCTGCTGTCCTTCGTCTTGTACAACTGGATGCAAAGCGCCGGCAATGGCGGACAGAACACCGGAGCCAATCATGAGTAAAAACAAGCAAGGCAACTGGCCGCGCATGCTGACGTTGGCGCTCTACATCGCCTTCACGCTGATCCCGCTGTACTGGCTGTTCAATACGTCGCTGAAGACCAATGAAGAAACCCTGGCGGTCTTCACGTTGTGGCCGAACCAGCCGACGCTGGACAACTACAAGGTGATCTTCACCGACGCCTCGTGGTATTCGGGCTACATCAACTCCATCATCTACGTCGCCATCAACACGGTGCTGTCGCTGCTGGTGGCTTTGCCGGCGGCCTATGCGTTTTCGCGCTACCGCTTCCTTGGCGACAAGCACATGTTCTTCTGGCTGCTGACCAACCGCATGACGCCGCCGGCGGTGTTCCTGCTGCCGTTCTTCCAGCTGTACTCGACGGTCGGGCTGATGGATACGCATATCGCCGTGGCATTGGCGCACATGCTGTTCAACGTGCCGCTGGCGGTGTGGATACTGGAAGGCTTCATGTCGGGCGTGCCGCGCGAGATAGACGAGACCGCCTACATCGACGGTTTCTCCTTCCCGCGTTTCTTCCTCCGTATCTTCCTGCCGCTGATCAAGTCGGGCGTCGGCGTGACGGCGTTCTTCTGTTTCATGTTCAGCTGGGTCGAGCTGCTGCTGGCGCGCACGCTGACCTCGGTCAACGCCAAGCCGATCAGCGCCATCATGACGCGCACCGCGTCGGCGGCCGGCATGGACTGGGGCATCCTGGCCGCCGCCGGGGTGCTGACGATTATTCCGGGAGCGCTGGTGATCTGGTTCGTTCGCAACCATATCGCCAAGGGCTTCGCGATGGGGAGGGTGTGACGATGGCTGCTTTTTCATGGATGTCGTGGACGCCGCCGATCGCCGTCTTTTTCATCTGCATCGCGCTCATGCTGGTGGGCATGACGATCTGGGAAATCCGCTCGCCGACGTTGGAGCGCAAGGGTTTCCTGCCGTTGCGCACGACCCGTGGCGACCGTTTGTTCATCGGCCTGCTGAGTGCTGCCTACATCAATCTGGCCTGGGTCGCGGTGACCGACCTGGACCAGTGGTACGCCGCCGTGCTCGGTTTGGCGGCCTTGTTTATCGTCATGCGCAAGGGCTGACCTTGCGTGTGATCAGGATTCAATTTCCGGTTTGCTCAGAATAAAAAAACCTGGAATGAAATGACGCGTTCGGGGAATGTCCTTCCCTCTCCGGCGCGACCATCTTTGGGAAGGTGACGAGGAGACGTGATGCAAAAATTCAAACTTACCGTGCTGGCCGCTGCGATTGCAGTGGCAGGCAATGTCTGGGCCGACACCAAGTCGGCCGAGAAATGGATCGACAGCGAATTCAAGCCGAGCACGCTGTCGCGCACGCAGCAGCTGAGCGAAATGCAATGGTTCATCGATGCCGCCGCCAAACTGAAAGCCAAGGGCGTCAAGGAAATCCACGTGGTGTCGGAAACCCTCGACACCCACGCCTATGAATCGAAGACCCTGGCCAAGGCCTTCGAGGAAATCACCGGCATCAAGGTCAAGCACGACGTGATCCAGGAAGGCGACGTGGTCGAAAAGATGCAGACCTCGCTGCAATCGGGCAAGTCGATCTACGACGGCTGGGTCAACGACTCCGACCTGATCGGCACCCACTACCGCAACGGCCAGACCGTGGTGCTGTCCGACTACATGGCCGGCCCCGGCAAGGAATACACCAATCCCGGCCTCGACCTGAAGGATTTCATCGGCACCAGCTTCACGACCGCGCCGGACGGCAAGCTGTACCAGCTGCCCGACCAGCAGTTCGCCAACCTGTACTGGTTCCGCGCCGACTGGTTCGCGCGCAAGGATTTGCAGGACAAGTTCAAGGCCAAGTACGGCTATGAACTGGGCGTGCCGCAAAACTGGTCGGCCTACGAAGACATCGCTGCCTTCTTCACCAACGACGTCAAGGAACTGGACGGCAAGAAGATCTTCGGTCACATGGACTACGGCAAGAAGGATCCGTCGCTGGGCTGGCGTTTCACCGATGCCTGGCTGTCGATGGCCGGCGCCGCCGACAAGGGCCTGCCGAACGGCTTGCCGGTCGATGAATGGGGCATCCGCGTAGCGGCCGACAAGTGCACGCCGGTCGGCGCGTCAATGTCGCGCGGCGGCGCCACCAATTCGCCGGCGGCAGTGTATGCGCTGACCAAGTACCTCGACTGGATGAAGAAATACGCACCGCCGGAAGCGCTCGGCATGACGTTCTCCGAAGCCGGTCCGGTGCCGGCGCAAGGCCATATCGCGCAGCAGGTGTTCTGGTACAGCGCCTTCACCGCGGGCATGACCAAGCAAGGCCTGCCGGTGGTCAATACCGACGGCTCGCCGAAGTGGCGCATGGCCCCCGGCCCGCATGGCCCGTACTGGAAAGAAGGCATGCAGAACGGTTACCAGGACGTCGGTTCCTGGACCTTCCTCAAGAGCACGCCGCCTGACCAGATGGCCGCCGCCTGGCTGTACGGCCAGTTCGTGACGTCCAAGACCGTGTCGCTGAAGAAATCGATCGTCGGCCTGACCTTCATCCGCGATTCCGATATCCGTTCGGAATACTTCACCAAGAACGCGGCGAAGTACGGCGGCCTGATCGAGTTCTACCGCAGCCCGGCGCGCGTGGCATGGACCCCGACCGGCAACAACGTGCCCGACTATCCGAAGATGGCGCAGCTGTGGTGGAAGAACATCTCCACCGCGATTTCCGGCGAAAAGACGCCGCAAGGCGCGATGGATAACCTGGCTGAAGAGATGGACGGCATCATGGCCCGCCTGCAGCGCGCCGGCATGAAGAACTGCGCCCCCAAGCTCAACGACAAGAAGGATCCTGCGAGCTGGATGTCCGACAAGGGCGCCCCATGGACCAAGCTGGCCAACGAAAAACCAAAGGGGGAAACCATCCCTTACGACAAACTGCTGCAAGCATGGAAGGACGGCAAAGTTCGCTAGGCATTCCCGCACAAGCTACTGCGCGATCCGATCTCCGGACTGCGATGCTCACCGTACTCACGTACGGCTGCGCTTCTCCTCCAGAGCTCGGACCGCTCGCTACGCTTCTGCAGGAAGCCGCAACTTCAAGTAGCGCCACGACGTCATTCCGGGAGTTTCCGGAATGACGTTTTTCCTTCCAGCACGGCGCAATCGTTGTTACGCTGTGATTTCACAGTGATTTGTAAGGCAAATGTCATGGCATATCTGCTCGCTCTCGACCAGGGCACCTCCAGCTCACGCAGCATCATCTTCGACGAAACCGGCGCCATCGTCGCCACCGCGCAGCAAGAGTTTCGCCAGATATTTCCGCAGCCCGGCTGGGTTGAACACGATCCCATGGATCTTTGGAACAGCCAGTTGCAGACTTGTCGCCAGGTGCTGGCGCAAGCCGGCATCAAGGCCGCCGACCTGGCAGGACTCGGCATCACCAATCAGCGCGAGACCACCGTGGTGTGGGACCGCGCCACCGGCAAGCCGGTGCACAACGCCATCGTCTGGCAAGACCGCCGCACCGAAGCCATCTGCGCCGAATTGCGCGAGCGCGGCCTGACGGACGCCATCCAGGCCAAGACCGGATTGGTGCTCGATCCGTATTTTTCCGGCACCAAGCTGCACTGGATACTCGACAGCGTGCCGGGCCTGCGCGAGCGTGCACGGCGCGGCGAGCTGGCCTTCGGCACCGTCGACGCCTGGCTGATCTGGAACCTGACCGGCGGTCGCCTGCACGTGACCGATGTGTCCAACGCGTCGCGCACCATGCTGTGGAATATTCATACCGGCAACTGGGATGATGAATTGCTGGAATGGCTGGACGTGCCGCGTTCGATGTTGCCGGAGGTGCATCCCTCGGCGCATCTCTACGGTCACACCGACGCCGGGCATCTGGGCGCGGCAGTAGTGATCGGCGGCATCGCCGGCGACCAGCAGTCGGCCCTGTTCGGCCAGGCCTGCTTCCAGCCCGGCATGGCCAAGAATACTTACGGCACCGGTTGCTTCATGCTGCTGCATACCGGCGACCAGTGCGCGCAGTCGCGCAACGGCCTCATCAGCACCGCCGCCTGCCAGGTCGGCGAGCGCAAGCAGTACGCGCTTGAAGGCAGTGTTTTCATCGGCGGCGCAGTGGTGCAGTGGCTGCGCGACGGCCTCAAGGCAATCAAGAATTCGACGGATGTGGAAGAACTGGCGGCCTCGGCGCCGGACTCCGGCGGCGTGGTGTTCGTGCCGTCGTTTACCGGGCTCGGCGCACCGTACTGGAATCCCTCGGCCAAGGGCGCGATCGTCGGTCTCAGCCGCGGCAGCACGGTGGCGCACATTGCGCGCGCCGCGCTGGAATCGATCGCCTTCCAGAGCACCGCCTTGCTGACGGCGATGGTGCGCGACGCCGTGTCGCCGATCACCGAATTGCGCGTTGACGGCGGCGCGTCGGCCAATAACCTGCTGCTGCAATTCCAGGCCGACTTGCTCGGCATCCCGGTGATCCGTCCGCAGGTCACGGAAACCACAGCGCTGGGCGCCGCCAGTCTCGCCGGTCTTGCGACCGGGGTTTATCGCGACATGGCGGAGTTGTCGGAACATTGGCGCATGGAACGCACCTTCCTGCCGACCATGAGCCGCGACGAAGCGCAGACAAAAATACAAACCTGGGAGCGCGCCATCAAGCAGGTCAGCGCCGGTTGATGAACTTGCTTCCGGCTCAGGGTGCGCTCAGCGTCACGGCCACGCCGGCCTGTTCGGTGACCGAAGCCGACAGTGTGGCGTACAGCTCGGCGCCGTCGCGCGCGCTCAGCCATTGTTTGCCGTCGTATTTGAAGTGATAGCCGCCCGATTTGGAGGCCAGCCACAGCTCCTGCATCGGCGCCTGGCTGTTGACGATGATTTTGGAGCCGTTATCGATGCATTCGATTTCGAGGACATTGCCGCTGCGACTGCATTCGACGTCGAGGTCGGTGTCGTCGGTAGCCTGCTCCAGTGCGGCTTCGATCGCGTTCAGCGCGGAATCCGCGAGGGCCAGGAATTCTGATTCTGTCATGCTACACTCCGAGACATTGATGTAAACCCGTGATTCTATCGTGAAGTCTCCATTTCATTTTTCTCCTGCCCGTCCGCTGCTTGGCGCCGCCATGTTGGCTCTGCTGTTGACCGGTTGCGGCCAGAAGGGCCCGCTCTACATCGGCAAGCCTCCGGCGGAGCGCGTACGCACCGCGCCTGCGGACAACATGAGCAAACCGGCCGTGCCCGATGACGCCGGTGTGCCGGCGATCTCCTTGCCCGCTCCGGCTTCCGCACCTGCCGGCAATTCCAAATAATCCTTCGCCGCTTCTTATTTCCATGTCCCATTTTTCTTACCGCGACGGCGTGCTGCATGCCGAAAACCTGCCCCTGAATGCACTGGCCAAGCAATTCGGTTCGCCGCTGTACGTCTATTCCAAGGCAGCGCTGACCGCCAACTTCTCGGCCTATGCCGATGCCTGCAAGAAAGCCGGTCGCACTGAAAATGCGGACAACGGCGGCGCGCTGGTCTGCTATTCGGTCAAGTCCAATTCCAACCTGGCGGTGCTGAACCTGCTGGGCCGACTGGGTTCGGGCTTCGATATCGTCTCCGGCGGTGAACTGCTGCGCGTGGTGGCGGCGGGCGGCGATGCCCGCAAGGTGATCTTCTCGGGCGTGGGCAAGGGCCGCGACGAGATGAAGCTGGCCCTGGAACATGACATCCTCTGCTTCAACGTCGAATCCATCCCCGAGGTGGCCCGTCTGAACGAAGTGGCCGGTGCGCTGGGCAAGCGCGCCCGCATCTCGCTGCGCGTGAACCCCAATGTGGACGCCAAGACCCATCCTTACATCTCCACCGGTCTCAAGGAAAACAAGTTCGGCGTCGCCTACGAAGACGCGCTGGCCTGCTATCGCGACGCCGCCGCGCTGCCGAACATTGACGTGGTCGGCATCGACTGCCACATCGGTTCGCAGCTGCTCGACGACGCGCCGCTGCTGGAAGCGCTCGACAAGGTGATCGAACTGATCGACCAGCTCGAAGCCGAAGGCATCGCCATCCATCACCTCGACATCGGCGGCGGCATCGGCATCACTTACGACGACGAACAACCGGTTCCGGTCGGCGACTACCTGGGCCGCCTGTTCACCCGCATCGATGCCTGGCGCAAGGAAAAATACGCCGGCCGCGCGATCAAGGTCATGTTCGAACCGGGTCGCTCCATCGTCGGCAACGCCGGCGTGCTGGTGACCGAAGTGCAATACCTGAAGCACGGCGAGAGCAAGAATTTCGCGGTGGTTGACGCCGCCATGAACGACCTGATGCGTCCGGCCCTGTACGAAGCCTGGCACGGCGTGCAAGTGGTGCAACAGCGCAAGGACGCCGCCAGGACCTATGACGTCGTCGGTCCGGTGTGCGAATCCGGCGACTGGCTGGCGCGCAGCCGCGAACTGGCGATCGCGCCGGGCGACTTGCTGGCGTTGATGTCGGCTGGCGCCTACGGCATGACCATGGCTTCCAACTACAACACGCGCGGCCGCGCCGCCGAAGTATTGGTGGACGGCGACCAGGCGCATCTGATCCGCAAGCGCGAAAACCCAGCCGATCTGTTCGCGCTGGAATCCATCGCCGGCTGATATCGGCATTGCCGGGCAAGCGCATGAGCCGTATGACTGCAACTGACGCGGCCCGGTTTGCGATGCTGGACAACGCGTTCTTCGATCAGGACAGCCCGGCCCTGGCGCGCGCCCTGATCGGCAAGGTCTTGCGGCGCCGCTGGAAAGGCCAGTGGCTGTCCGCCCGCATCATTGAGACCGAGGCCTATTGTCTCGACGAGCGCGGCAGCCATGCCTCGCTGGGCTACACCCACAAGCGCCGCGCCCTGTTCATGGACGGTGGCACCATCTACATGTATTACGCGCGCGGCGGCGATTCGCTCAATTTCAGCGCTGCCGGTCCGGGCAATGCGGTCCTGATCAAATCGGGCTATCCCTGGATTGACCCGATCGCCGGCCCCGCCGCACTGGCGGTGATGCAGGCGGAAAATCCCGACGCGCAAGGCGGCGTACGCCCCCTGAGCCGTCTCTGCGCAGGCCAGACCTTGCTATGCAAATCGCTGGCCTTGCGCGTGCCCGACTGGGATGCCGGCACGTTCGATCCCGCCGTGTTTTTTGTGGACGACGTCGGCGAAGCGCCGCCGACGCTGATCGAAACCACGCGACTGGGCATCCCGACCGGCCGCGACGAACACCTTCCTTACCGCTTCGTCGATCCCGCTTACGCCCGCCATTGCACGCGCAATCCGCTGCGCAAGGGACAAGTCGCGCCGACGGACTATCGCTGGGTTGACCGCGACGGCAGGCCGACGGCCGTGCAGGAATTCCCGCGCGGCGTCATTCCCGTCCCGGGCTGATCCCCAGCCTCAGGCGGCCGGCTTGCCGGAATTCAACATCGCCGTTTTCAACGCCGGCCGCCGGTGGCGCGAAATTTGCTGACACGCTGCTGTCAGGGCGGCAAAATCCCCCGCCAATGCCGCTATAATGCGCGTTTTCGCCTGTCGTCCCGTTCATTTTTCAGCCTCTTTTTGAGCCCCTTTTGCGTAAGGAACATGCATGAATGCCCTGATCTGGTTCGTCATACTTTATTGGGTGATTTCAGTCGGTATCGGTCTTTACGCAAGCAAGTACGTCAAGAGCGGAAAGGACTTCGCGATTGCCGGCCGGGCCTTGCCGATGTCGGTCGTGACGGCGACGGTGTTCGCCACCTGGTTCGGCTCGGAAGCGGTGCTGGGCGTGTCCTCGACCTTCCTCAAGGAAGGCCTGGGCGGCATCGTGGCCGACCCCTTCGGTTCTTCGCTGTGCCTGATCCTGGTGGGCGTGTTCTTCGCCCGGCCGCTGTACCGCATGAACCTGCTGACCATCGGCGACTATTACAAGAAACGCTTCGGCCGCGCCGCTGAAATGCTGGTCACGATCTGCATCGTGATTTCCTACCTCGGCTGGGTGGCGGCGCAGATCAAGGCGCTCGGGCTGGTCTTCAACGTCGTCTCGGGCGGCTACATCACGATGCAGGCGGGCATGATCATCGGCGCCGCCAGCGTGTTGATCTATACGCTCATGGGCGGCATGTGGGCGGTGGCGATCACCGATTTCCTGCAGATGATCATCGTGGTGGTCGGCATGCTGTATATCGGCTGGGAAGTCTCCGGCATGGTCGGCGGCGCCGGCGTCGTGATCCGGCACGCGGCCGATGCCGGCAAATTCAATTTCTGGCCCTCGCCCTCGCTCCGGGAGGTGATGTGGTTCTTTGCCGCGTGGATTACCATGATGCTGGGCTCGATCCCGCAGCAGGACGTGTTCCAGCGGGTGATGTCGTCCAGGACCGAGAAGATCGCGCGCAACGCCTCGATCCTCGGGGGCGTGATCTATTTCGGCTTCGTGTTCATCCCGATCTTCCTGGCGTACTCGGCCACGCTGATCGATCCGGCCATGGTGGCGCGCCTGCTTGAGACCGACTCGCAGTTGGTGTTGCCGACCCTGATCATGGAGAAGATGCCGGTGTTCGCCCAGGTGATGTTCTTCGGCGCGCTGCTGTCGGCGATCAAGAGCTGTGCCAGCGCGACGCTGCTGGCGCCGTCGGTGACCTTTACCGAAAACGTCATCAAGGAAATCCGTCCCTGGAAGAGCGACAAGGAATTTCTGTTCTCGATGCGCGTGGTGGTGTTGCTGTTCACGATCGCGGTGACCTCGCTGGCGCTCAACAGCCAGTCGAGCATTTACCAGATGGTCGAAAACGCCTACAAGGTGACGCTGGTCGCCGCCTTCGTGCCGCTGGCCTTCGGCGTGTACTGGAAGCGTGCCACCCGTCAGGGCGCGCTGGCTGCCATGATCCTCGGCCTGACGACCTGGATCACGCTCGAATACGTCGCGCCGGAAGGCCTGTGGCCGCCGCAGCTGGCCGGCTTGCTGATGAGCGTGGGCGGCATGGTGTTCGGTTCGCTGCTGCCGCAACTGGTGGCGCCGATTCCGCAGGCGCCAGCAGCGGGCGCACTGAGCACCGACTGATCCCGTCTTGATTTTCTTCCCTGCGCGATTCGCATTCTTTGCGGATCGCGCAGGCGCTGCGCTACCTTCCTCGTTCTGTTCCCCTCCTGTTTTGCAACGGTCGCCACGACCGTTCGCCCCGCTTTTTTTCCGCTGAACCAAGCCGTTTTCTTGTACTCGCAAAAAATTGTTGTCGAAAAACCAATTGGAACTAATCAGTATTAAATCGACCTCATTGAGCATGTCTCTGCAAACTCATGAATACGATTTTGCCGCTGATGCATTGTTTCTCGACTTCGACGGCACCTTGGTGAATCTGGCTCCCGAGCCGGAAAGCGTGGTCCCGGCGCCGGACCTGATCGAGATGTTGCAGCAGGTGCAAACACGCGCGAACGGTGCGCTGGCGGTCGTCAGCGGCCGGCCGGTAGCGCAGCTCGACCATTACCTGGCGCCGTTGCGCCTGCCTGCCGCCGGCGTACACGGCCTCGAGCGCCGCGATGCCTCGGGTCGGCTGGTGCAACTTGCCGCGCCCGCCACCGATCCATTGATGGAGCGGCTCGCGCCGTTCGTCGCACGTCATCCCGGGCTGCTGCTGGAACCCAAGCGCGGGGCGCTGGCGCTGCATTACCGCAAGGCGCCGCATCTGGAACAGGCCTGTATCGAAGCGATGAATTACGCGGTCTCCAAGGTGGGTTCGCACGTGGACGCGCGCGCGCGCGCGCGCGCGCGCGCGCGCGCGCGCGCGCGCGCGCCGGGTTTCACTGTCCTGCGCGGCAAGATGGTGGTCGAAGCCAAGGCGGCGCTGGCCGACAAGGGCGACGCCATCGCCGCATTCATGCGTGAGGCGCCGTTCGCCGGACGTCGTCCCCACAAGCAGCCGCTGCTGCAGTGGCGTCGCTGCCGAGCCAAGAACAGATCACGGCGGTGGCCGGCGGCAAGAAGGAATTGCGTCAGGCCGCCAAGATGGTGCGCGAGAAGCAAGCCGCCAATCGCACGCCGCGCGTGACTCCCGAAGCAGCAGAAGCAGCCGCTGCGGCTGC
>NZ_AJHH01000177.1 GCF_000256565.1 Herbaspirillum lusitanum P6-12 | reverse complement strand
CGTCAGCGCAATTTTTCAGGCAGATAGGCAGGTTTACCGGCACAGGTACATTGGCAAGCGGCACCACCGACGCCACCAGCGCCAACATCCACATCACCGCTCCGGCGACAAAAAAAGTAAAGAGAGGAAAGGCAGCATGAGCACGTCATCCATCGATACTCCCAGCAACGACACCTCCACCGGCGTCAGCAACGACGGCGACCGGCCTTCCACTTCTTCCCTCGATCTCGGCGTGATCGGCAACTGTTCCTACAGTGCGCTGATCGACAAACTCGGCCGCATGGTGTGGTGCTGCCTGCCGCGCTTCGACGGCGATCCGGTGTTCAACGCCTTGCTCGATCCCGGCGAGAGCGGCAGCCTGTGGAGTTTTGAGCTGGAGAATTTTTCGCACAGCGAGCAATGGTACGAGCCCAACACCGCCGTGCTGAAAACGCGCCTCTACGACACACTGGGACAGGGCATCGAGATCACCGACCTGGCCCCGCGCTTCCAGAGCCGTGGCCGCTTCTTCCGTCCGCTGCAACTGGTGCGCCGCATCCATCCGCTCTCGGGCGCGCCGCGCATGCGCGTGGTGCTGCGCCCCAAGTTCGACTGGGGCCGTGAAGAGCCGCTGCAGACGCGTGGCAGCAACCACATCCGCTACGTCGGCTCCGAGATGACGCTGCGCCTGAACACCGATGCGCCGATCAGCTACCTGCTCGACGAGACTGCCTTCGTGATCAGCCGGCCGTTCAACTTCCTGCTCGGTCCCGACGAAACGCTGACCGGCGGCATCGGCGACACCGCGCGCAGTTTCGAGCAGGAAACCATCACCTACTGGCGCAACTGGAGCCGCAGCCTGGCCACGCCGCTCGAGTGGCAGGCTGCCGTGATTCGCGCCGCCATCACGCTCAAGATGTCGGTGTATGAAGACACCGGCGCCATCATCGCCGCGATGACCACCAGCGTGCCGGAAGCGCCGGGCAGCGCGCGCAACTGGGATTACCGTTACTGCTGGTTGCGCGACGCCTTCTTCGTGGTGCGCGCGCTCAACAGCATTTCCGAACTCGGCACCATGGAAGATTACCTGCGCTGGCTCACCAACGTGGTGGTGCGTTCGGCCGGCGGCCACGTACAGCCGCTGTACGGCATCGGCCTCGAAGAAGCGCTGCCGGAACAGATCCTCGATCACCTGCCTGGCTATCGCCATCATGCGCCGGTGCGCGTGGGCAACCAGGCTTACGAGCATTTCCAGCACGACGTCTACGGCAACATCATCCTCGGTGCGGCGCAGGCTTTCCATGATGCGCGCCTGCATCATCGCGCCGGCGCCGAACAGTTCAAGCATCTGGAAGCCGTCGGCGAACGCGCCTTTGAAATGTACGACCGTCCCGACGCCGGCATGTGGGAGTTGCGCACGCGTTCGCGCATTCACACCTCGTCGGCGCTGATGAGCTGGGCCGCCTGCGACCGCCTCGGCAAGATCGCGTCGCGGCTCGAACTCGACGAACGCGCACGCTACTGGCACGAGCGCGCCGAAATGATCGGCAAGCGCATCCTGACCGAAGCCTGGAACGAAGAGCGCCAGACCTACGCCGAAAGTTTCGGCGGCCGCGACCTCGACGCCAGCGTCTTGCTGATGGTCGAAGTCGGCCTGATCGCGCCGACCGACAAGCGCTTCATCGCCACCGTCGACACGCTGGAGAAATACCTGTGCGACGGCCCTTACATGCGCCGCTACGAAGCGCCCGACGATTTCGGCCGGCCCGAAACCGCCTTCAACATCTGCACTTTCTGGCGCATCGACGCGCTTGCCCGCATCGGCCGCAAGGAACAGGCGCGCGAGATTTTCGAAGCCATGCTGGCGGCGCGCAATCATGTCGGCCTGCTGTCGGAGGACACGCATCCTGTCACCGGCCAGATGTGGGGCAACTTCCCGCAAACCTATTCGATGGTCGGGATCATCAATTGCGCAATGAGGTTGTCGGTATCGTGGGAGACGGTAATTTGATGGTTCCGCGGTTGCCGTCGATCTATTTTTTTCTACACAAGAATAAAGGAGTTTCATCATGTCCCGCCTCGTCGTAGTTTCCAATCGTCTCGCGGATCCGCGCAAGCCGGCGGCCGGGGGACTGGCGGTGGCGCTCGGTGAAACCCTCAAACGCACCGGCGGCCTATGGTTCGGCTGGAGCGGCAAGGTCGTCGAAGACGGCACTCCCGGCGAGGGCGCGCTGCATATCAACCAGGCCGGTCCGGTGACGCTGGCCGAGCTCGACCTGTGCACCGAAGACCATGATGCCTACTATCGCGGCTATGCCAACGGCGTGCTGTGGCCCGTGTTCCATTACCGCCTCGACCTGGCGCATTTCGAATCGGGTCACCTGGGCGGCTATCGCCGCGTGAATCAACTGTTCGCGCGCAAGCTGATGCCGCTGCTCAAGCCGGACGACCTGATCTGGATCCACGATTACCACCTGATTCCGCTGGCTGCCGAATTGCGCGCCATGGGCTGCGGCAACCGCGTCGGTTTCTTCCTGCACATCCCGCTGCCGCCGCCGCAAATCCTGGCGGCGATTCCTTCGCATGAGTGGCTCATGCGGGCCTTGTTCGCCTATGACCTGGTGGGTTTTCAGACGGAAGCGGATTTGCAGCATTTCTCAAATTACGTCAAAGCCGAAGCCACCGCCGAGACCGTCGGGGTAAGCCAGTTCCGCGCCTTCAACAGCACGGTGCAGGCCAAGGCTTTCCCGATCGGGATTGACGTCGACGACTTCCAGCGCCTTGGCCGTGCCCGCGAGGCGCGCGAGACCTTCGAGAACACGCGCAAGGAATATTCGCGGCGGCGCCTGCTGATCGGCGTCGACCGGCTCGATTACTCCAAAGGCCTGCCGCATCGCATCCGCGCCTTCCGCGAGCTGCTGCAGCAATATCCGGAAAACCGTCATAGCGCCACGCTGCTGCAGGTGGCCTCGCCGAGCCGCGAAGATGTCGACGCCTACGCGGACATCCAGCGCGAACTGGAAAGCCTGTGCGGCTCCATCAACGGCGATTTCGGCGACTTCGAATGGATGCCGATCCGCTACATGCACCGCACGGTCGCCCGCAAACGCCTGCCGGGTTTGTATCGTGCCTGCGCGGTGGCGTTGGTGACGCCGCTGCGCGACGGCATGAATCTGGTCGCCAAGGAATTCGTCGCGGCGCAGGATGAAGAAGATCCGGGCGTGCTGGTGCTGTCGCGTTTCGCCGGCGCCGCCGAGCAGATGAAGGAAGCCTTGCTGGTCAATCCCTACGACACCCACGGCACCGCCCAGGCCATCCAGCATGCGCTGCAGATGCCGCTGCAGGAACGCAAGGAGCGCCACGCCGCCTTGCTGGCGACGATACGCAAGTACGACGTCCATTGGTGGTGCAACAGTTTCCTGGAGACCTTGACCAACGTGCGGCAATGAACCGGATCGTTGCGGTTCGCTCCATTGTCGTACGGGTTCTCTTCTTGTCGTCATCACCGCAGAACTAGCTTCCAGTCAAACTACTCCTGATTCACGCTTCGGGGAAATTCTACTTTCCTCACATATCGTCATTCCTTGCCTGACAATCTTGCCATGCACAAATGATAATCATTATTATTTGTGCGTGGCGAGACATGCGCACGAACATGTCCTCGCTTCCACTTGAACACCCTTGCCGGCGTCCGGCTCAGGGGTTTCCCACTCAACGGCTGATGTTCCAAGGCGCGCATGCGCCTTGGTGAACGGTCGCGAACGCAAAAAGAGGATTTGTCGAAATGGATGTGCAAAACAACAGAAGTAAAAAGGCGTGGCTGGTGGGTCTGTTGACGGTGGCGTCTTTTCCCTTGTACGGGGAAGGCATCGCGCCGGAACCGGCACGGCGCAAGCAAGAAGACCGGCTCAGGGAAGTGGAAGTGCGCTCCGGACGGGACGACAAGACCGACGAGTTGAACGCCGAGGATATCGCGCGCTATCGCGGTACCGGCAATGGCGATGTCTTCTCGCAATTTTCAGGCGTGCAGATCAATAACATCCGCAACGAAGCCGGGGCGATTGATGTGGGAATCCGTGGCTTGCAGGGAGAGGGGCGGGTACCCGTCGTCATTGACGGCGCCTTGCAATCGACGCACACGTTCCGCGGTTATCAAGGCGAAAGCGATCGCACCTATATCGACATGGACCTGATCCGGAACATCAGCATTCTGAAAGGCGCCTCGACCGGAACATTCGGGACCGGCGCTATTGGCGGCGTGGTGCAGATGCGCACGATCGCCGCGGAGGACGTCGTCTTGCCGGGCAAGAATTTCGGCGTGTGGACCAAAGGCAGCGTGTACAACAACAACCAGACGCCCGACATTCCTGAAAAAGAGCGCGCTCAGAATTACTATGTCGTACGAAACGATCTCATGCGGGACAGATTCAATAATGGCGCGTTGGCCGGTGCGCTGGCCTATAAGACAGACCGTGTCGATTGGCTGGTCGCCTATAGCAAGCGGCGTGTCGGCAATTACTTCGCGGGCCGAAACGGCGCATCGAGGTATCGCGAAGAAGATGTTGTCGTGACGCCGGGGCAGGAAGTGGTCAATACCAGCTATGAAAGTGACTCCAGTCTGGCCAGAATCGGCTGGAATCCGGGAGCCGCGGAGCGGCTTGAACTGACTTACCGGCATCACGCGCAGAAGGCGGGCGAGGTGATGGCGGCCTACTGGTACAAGAATCGCATCGATCAGAATTTCAATGACCTTCCCGCAGGCGTGGAGTCAATGTCGCAATGGTCGCTTGGAACAGCCCGGCTCAACAGCTATAGCGGCATCTATACGTTGGCCCCGAGCGATAACCGGCTGCTCGACCTGCGCATCGGGTTGTGGAAAACCCTGGTCGACCTGAAGCAACACAATGGGCTCTTCGGAGGGCCGATCGGGTCCCGCTACGGGGATCAATACATTCACGAATACGCCGACAGCCGACAAGGTCTCAACGTCGGCAATCGGTCCAGTTTCAGCTTGCTCCCGTTGAGCTTCGATTACGGATTCAGCATGGAAGAGCAGCGCACCAATCCACGCAACCGGATCCGGCTCAACCGGCCGCCCTACGCGCGATGCGCGTCGCAGCGAATACGGCGTCTTTCTTAACGGTGAACTGGACACGGCTGCCGCAACGGCCAGGTTGGGCACAAAAATGCACGGCTCGACCGTCAGCGACTATCTGACGCAGAAACGCATCCGTTACAGCCCCAACAACGATCTGACGGCGGAGCTGCGGCTGCATCTGACGAAGCATCTGGACGTTCTGATGAAAGGAGGGCGCACTTTTCGTGATCCCAGCTTGTTCGAATCGAGTACCTCGGCTCAGTTGTTCAGTTATGACAAATATAACCCGCTGAAGCCCGAGAAAAGTCGCAGCTGGGAAATCGGCCTCGAGGGAAAGCTGGACAACGTCTTGTTCCGCAATGAAAAAATGGGATTCAAGACGAGCTATTTTGCCAACACGGTAGAGAACTACATCTCTACCTCTGAACTGCCGCTTCAACCAGGCGCGCCGAGCTGGATAGGAAATTTCTCATTCACGAATTACGATCGCGTGGAGCTGAACGGCTGGGAGGCAAAGGTCTTTTATGAAAACTCCCGCGTTTTCATGGATGCCTCGGCCATCCTGTATGAGCAACCAAAGATATGTTCCAAACGCAATGCGGAGCCGTTGGGAGCGCCGGACTGCAATTCGGTTGGTTACGAATGGAGCCTGGTTTCCGCGCGCATTCCTCCGCGCCGTTCATTCAACATTGCGGTCGGAGTGCGCCTGCTGGAGGGTGCGATGACGTTGGGAGGACGCCTGAAATACCACTCCGAAAAGAAGAATCCGGTAGATTGGTTCCAAGGAACAGGGGCGCGGGCAGTCGTAGCCATTCCTTCCGAAAAAATCATCGACCTCTTTGCCACCTACAAGATCAACCAGCACATGAACGTGGATTTCAATATCGACAATCTCATGAGCCGTTACGCTTTTGACCCGGGTTCGGTGATCGGCCCCCCCCCC
>NZ_AJHH01000176.1 GCF_000256565.1 Herbaspirillum lusitanum P6-12 | reverse complement strand
GATTGCATCCGGCATGCCGATGCCCGGGCGCACCATACGCTTGTCTCTGGAAACCCGCTTTTGAGAGAGGATGCCTCGCTTCCGGAGGCATTGGCAGCGTATGGCAATCGGCGTGGTCGGCATTTCCCGCAGGAAATGTCGACGTGCGAATACATTTCAATCTGGCAATTCTTTGTCGAATCGCGGGCGCGGCGGGGACTGGCTTGGCGGAGGAGTTTGCATCCGGTGTCAAAAACGTCCCAAAAACCTTTATAATCCGGCGATGCTGGCGGTACTGGTGTTGCTGCTCCGGCCGCTGCTCCCGCTGCAGCTTCGGCGCCCGCCGCCCCAGCGGCCGCACCAGCTGCTGCAGCCCCGGCTGCTCCCAAGTCACCCAGCACCCCAAGCGCTTCCTGAGCGCCACCGCGGAAAGCCACCCCATGCGCAAATACTTCATCACCGGCCTGCTGATCCTGGTCCCCCTGGCAATCACGGTGTGGGTGCTCAACCTGATCATCGGCACCATGGATCAGTCGCTGCTGCTGCTGCCGGAAAGCTGGCGGCCGGAAGCGCTGGTCGGCTTCCATATCCCCGGCCTGGGCACCATCCTCACGCTGCTGATCATTTTCATCACCGGCCTGGCCACGCGCAATTTCATCGGCCGCCAGGTGGTGTCGCTGTGGGAAGGTCTGCTGACCCGCATTCCGGTGGTCAAGTCGATCTATTCCAGCGTCAAGCAAGTATCCGACACGCTGTTCTCGTCGTCCGGCAACGCCTTCCGCAAGGCCGTGCTGGTGCAGTATCCGCGCCAAGGCTCGTGGACCATCGCGTTTCTGACCGGCATTCCCGGCGGTGAAGTGAAGAACCACCTGGCGGGCGACTACGTCAGCCTGTACGTGCCGACCACGCCGAATCCGACCTCGGGATTTTTCCTGATGGTGCCGCGCGCCGACCTGGACATCATCATGATCGCGCCGAAGGCCCCGGGCCACACCGTGCGTTCGACCTACACCCAAGGCGGCGGCGTGCCGCATCTGATCGCCGTGTACCAGGACAAGTCCGGCACGCCGCCGATGCGGCCAATCATAATTGAAGGGGCGTTCAGCGCTCCGCAAGAGTTGACCGCGCTGTTCTGCCCCGCCTTCGCCCTGCCAGCAGCACCGAACACAGAAGCAAAAAAACTGAATCGAACGAAACTGAAAACGGAATAACGGAACCTGAATATGTCCATGCGAACTCAATACTGCGGCCTCACCACTGAGGCACTGCTCGGCCAAACCGTCAGCCTGTGCGGCTGGGTGCATCGTCGTCGCGACCACGGCGGCGTGATCTTCATCGATCTGCGCGACCGCGAAGGCCTGGTGCAAGTCGTCTGCGATCCTGATCGCGTCGACGTGTTCAAGAACGCCGAAGCCGTGCGCAACGAATTCTGCCTGCGCATCACCGGCATCGTGCGCAACCGTCCCGACGGCACCAGCAACGCCAACCTGACCTCGGGCAAGATCGAAGTGCTCGCGCACGAGCTGGAAGTGCTGAACCCATCCGTCACGCCGCCGTTCCAGCTGGACGACGACAACCTGTCGGAAACCACCCGCCTGACGCACCGCGTGCTGGACCTGCGCCGTCCGCAAATGCAAAACAACCTGCGCCTGCGCTACAAGGTGGCGATGGAAGTGCGCAAGTTCCTCGACGCGCAAGGCTTCATCGACATCGAAACGCCGATGCTGACCAAGTCGACCCCGGAAGGCGCACGCGATTACCTGGTGCCTTCGCGCGTGAACGCCGGCGAATTCTTCGCGCTGCCGCAATCGCCGCAGCTGTTCAAGCAGCTGCTGATGGTCGCCAACTTCGACCGTTACTACCAGATCACCAAGTGCTTCCGCGACGAAGACCTGCGCGCCGATCGCCAGCCTGAATTCACCCAGATCGACTGCGAAACCTCGTTCATGAATGAACAGGAAATCCGCGACCTGTTCGAAGGCATGATCCGCCTGGTCTTCAAGAACGTGCTCGACATCGACCTGCCGGATCCGTTCCCGGTCATGGACTTCGCGACCGCGATGGGCATGTACGGTTCGGACAAGCCGGACATGCGCGTCAAGCTGGAATTCACCGAGCTGACCGACGTCATGAAGGATGTCGAGTTCAAGGTATTCGCCGGTGCGGCCAACAGCGAAGGCGGCCGCGTGGTCGGCCTGCGCGTGCCGGGCGGCGCCGAAATGCCGCGTTCGGAAATCGACGCCTACACCCAGTTCGTCGCCATCTACGGCGCCAAGGGCCTGGCGTACATCAAGGTCAACGAAAAGGCCAAGGGTCGCGACGGCCTGCAATCGCCGATCGTCAAGAACCTGCACGACGCCGCACTGGCCGCCATCGTCGAGAAGACCGGCGCGCAAGACGGCGACCTGATTTTCTTCGGCGCCGACAAGACCAAGGTCGTCAACGACGCCATCGGCGCGCTGCGCGTGAAGATCGGCCACAGCGATTTCGGCAAGAAGAACGGCCTGCTCGACGACGCCTGGCGTCCGCTGTGGGTGGTCGACTTCCCGATGTTCGAATACGACGAAGACAACCAGCGCTGGGTCGCTCTGCATCACCCGTTCACCTCGCCCAAGGATGGTCACGAAGATTTCATCTCGACCAACCCGGCAGCCGCCATCGCCAAGGCCTATGACCTGGTGCTGAACGGTTGGGAAATGGGCGGCGGTTCGGTCCGTATCCACCGCGCCGAAGTGCAGAGCAAGGTGTTCCGCGCGCTGAAGATCAACGACGAAGAAGCACGCCTGAAGTTCGGTTTCCTGCTGGATGCGCTGCAATACGGCGCGCCTCCGCACGGCGGCATCGCCTTCGGCCTGGATCGTCTGGTGACCATGATGGCCGGCGCCGAGTCGATTCGCGACGTCATCGCTTTCCCGAAGACCCAGCGCGCGCAAGATCTGTTGACGCAAGCGCCGTCGGCGGTCGACGAGAAGCAACTGCGCGAACTGCACATCCGTCTGCGCAATGCGGAGCCGGCAATCAAGGCGTAAGCGTAGCAAGCAATATAGTCCTGCCGTCCGCGCCTGATCCGCGCGGAAGGGCAAGTCGAAAGAAGGC
>NZ_AJHH01000175.1 GCF_000256565.1 Herbaspirillum lusitanum P6-12 | reverse complement strand
TCCGCGCCTGATCCGCGCGGAAGGGCGGACGCTGGGAAGGCGAAGGCGGCAACGTCATTACGCCGGCCATGCCAGTCAAGGATGAGTTGTCGCAGGACGCAACGCCTTGACGAAAGCCGATTGCGGGCTTGTCCTACAAGGTAATGAGCCGCAGTCCTATCGCTGATAAACGGTACTGCCAGTATCGTTCAGTTATCGGCTTATCGGCGCAAACAGCAAGCAATGCAGCAGTAATCGAATGCAATCGAGGAATAACACGGAAGAGACAAGCGGTTCGTTTCAACACAAGAACTATCGAAACGGGTGCAACCATGGAAAAAGAAAAACTGGTGATTTGCTGGTTACTGGGCATGCCTCTGCTGATGCTGCTCATCCTTCAGTACTTCATGTATTAGAGCGTCGGCATCGAGAAGATGTCGCCCCGCTACTGAAGCTGCCAACCAACACGAAAGAGAGGAAAAAATGCGCGAAGAAAAATTGCGAACCGTCCGTAGCGACGTCCAGGTCCTGCTGCAGGAAGCACAGGAACTGTTCACCGAAGCCGCAGCCACTACCGGCAAGAAAGCCGAAGATTTGCGCGCCAAGGGTGAAGAAATCCTGGATCGCGCCTTCGTCAAGGCGCAAGGCATCCAATCCTATGTGGTCCAGACCGGCAAGGAGATCGCCTCCACCACCGACGACTACGTGCAATCGAATCCATGGCGCGCCATCGCGATTTCCACCGGCGTCGGCTTGCTGCTGGGCTTGTGCGTGGCGCGTACCGGCGAACGTTGAATTCGCCTGTTCATTGTCATCGCAGCCATTCGTAGCCATTCAGCCAATCGAATAAAGGAACATCATCATGTCAAGCAACCCATCGACGGTCAGTCATATTTCGGGTGAACGAGGTGCGCCATTTCATATCGACCGCGAGAAAGTGCGCGAAGCCGCTCAGAAGATCGGCGACGGCGCCGTGACCCAAGGTTACAAGGGCAATCGCGAAGAAGTCGTGGCGATGCTCAATGACGCGCTGGCGACCGAGCTGGTCTGCGTATTGCGCTACAAGCGTCACTATTTCACCGCTACCGGTCTGGAAAATGAGCCGATCAAGGCTGAATTCCTGGAGCATGCGGCGGAAGAAGAAGCGCATGCCAACCAGATCGCCGAACGCATCGTGCAACTGAACGGCGAGCCGGATTTCAATCCAGGCAAGCTGTCCGAGCGCAGCCACGCCGATTATGACGATTCCAGCGACATCAAGTCGATGATCCGCGCCAACCTGATCGCCGAGCGCATCGCCATCGAGACGTATCGCCAGATGATCGAACGCATCGGCGACGACGATCCGACCACCCGGCATTTGCTCATTTCCATCATGGCGAAGGAAGAAGAACACGCCGACGACATGAGCGATCTGCTCGATTGACTACGCCTGTCCGGTCTCTGAGCCGGGCATGCATCATCAACACGGCATCCGTGTCGTCAACGCGAAGGAGAACACCATGAATTGGGACATCATCGAAGGCAACTGGAAACAGTTCAAAGGCAAGGCCAAGGAACAATGGGGCAAGCTGACCGACGACCAGCTCGACGCCATCAACGGCAAGCGTGAACAGCTGGCCGGCCGCATCCAGGAAGTCTATGGCATCAACAAGGACGAAACCGAGAAGCAGATCAAGGCATTCGAAGACAGCAACAAGGATTGACATCACTGATCTCTGCTGAACTCAGCAAGTCGCTTGTTTGCCGTACGCCGGCGCAAAAATCAATTTTTAATAAAACCAGAGGAGCTTACCCATGAAAAAACTCATCGCCGCTTGTATCCTGACTTCCGCCGCATTGGGCGCCCATGGCCTGGCCAGCGCAGCTGATGCCGTCAAATCCCAATACAAGGCCGACGTCGCGGCCGCCGATGCGGATTACAAGACCGCCAAGGCCAAGTGCAAACCGCTCAAGGGCAATGAACAGGACGTCTGCCAGAAGGAAGCCAAGGCTGCTCATGAAACCGCAGTAGCCGACGCCAAGGCAAAGCGCAAATCCACTGACGCCAAGAAAGATGCAAAGAAGACCAGCAATGACGCCGAATACAGCGCCGCCAAGGAAAAGTGCGACGCAATGAACGGTGCGGAAAGGGACAAGTGCCAGGCTGATGCCAAGGTGAAGTTCGCCAAGTAATCCGGGGACGCGCCAGGATGCAATTGAGTAGTTGAATTGAACTGCTGAAATTGAGTAATCGAGTATGCAGTAAGGTCATGGAGAGGTGCGATGCTTCTCCATAAAAAATCGCAGGCAACACGAATTGAATTTACCAACAAGGAGATCCATCATGACTTTATCTTTGACCAAACGTATCACAGGCTTTTTCCTCGCACTGATGATGGTGTCGCTGGTCGGTTGCGCTTCCGGTCCGAACAAGGAAGGCACCGGCGAGTACGTCGATGACGCAGTCATCACCACCAAGGTGAAGACTGCCATCCTCCAGGAACCGAACCTGAAGTCGGCCGAAATCAACGTCGAAACCTACAAGGGCGTGGTTCAGCTGAGCGGTTTTGTCAGTTCGGCAACGGCAGCCAGCCGCGCAACCGAGTTGGCTCGCGGCGTGAAGGGTGTGACTTCGGTCAAGAACGACCTGCGTCTGAAGTAAGTCGCCGGTCGGTCGGGGGTGGCCGCCGCGAATGCGGTCGCCACCCCTGAGGTGCATTCAAATGGTACGAAATTTGCAATCGTTGAGGTATAGTTAGCCGCGGAAGATGTCCGGATCCCGGATCACTCTGAACAAATGATGGGCAGGCTGCACCCCGGCAGTTTGACCGCATTTGCCTGATCAATGAGAGATATGCAGCATTGTCTTGATGCTGGTAAAAACTATGACAAAAATATTGGTAGTCGATGATCACGCAGTAGTGCGCGCCGGTGTTCAGCATTTCATTGCCGACATTCCGAACATGGAAGTCGGCGGTGAAGCCAGCACGGCGGAAGAAGCTATCCGCCTGGTGCGCACCCAGGAGTGGGACATTGTCCTGCTCGATATCGCGATGCCGGACAAGAGCGGCGTCGAAGTGTTGAAACAGATCAAGCGCGAAAAGCCCAACCTGCCGGTTCTGATGCTCAGCATGCATCCCGAAAGCCGCTACGCGGTGCAGGTATTGCGCAGCGGCGCCAGCGGCTATGTGCAGAAGGAAGCGCTCGCGACCGACCTGGTCAGCGCCATCAACACGATTTTGCGCGGCCACAAATACATCAGCTACGGCGTGGCCGAGTTGCTGACCACCGATCCGGTGGATTCGGAAAAACCGCTGCACGAGACCTTGTCTCAGCGCGAATACGAAATTTTCTACAAGCTCGGCCAAGGCCAGGGCGT
Organism: Herbaspirillum lusitanum P6-12; assembly: GCF_000256565.1. GTDB lineage: Bacteria > Pseudomonadota > Gammaproteobacteria > Burkholderiales > Burkholderiaceae_D > Herbaspirillum > Herbaspirillum lusitanum. The sequence goes on along the minus strand of NZ_AJHH01000175.1, from coordinate 4,016 downwards.
GACGCAAATCGCCGATGAGCTGTGCCTGAGCGTCAAGACCGTGAGCACCTACCGCTCGCGCGTGCTGCAAAAGATGAACATGGCGAACAACGCCGACATCATTTATTACGCGATCAAGAACAACCTGATCGACTGACGGCAGCGTTGGCGGTCGGGAGGGAAATGACGAGGCGGGAAATGAGCGGCCGAGCGCCGTGTTGATTGTTGGGTTGTTAGTCGTTTTGGATAGCTATCATGGAAGATGTGCTGCAACAACTGGTGACGACGAAGGGCCATTCTGTCGATGCGCCGCTCAAGATCTTCCTGGTGGAAGACTCGGAGGACGTACGGGATCTCATCATCGAGAGTCTCACCGAAATTCCGGGTGTGGTGCTTGCAGGCTATTCCGAGACCGAGCAGGATGCCATGGCGCGTCTGGAAAACGAGAGCTATGACGTGCTCATCCTCGATATTCAGCTCAAGCAGGGCAATGGCATGCATTTGCTGCAATCGCTGGCGCTCGCCGGCAAACGTCGCCATGACGAACTCAAGATCGTCTTCAGCAATCATGTCAGTTCGACCTATCGCCGCGTCGGCGTTCAGTACGGCGTGCAGTTCTTCTTCGATAAATCATCGGAGTTCACCAAATTGCGCAGTCTGATCGAACGTATCAGCGGACGGGGCGCAGCGGGCAAGAACAATTCACCGCGCGGATTCGCTCCAGCCTGATTTCCAATGGTGCGGACCTCGTCCCGCCATTGACATCGCCATGATGCGGTGTTGCAACCCAATATAATGTCAATGCATGCCGCCGCGCCTCGCCGTGGGGTCAACGAAAAAATCAAGGGTTTTCAGCACATGCATACGACATCCACCAGAAACGATACCGGCGAAAGCTCTTCGCTCGAACATTACGTCGCCACCCAGGCAAATTTCGCCAGCATCATCAGTGCCGCCATGAGTCTGGCCATGATTATCGCGTTGTTCGGCGTGGTGGTGCTCATCAGCTGCTATGCCGACGACGGCTACCGCAAGATCCTGGCCGACCTCATCTCGGTACAGGGAAGTTCTGCGGCCGGCTTCATCCTGTCCGGGGCTGCCTTGTACCTGCAATGCCTCAATGTCGGCAAGATCAGTCGCAAGCTGGCCTTGGCATCGCGCGTGCTTATCGTGCTGCTGTTGCTGTTGAGCGCAGGATTCCTGCTGCAGAATCTGTTCGGCGTGAAATTGCTCCACGGTGCTTTCTCGGTGTTGTCGACGGCGGGCAGCGCATTCGGCGCCGAAATCCATCCGCTCGCCGCCGGCTGCTTCCTGCTCACCGCGCTGATCCTCCTGTTGCAAGACCTGCGTATTCGCGGCGGACATTACCCGGCTGAATATCTGGCCTTCGTACTGCTCGGATTGAGCGCGATCCCGCTGGTCGGCTATCTGTACGGCATCAACAAACTGACCTTCCTGCGCTATTCCACCGGAATTCCCTTGCTGACGGCCCTGGGCTTTTTGCTGCTCGGCGCAGCATTGCTGATGGCGCGGCCGTCGCATCGTCTGATGTCCATCATCATCGGTCACGCACCGGGCGGCAACATGTTGCGGCGCCTGTTGCCTTCCATGCTGTTCCTGATCCTGCTGCTGAACTGGCTGGTGTCGAGGGGTGCTGAACGCGGCTTGTATTCCGATCAATTGATGCTGCCGTTCCTGACGCTGATCGACGGTGCGTTGGTGGTGTTCGTGTTCTGGCGTTTTGCCGGCAAGCTCGATCGCGAATACGGTGCGCGCATGCAAAGCGCGGCCAAGCTGGCCGAGGCCAATTCCCTGCTGACCGCCGTCAGCGACAGCACCCGCGAACCGATCTTCGTCAAGAATCGCCAAGGCTTGCTGGTGTTTGCCAATCCCGCGTTGTTGCAGCAGGTCGGCAAGACCTGGGAAGAAGCCATGTATCGCTCCAGCCGCGAGCTGTTCACCGAGCGGGAAGAAGCCGATCGCATCGACGAGGACGACAAGCGCGTCATGGCGCACGGCCTGCCGGAGACGATCGAGCAGACCTTGCATCTGCAGCATGGCATCTTCACCTATCAGTCCACGCGCGTGCCCTGGTTTGACAAGGCCGGCAACGTACTGGGCGTGATCGGCATCAGCACCGATATTTCTGAGCGCAAGCGAGCCGAAGATTCCCTGCGCGAACGCGAAGCGCAACTTGAGAAAGCCGTGGTCGAGCGGACCGCCCTGCTGCGCGAGCTGACCAACCACCTGGAAACCGTGCGCGAAGAAGAGAAGCGCGCCATCGCTCGCGAGCTGCATGACAACATGGGCGCCTCGTTGACGGCGTTGAGCATGCATCTCGAGAGCGTCTACAAGATCCTGCCGGAAGACGAGAAGTGGCAAGAGCGCAAGCCGCGCATGCAGGGACTGATGAGTTCGCTGGTGAGCACCACGCGAAGGATCCAGACCGAGTTGCGTCCGAACATGCTGGACTTGTTCGGACTCAAGGCGGCAATCACGGAACAGCTCGACGAACTCGCTGAGCGTACCGGCATCACCTGCAAGTCCAGCTTGCCTGACGAGGATGTGACCATCGGTCACGAGATGGAAATCGCCATCTATCGCATGTTGCAGGAGATGCTCAACAATGTCACCAAGCATGCCAAAGCCACTCAGGTCGACGTCATCCTCGACGTCGATGAAGAACAGGTCTCGCTGACGGTGCGGGATAACGGCGTCGGCATTCCGCAGGAACGCCAGGACAACAACAAGACTTACGGCCTGCGCGGTTTACGCGAGCGCGCCACTTTCTTCGGCGGCAATGTCGTCATTCGTTCCACTCCGGGCAATGGCTCCATCATCTCGATACGCCTTCCTCTGGCGCCCGTCGCCGACGTCTGAACCCCGGCCTGCACGCTCGCTGCAGGCCGATTCCCCTTTCTGAGACCGACTTTGCGTATTGTCCTACGCCGCAAAGCGAGGCTGTCTTATGGTTTGAAAAAGCGCTCCTGATTAAGATGAGTCATCGCGTTTCCATTCAAGGAGATGTGTGCAGTTGACTGTTTCAAAGACAGTAACTGGTCCCTTCATTTTCAGGAGCCATCATGAATAAAGATCAAGTTCAAGGCAAGGCAAAGGAAGTAGCAGGCAAGGTCCAGCAAAAGGCCGGCGAAATGGTCGATAGCAAGGAACAGCAAGTCAAGGGCGCTGCAAAGCAAATTGACGGCAATGTTCAGGAGAGCTACGGCGACGTCAAGGAAGCGCTGAAGGACCGTTAAGCCGGTTGCTGAAAATGGGGCGCGGCTTTCATTTTCAGGCCCCCCTCATGTCGGGCCTTGGCGATTTGTAGGAATCGTCTTACGGCAGAATCGGAGAAGCACGGCTGTCGGGTGCGATCCTCTTTTGTCATGATGGTCCGGTATCGCTGGTGCGCTCCGTTTAAACATTCCCGCGTCGTGATGCGCACGACTTGTCGAGGGAGGGATTATGAAAAAAATAACTACAGTGGCTTTGCTCGTATTGGCCGGCGCAATGGTGTGTCCCCCCACCTTCGCCGCCACCTCGCAGGCGTTGACGCTCATCAAGGCGAACACTGCAAAGTCCAAAGCCGTCGCCGCAGCCGGCGTGGGCAAGAAAAAATTCCTCTACCTCGACATGGTTCAACGCAAGCATCCTCCATCGATCCGCAATGCGGTCATCGTGTATGAGCATCCCGGTCTTAAAAAACAGGCCTGCGATGCCAACGACGCCAAAAGTGTAAGCGAATGTTTGCGTAGTCCTTCGACATGAAACTCGCATGCTGAACATGGTCTAAAAAATACCGGCTCTTCATTTGAGTCAACAAGAAGCCACGAGAATCGACTGCTGCATCCCGCAGCAACAACCATTTTTAAAGAGGTGTCATCATGAAAATAAGTAAAATTTCAGTGACTGCGATCACTGTCTGTGCCCTGACAATCCTGAGCGGTTGCAGCGGCATGTCGCAGCGTGACAAGAATACGGCCGTCGGCGCTGGCGTTGGTGCAGTGGGCGGCGCCGTCCTGACCGGCGGTAGCGGC
>NZ_AJHH01000174.1 GCF_000256565.1 Herbaspirillum lusitanum P6-12 | reverse complement strand
GACCCGCGGGTCCCCTTTTTTCGCTTCTGTGAAGACGCAGTCTACCGCGAGCGTGTCCGGTTCATTCGACGGCGCTGCGTGCCTTCAGAATGCGTTTGGCGCGTGCCAGATCGCTGTTCTGATTGTCGCGTGCTTCCTTGCGGCAGCCCTTGGCTTCCGCGCCTTTGAGGGATTTGCATTCCTGCAGCGCCTGGGCCCCGGCGGCGCGGGCTTCTTTGACCAGCGTTTTGTAGTGCAACCGGGCGGTGTCGTCGCCTTGATACCAGCGTGCGGGATCTTCCTGGGAAACGTCTTCTTCAGCGGCCAACGCCGGCGCATGCACGGCAGCGGCGGCAATGCCGGCCGCCAGCAGGAGCGGCATCAGAAGCAGGTGTGGTCGGCGATTTTTTCTCATCGTTGCAGACTCCTCGGGTAGAAATGATGAACGGCGTTGCACCCTCAAGACCCGCGGGTCCCCTTTTTTCGCTTCTGTGAAGACGCAGTCTACCGCGAGCGTGTCCGGTTCATTCGACGGCGCTGCGTGCCTTCAGAATGCGTTTGGCGCGTGCCAGATCGCTGTTCTGATTGTCGCGTGCTTCCTTGCGGCAGCCCTTGGCTTCCGCGCCTTTGAGGGATTTGCATTCCTGCAGCGCCTGGGCCCCGGCGGCGCGGGCTTCTTTGACCAGCGTTTTGTAGTGCAACCGGGCGGTGTCGTCGCCTTGATACCAGCGTGCGGGATCTTCCTGGGAAACGTCTTCTTCAGCGGCCAACGCCGGCGCATGCACGGCAGCGGCGGCAATGCCGGCCGCCAGCAGGAGCGGCATCAGAAGCAGGTGTGGTCGGCGATTTTTTCTCATCGTTGCAGACTCCTCGGGTAGAAATGATGAACGGCGTTGCACCCTCTCAAGGTGCAACGCCGCCATCATATCCTGTTTGCCCTGCGCGGCATGAAATCCCCGGGACTATAGTCGTCCGAGCAGCACCAGGATCAACAGGATGATGACGATCGTGCCGGCAATCCCGCTGGGGGCATAACCCCATGAGCGGCTATGCGGCCAGGTCGGCAGGGCGCCGATCAGGATCAGGATAAGAACGATCAGAAGTATGGTGCCGAGTGTCATGTTGTTCTCCTTGTTGTTACTGCAGGGTTGCAGCGTTCATCGTCGCCATGCGAAGCCGCATGGCGTCCATGTCAGAAACGTACCTTCACGTAAGCCGACGGACCTTTCAGGCGGATATCCAGATTGGCGTCGTCGATGGCGCCGCCGCCGTCGCGGTTGATCTTGATGCGCGTGATGCCGTAGTCGGCGCCGATACCCAGGTTGGCCAGCGGATACCACTCGGCGCCGACTGCTGCGCCATAGATGTGGCCGGTGACCCTGCCCCAGTTCTTCTTCACGCCGGAGGCTTCCGCATAGAGACGGAGGTCCTTGCTGAAGGCATGCTTCCAGCCGACTTCCAGCAGCGGCGCCCAGGTTTTTTCGGAGTAGCTGTCGCTGAACGTGCCGGCCGCGCCGTTGAGCGTGGCTGCCGCATTGACGTCAATCTTGGCGCGATAGTAGCCGGCGCCGAGGCCGATGCCGAAGACGTCGTTGCCTTGGCCGATCCACCACTTGTAGGCCAGCGACGCCATGTCCACCTGGATGTTGGCGTCGCCATTGCCATTGAGGGTGGAGCCGGTGCCCACGGGAATGGTGCGGTTGATGGCGCCGCCGTAATTTTTCTTGTAAGTGAAATAGTCGAACGACAGTCCTTGGCTGTCGAACAGCAGCAGCTCGGCGCGGACGCGCGGCAAGGCGGTGCGGTCGCGGTCGATGTCGCCGGACTGGTACGAGCCGTAGTGCGAGTTGGCGTTGACGCGGAAAGTCGGGTCAACGTAGTAGGCGCCTGCCGACAGGCTGAAGCGATCCAGCGCCGGCGAC
>NZ_AJHH01000173.1 GCF_000256565.1 Herbaspirillum lusitanum P6-12 | reverse complement strand
GGCAAAATAGGTAGCGAGTTGCACGGACTTGCCGACAACCGGCAGGCAACGAATGCGACGTGACATGGGTAATCTCCTCCAGACTGATGGGGTGCAAGAGCGAAGCAATGTTGATGCGATGGATGTTAACAATCGCCTTGCCTGCGGTAGATAGGCGTCTGCCTCAATTTCCTGTAGGAAAAGGCGAGTGGCGGAGTAGGGGATTCGGAATGGCGATACCGTTGCACCGTGTTTTCTGGTTTGATTTTTGCTTGTTGCTGACAAGCGCGCAGCGGCGTCCCATTTAAAATGCCTCACAAGATGAGGGAAAGTGTGCAGCATTTCCAAATGGGTTACTATTCGCCCGCTGCATCCGGAGGATATTCGGGCGGGCATGCAGCGTGGAGGTGTGGCAACATGAAACCGGCGTAGTCCAGGTCCGGTAAGGGATGCGCCACAACCATCCAGACCCGTAACGAGTTCAGAAGCGATTCACGATGTCCAGTCGAACATTGGAACCTCACATGCGCAATCTACGCATTGTCGTCGTCAACACCATCATCGACCACGCCGATGAGACCGACACCGACCTGCAGGAGCAGGCCGAGCGTAGCAAAGCCTTGCGCATCGGATTGCTGGAGGCGGGCTACAACATCGTCGCCTCGCTACCGGCCGACCTGTATCTGCCCGAGCGCATCGCCCAGCTCCAGCCCGACATGATCATCATCGATGCCGAATCGGATGCGCGCGACGTACTCGAGCATATCGTCATCGCCACGCGCGACGAACGCCGCCCCATCGTCATGTTTACCGAAGACGACAACACCAGCAGCATGGAAGCCGCCATGGAAGCCGGCGTCACCGCCTACATCGTGGCCGGGCTGCAAGCCGAGCGCATCAAGCCGGTGCTCGACGTGGCGCTGGCGCGCTTCCGCCGGGAACAGAAGCTGCTGACCGAATTGTCGGACACCAAACACAAGCTGGCCGAGCGCAAGGTGATCGAGCGCGCCAAAGGTCTGCTGATGTCCCGGCACAAGCTGTCGGAAGACGAGGCCTATCAGAAGTTGCGCAGCATGGCCATGAACAAGAACCTCAAGCTTTCCGAAATCGCCCAGCGCCTGCTGGACGTCGAAGATTTGCTCGGCTGACACTTTTCTTCGCTGTGGCGGCGTGCATGCACCGCCAAATTGGTGCGCAGCACAAAGCCGGTGCGCCGCCGGCATCGTCAATTTCTCCCTTTTTGCTTTCCATCCGGCCACGGCGGATTGCCGCCATGCCCATGAACGGCGCGGCTTTCACGTGCTTTTCCATGTGCTTGGCACGCTCTTTGCTGAATCGTCTGCATTAGCGCAAGGTTTGCGCAATGAACGATCCGGCCAATGGCGGTCGGATCCATCCAAGACAAAGGCGTCTTTCGACATGACTCAGTGCATGCCGGAGGGACGCCTTTTTTTTTGCCGCCGAACAAATGGGGAATGCGATGGAATTCAAAGAGCAAGCGAGCAAGGCCGTGGAAGCTGTGAACGAAGTGGATTTCAAGCGTCGTCAATTGATTCAGACTGCAGGACTTGCAACGGGAGCGAGCATGTTGGGACTAGCCACGGGAGGAGCCTGGGCGGCCGGTTCCGACAAACCGGAGAAGGAAGAAGTGAAGATCGGTTTCATTCCGCTGACCGACTGCGCTTCCGTCGTGATGGCCTCGGTGCTCGGCTTCGACAAGAAATACGGCATCAAGATCGTGCTCAGCAAGGAAGCCTCCTGGGCCGGCGTGCGCGACAAGCTGACCAACGGCGAGCTGGACGCGGCACACGTGCTATACGGCCTCATCTACGGCGTGCAGATGGGCATCGGCGGTCAGAAGAAAGACATGGCCGTGCTCATGAGCCTGAACAACAATGGCCAGGCCATCACGCTGTCGAAGAAGATTGCCGACAAGGGCGGCGTCGACGGCGCGTCGCTGGCCAAGCTGATGCAAACCGACAAGCGCGAATACACCTTTGCGCAGACCTTCCCGACCGGCACCCATGCCATGTGGCTGTACTACTGGCTGGCCGCCAACGGCATCAATCCGATGAAGGACGCCAAGGTGATTACCGTGCCGCCGCCGCAGATGGTGGCCAACATGCGGGTCGGCAACATGGACGGTTTCTGCGTCGGCGAGCCCTGGGGCCACCGCGCGATCGTCGACGGCGTCGGCATCACCGCCACCACCACGCAGGACATCTGGAAAGACCATCCGGAAAAAGTCCTCGGCACCACGCTCGACTTCGCCAGGAAATATCCGAATACCTGTCGCGCCATGATGGCGGCAATCCTCGAGGCCAGCAAATGGATCGACGCCTCGCTGGCCAACAAGAACAAGATGGCCGAAGTGATCGCCGACAAGTCCTACGTCAACACCAGCAAGGACGTCATCGATCAACGCATCATGGGCCGCTACCAGAACGGTCTCGGCAAGACCTGGGACGACCCCAACTACATGAAGTTCTACAACGACGGCGCGGTCAACTTCCCGTACCTGTCGGACGGCATGTGGTTCATGACGCAGCATCGCCGCTGGGGTCTGCTCAAGGAAGATCCCGACTACCAGGCCGTAGCCAAGTCGGTCAACCAGATCGATTTGTTCAAGGACGCCGCGACCATGACAAAGACCAGCATTCCGAAGGACGTGATGCGCACCTCGAAGCTGATGGACGGCACCGTATGGGACGGCAAGAATCCGAAAGCCTACGCCGCTTCGTTCAAGGTCAAGGCTTGACCAGACAAGCCGCCGGATCGCAGGACATTTTGCAGCAGCACCAAGTGAAGGAATCGATATGAGCGCAGTCATGGACACGATGATGAACGACAAGCCGGCACCAGCTACCGCAGAAGTGGCGATACCCGCTGCCGTTGCTGTTCCAAAGGTAAAAAAGACGAAGGCCGCGAGAAGAAACCTGCCGTTTGCGGGTTGGCTGATGAAGATATTGCCTCCCGTGACCGGCCTCGCTTTCCTGGTGCTGGTGTGGCAGATCGTCGCCGCCAAGACCGGCAATTTCCCGACGCCGCTGGTGACCTTGCAGGAGGCGATCAAACTGTTTTCCGATCCGTTTTATCGTACCGGTCCGAACGACCAGGGTATTGGCTGGAACGTGCTGGCATCGCTGCAGCGCGTGGCGATCGGTTTCGGCATGGCGGCGCTGGTGGGGATTCCGCTGGGCTTCATGATCGGTCGCGTGCGCTTTTTGTCGGGTATGTTCGGTCCCATCATCAGCTTGTTGAAACCGGTGTCGCCGCTGGCCTGGTTACCGATCGGCCTGCTCGTGTTCAAGTCGGCCAATCCGGCAGCGATCTGGTCGATCTTCATCTGCTCGATCTGGCCGATGATCATCAACACCGCCGTCGGCGTGCAGCGCGTGCCGCAGGATTACATGAACGTGGCGCGCGTGTTGAATCTGTCGGAATGGAAGATCCTGACCAAGATCCTGTTCCCATCGGTCCTGCCGTACATGCTGACCGGCGTCCGTCTGGCCATCGGCACCGCCTGGCTGGTGATCGTGGCGGCGGAAATGCTGACCGGCGGCGTCGGCATCGGCTTCTGGGTCTGGGATGAATGGAACAACCTGAACGTGCCGCACATCATCATCGCGATCGTGGTGATCGGCGTGGTCGGCCTGATTCTCGAGCAATTGCTGGTGGCGCTGGCCAAGGCCTTCACCTACGAAGAAGTCAGCAGCTGATTCCGTTTCGGTGCAACGTAATGCAATGACTCAATGACTTAACGCTTAACAAAGCAACAGGGGATTCTGATGGACATGCACAACAAGTTTATCGACATCAATGACGTCGAGATGGTGTTCCACACCAAGAAGGGCAGCTTCCACGCGCTGCGCGACATCAACCTGACCGTGCAAAAGGGCGAGTTCATTACGCTGATCGGTCACTCCGGCTGCGGCAAGTCGACGCTGCTGAACCTGATCGCCGGCCTGCTCAAGCCGAGCGACGGCTTGCTCCTGTGCGCCAACCGTGAAATCGCCGGTCCGTCGCCGGAGCGTTCGGTGGTGTTCCAGAACCATTCGTTGCTGCCGTGGCTGACCTGCTACGAAAACATTTTTCTTGGCGTCGAGCGCGTCTTCGGCGCCACTGAAAATCGCACCCAATTGCGCGACCGTACACGCGCCGCACTGGCGCTGGTGGGATTGACGGCGGCCGAGAGCAAGCGTCCCAATGAAATTTCCGGCGGCATGAAGCAGCGTGTCGGCATCGCCCGCGCGCTGGCGATGGAACCCAAGGTCTTGCTGATGGACGAACCGTTCGGCGCACTCGATGCGCTGACCCGCGCGCATTTGCAGGACGAGTTGCTGAAGATCGTCGCCAAGACCGAGTCGACCGTCGTCATGGTCACGCACGACGTCGACGAAGCGGTGCTGCTGTCGGATCGCATCGTCATGATGACCAACGGCCCGGCCGCCACCATCGGCGAGATCCTCGAGGTCAAGCTGGCGCGTCCGCGCGAGCGCGTGGCGCTGGCGCAGGATGCACGGTATTCCGAATACCGCACGACGGTGCTGGAATTCCTGTATCGCAAGCAGGCGCATCCGGCCAAAGAAGCGGCATAAGAATCTCTTCGGGACTCACATGAAAGGAATGCCATGACGGCGTCCGCACAAATCAGGCTGGTGCAGAACAACGAGACCGGAGAGGACGACAGCGGCATCAAGCCGTTGTCGGGTGAAGTGTTCGGCGCATTGATCAACCTGTCGGGACGCCGGCGATTTACCTCGCAGCGCCTGGTGCTGTATGCGGTGCTGGCGTCGCAAGGCCACGACGGTGCAGTGAAGACGGCGCGCGAGGCGCTGGCCTTGTTCCGCGGTGCGCACACGGCGCTGGTCAGGGGCTCCGATACGGTGCCAGGAATTTTTTGCGAAGAAGTGCGCGAAGCTTATTTCGGCAAGCTCGCCGGCGATGCGCAGATCGTCTACTTCATGAACCTGGCCGAACGCACGCTCAACGCCATCGAGGATCGCCTGCGCGATGCGCCGGCGCTGCTGGAAGAACTGGTGCGCATCACCACGCCGCTGTTGGGCGTGCTGAACCAGATCACCACCGTCTACGAAGAGCAATCGAAACGCCACGCCGTGCTGATGAAGAAGCAGTTGCGCGGCATCATGACCGACATCGAAACCATCGCCAAGCAAGCCAAGATGGTGTCCTTCAATGCACGTATCGTGGCTGCACGCGCGGGACAGGCGGGCAAGGAATTTTCGGTGGTTGCGGGCGTGCTGTCGAACATCACCACCGAGATCGACGACCTCGTCAGGGCGGCGCTCAGCGGCGCGGCGGCTTAGGTTTTTCGTCGTGGATTGAGCTCATTTCCCTGATTCTGTTCTAATTGAGGCAACTCAAAACAAAACAGGCAGGGAAGGGCGATGAAAAAACTCAGCGAGCAGCGGCTCGTCTATTTCTTTGAAGCGGTCCAGTGCGGCAGCGTACGCGCGGCAGCCGACAAGCTCGACATTGCGCCCTCGGCGGTGAGCCGCCAGATCGCGCTGCTCGAACAGGAAATCGCCATTCCCGTGATGGAGCGCCATCGCCGCGGCGTGGTGCCGACCGAAGCGGGTCAGTTGCTGATTGATTACTACCGTGAGCAAGGGGCTCACCAGGCCGACCTGTTGTCCAAACTGCAAGGCCTGCGCGGGCTCAAGCGCGGGCATGTCAGCATCGTCATCGGCGAAGGTTTCGTGAGCGATTTCATGAGCCGGCCGATGACGTATTTCTGCGAACGCCATCCGCAGATTTCAGTTTCCCTTGACCTCGCCGGCACCAACGACGTGCTGCGGATGGTGGCCGAGGACATCGCCGAAATCGGCCTGGTCTACAATCCTCCCGCCGATCCCAAGATCGTCTCGCGCTCGGTGCAGCGGCAGCCGATGATGGCGGTGGTCAGCGCCAACTCGCCGCTGCGCAACAGCAAGTCCTGCACCTTGCAGGAGCTCAGCGAATATCCGGTCGGACTGATGCACACGTCCTATGGCACGCGGCAATTGCTGGCGCTGGCCGAATACGCCGCCAAGATCAAGCTCAATCCGACGCTCACCACCAACTCCATCAATGTGCTCAAGCATTTCGTCAAATCCGAACTGGGCGTGACGCTGCTGCCGCGCTTTGCCGTCTCGACCGAACTGGCGGCGGGCGAATTGTTCGCGATCCCGCTGGAAGACGATGTGCTGGCGGTCGCCGAGGTGCACCTGGTCACGCGTGTCGGCCGCAAGCTGTCGGTGGCGGCCAATCGCTTCGTGTCGTACTCGAGTTCGCTGATGCAGGCGTTCCAGGTCACCAGCTGATCTTTTTCCTGTGTTCTCATAAATAGAACAATATTGGCTTTTCGATGTAATTGACGCTCATTCCCTCAGCTTGCACACTGGACCCGTCTGATTTGACGTACGACTTATCCAGTGAGGAGCGGCATGAAACATATCGGTGTGGCAGGGTTGGGCAACATGGGGCGCGGCATGGCGCTGTCGTTGCAGCGCGGCGGCTTTACGGTGTCCGGATATGATCCGGCGAGCGCAGCGGTGGAAAGCATCGCCCGTGAAGGCGTCAATACATTTGCGTCCGTGGCGGCGCTGGCGGCGGAGGTGGACGTGCTGATCCTGTCGCTGCCGACGTCGGACGTGGTCGAGGCGGTGGTGTTCGGCGCCGACGGCGTGCTTGCCAGCGCCAAGGCCGGCCTGCTGGTGGTCGACACCACCACGGCCGACCCCAACAGCACGCGCAAGGTCGCTGCCGCGCTGGCGGAAAAGGGCGTGCGTTTCATCGACGCGCCGGTCAGCGGCGGTCCCAAGGGCGCGATCACGGGCACCATGACCATGGTGCTGGGCGGCGCGGCGGAAGACGTCGCAGCCGTCACGCCGGTGCTCGAAGCGATGAGCGCCAAGCGCGTGCATGTCGGCCCGGTCGGCGCCGGCCACGTCACCAAATTGCTAAACAACCTGATGTGCGGCGCGCACCTGATCGCCGCCGCGAAGCGGCGCGCATCGCTGCCGCAGCCGGCCTCGACGCGCAACAAATCTTTGAAGGAATCAACGCGGGCTCGGGCCGCAGCGGCGTCACGCAAGTCAACTATCCCACCTGGATTTTCAACGACGCCTTCGACTCCGGATTCACGATGAAGCTCATGCGCAAGGACCTGCGCCTGGCCATGGGTTTGCTGAACGAGCTCGGCACCTCGGCGCCGCTGTCGGGCGAGGTCGGCCGCCTGTGGGCCGCGAGTGCGGACGCAGCGGGCACCGCCGACGGCGAGGATTTCAATCGCATCGTGCAGTTCATCGAAAAATAACTCACCTACATCATCAGGAGTCTTGAATGCAATCGAATGAAGCAGAACAATTGTTGGCGGCGTTCGCGCCGTTCTTCCCCGGCGCCGGATTTGTCGGTTCATATGTCGGCGGCAAGCTGGTAGAAGGCGACGGCGCGGCCGTGGTGCTGCAAAATCCCGCTACCGGCGCCGACAGCCTGAGCTATCGTGACGCCGGTGCGGCAGTGGTGCAACTGGCGGCGGCCGCATTGTCTTCGCCGTCGGCCAGAAAATCCGCGACAACACCGAAGCGCTGGCGCAGCTGGAGTCGCTCAGCGCCGGCAAGCCGATCCGCGATTGCCGCGGTGAAGTCGGCAAGGTCGCCGAGATGTTCGAGTACTACGCGGGTTGGACCGACAAGTTTTACGGCGACGTGATTCCGGTGCCGAGTTCGCATCTGAACTACACGCGCCGCGAGCCGGTCGGCGCGGTACTGCAGATCACGCCATGGAATGCGCCGATCTTCACCTGCGGCTGGCAGGTCGCGCCGGCGATTGCGATGGGAAACGCGGTGTTGCTCAAGCCGTCCGAGCTGACGCCGTTTACCTCGCTGGCGGTGGCGGCGCTGGCCGAACAGGCCGGCGTGCCGAAGGGGCTGATCAACGTGCTGGCGGGGCAAGGCCACACGGTCGGCCAAGCGGCCATCGATCATCGCGTCGTCAAGAAAGTGGTGTTCGTCGGCTCGCCGCAAACCGGCAAGAAGATCGCCGAAGCCGCTGCACGCCGCTTGCTGCCGTGCGTGCTGGAGCTGGGCGGCAAATCGGCCAACATCGTATTCGCGGACGCCGACCTCAAGCGCGCCTGCCTCGGCGCCCAAGCGGCGATCTTTTCATCAGCGGGGCAAAGCTGTGTGGCCGGATCGCGCCTGCTGGTGCAGCGTTCCGTCTATGAGGAGTTCGTCGCCATGCTGGCCAACGGTGCAAGCAAGATCAAGGTCGGACAACCGCTCGATGCACAGACCGAAGTCGGGCCGATTTCCAACCGCAAGCAATACGAACACGTGCGCGGCATGATCGCTGAAGGCGTGCGCAACGGCGCGCGGCTGGCGACGGTGGCGCAGGATTTTTCAACGCCGGGATTCTTTGTGCGGCCGACCGTGCTGGCTGACGTCAGCAACGACATGGCCGTGGCGCAGCAGGAAATCTTCGGGCCGGTGGTGGCGGCAATTCCGTTCGATACCGAAGAAGACGCGGTGCGCATCGCCAACGACAGCGACTTCGGCCTGGCCGGCGCGGTCTGGACCAACGACGTGGCGCGCGCGCATCGCGTGGCGGCCAGCATCAACGCCGGCACCTTCTGGATCAACGGCTACAAGACCATCAACGTGACCTCGCCGTTCGGCGGTTACGGCCAGAGCGGCTATGGCCGTTCCAGCGGCGTTGAAGCCCTGTACGAATACACGCAGACCAAGAGCGTGTGGGTCGAGACGGCGAAGGAGCCGGCTGCCGCCTTCGGCTACGTATGACATGAACCGGCGAGGCGCACCGGATGGCGGTTTTGTTCCCGTCCGATGAGAACGTTTTCATTTTCATTGCAGCGCGGAGCAGGGCAAGGCATGATTGACGCCGGACAACGAAGGCATCAGGAAACACGTCTAGAACACGTCATCCATCGTTGCAAAAAGAACAGCTGTACCAGGGAGGGCCGCGCACAATGCGGCTTTAAATAGTCCTCGCACACAGGACTCAAGATCCGGAGGGAAAATATGCAAGCATCCGCAACAACTACACCCGTCATCCAGCCAGGGCTGCAGACATGGAAACTCTATGTCTACGCGGTGCTGATCCTCGTCGTGGCCGAACTGATCGGGTCGGTGGCATTCAAGATGGGACCGGGCAAAGTCGTGCTCCTGCCGATGGTCTGGGCGCTCATCATGGGCGCCGTGATCGGCAGTCTGCAATCGAAAATGGGACCGCTGGCGCTGACCCAGCCGCTGCAGTTCCGCGCTGCGGCGATCCTGCAGCCGGCGCTGCTGCTGTTCGTCGCCAAGCTGGGCCTGATGGTCGGCAGTTCGCTGCCGAAGATCATCGGCGCAGGCTGGGCGCTGGTGTTCCAGGAGTTCGGCCACTTTGTCGGCACCATCTTGATCGGCTTGCCGCTGGCGCTGCTGCTGGGCATCAAGCGTGAAGCCATCGGTGCGACGTTCTCGGTCGGTCGTGAACCGAGCCTGGCGATCATCGGCGAACGCTACGGCATGAATTCGCCGGAAGGACGCGGCGTGCTGGCCGAGTACATCACCGGCACGCTGTTCGGTGCGGTCTTCATCGCGATCTTCGCCGGCTTCATCACCAGCCTCAACATCTTCCATCCGGTCGCACTGGCGATGGGCGCGGGCGTTGGTTCGGGCAGCATGATGGCGGCCGCAGCGGGCGCCATCGCGGCGCAGCAGACGCCGGAGATGGCCAAGGACGTGGCGACTTTCGCCGCGGCCAGCAACCTGATCACGACCACCATCGGCACCTACTTCACGCTGTTCATTTCGCTGCCGCTGGCGGTGTGGGGCTATCGCGTGCTGGAACCGATCATCGGCCGCACCACCTCGTCCTCGAGCACGACCGCCGACGACAAGCTGCATGAGCAGACCCATACCGAAGTGGCCGACCTGAACCTGGCCGGCCGCATCGGCGCCTGGGTGTTTGCCGGCGTGCTGACCATCATCGCCAACTGGATCGCCTACAAGGTCGCGCCGTTGGAATCGGTGGGCTGTATCGTGATCATGATCGGCGCGGTACTGGTCGGCGACCTGCTGTGCAACCTGACCGGCAGGAAGATCCCGGCGGTCTGCTGGGTGACGCTGGTGGCGATGTTCCTGACCTCGCCGGCCTGCCCATGGGCCGACGCCATCGTGGCCATTACCGGCAAGATCAACTTCCTTGCCGTGATCACGCCGATGCTGACCTTCGCGGGTCTGTCGATCGCCAAGGATATTCCGGCGTTCCGCAAGCTCGGCTGGCGCATCGTGCTGGTGTCGTTCGCCGCCAATGCGGGCACCTTCATCGGCGCCACGCTGATCGCGGAGTTCTTCCACTGATCTGCATGCAAGTTGTTCGTAAAAATGAAAAGGCCGGTAATACGAATTACCGGCCTTTTTTGTCTTTGCACGTTTGCAGCGAGGATTATTGCGCCTTGTAAGCCGCCCACGCAACCAGCAGCCAGCCGGCCAGGAAAGCCAGGCCGCCGATCGGCGTGATCGCGCCGAGGAAGCGCACCCCGCTCAATGCCAGCACATACAGGCTGCCGCTGAAGATCACGATGCCGATGAACATGGCACTGCCGGCCCAGCCGAGGATGGCGGGACCGAACTTGGGCATCAGCAGCGCCACGGCGAACATGCCCAACGCATGCACCATCTGGTAGATCACGGCGGTTTGCCAGATCGCCAGCATGTCGGCGTCGAGGATCTGCTTGAGGCCGTGTGCGCCGAATGCGCCGGCGCCAACCGCGATGAACATGTTGAGACCCGCCAGGATGACGAGAAGACGTTCGCTCATGTGTGATTTTCCAAAATAGTAGATGCGTATTTTAATTCTTCTGCCGCAGCGTCATGGATGACGCTGCGCGGCTGCTTCAGACCCCGAAAATCGGCATCAGCCGCATGATGGCTTCGCGCCATTCGCGCGGCTCGGGCTGACCGTTGGACTTCTTGCTCAGGAAGCTGGCGATGTGCGTGCCCTGGCGGTTGAACAATTCCAGCGAAGTGATGATGCCGTCGGTAGTCGGTTTCTTGGCGACCCAGATCGAGTCGATATGGTCTTCGCGCAGCTGCATGCGGAAACCCGCGTTCATGATCTTCAGGCGTGAATCCTTGACGCGGATGTTCTTGATCTTGCCGTAGTAGGCCTGGACGATGCCGGCGTTGCCGACCTGCGCCATGATGGACGTGCCGAATTCGGTCATGCGCTGCAGGATCACGCGGGCAGAATCGTTGGCGACCTGATAGGCGAACGCCTTGCCGGCCAGCCGCAGCTTGCGCAGCCGTTGCTGGTCGAAGGCTTCCTGACGCTGGACGAAATCGTCGTGGTTGTGGGTGTGCGCCCAGTCGGCGCGCAAGGCGTCGACGTCGATCCGGTCCAGGCTGTCGTCGTTGCCTTCCGTATCGCTCTCGCGCGGATGGATCAGGTGCGGCGCGAGCTGTTCTGCTGCGGCATGGTCTCTGACCAGTTGCCGGAACGAGGCGATGTCGCCGTTTTCGCCCAGCACGATCTTGTGCATCATGTTGCCGTAGCGGTCGAAGAATTGCAGGCTGTGTTGTTTGCCGCCATTGCAGGCGTCGTGCTCTTCGAGCGCGTAGCCGTGTTCCCATTGCGGGTAGAAAATGCGCAGGTGCATGGCTTCGGCCGGGGCCAGTTCGATTTCATTGTTGACGTAGAGCGCGCCGCTGACGTTGTCTTTCTCAAGCAGGGCAGAGGGATTGCGCGTCACTTCAGTGAGGTTGCCGAGTGCGGCGAGACGCTGCATCAGAGGGGCGAAGTCGCCGTTCAGGCGCGTCGCGCGCGGCTGCAGCGCAATGCGTTGTACATCGGTCAGGTTGGGCAGTTGCTGATCGTCGAGGGGGCGCGGACGCATCATGATTTTTCCTTCTGGTGTTCTTCACGGCTTCATTTCCGGCGGCCGGTGCGAATGGTTGGCAGCTTCGCTGATGTGCTTTGCATGTTCCGGATTCCTGATTCCGACCCATGTGGGGGCGGGTTGCCAATATCCAAGAGATCAGGAGATATCGAGGCCGCCGATGGAGTCTCATCGGAAGAAAAAATCAAATGCACTCTGCGTGCTGGATCTCGAAATCCTTCAAATGAGAATAATTCTCATCAATTGTCATGCATGCCTCTCCAAATAGCAAGTCCGGTTAAACACTTTTACAGAAAGTTGATGGCGTCCAGCTGTCAGGAAAGTGTTGAGAAGTGTGTCCATGTGTAAGTCCTGTGGCGACCGATGCTGCGCTGCGATAACCTGCATCTGTCTCCTCCGATTCCTCCCCCTGAATTGGATTCAGCCCCCGGTCTGCGAAGCCCGGGGGCTTTTTTTCGCCGTGCTCCACCGCCTTCCGGCGCGCCTCGGCAACGGCGTATTCCGCTCCCACCCTGCTGCTGTGCGCCATCGAAGTTCGCCCGTTTATCCCGATTTCAGGTTGACAGCGATTTTTTGCAGACCTAATAT
>NZ_AJHH01000172.1 GCF_000256565.1 Herbaspirillum lusitanum P6-12 | reverse complement strand
CCCCCGAACATCGATTTTTGCTTTCATCCGGATCGCGGCGAATTTCTCTGCCGCGGCCGTTCCAACATCAAGGAGAGCACCCATGCTGACCCCTGCGCAGATCGAACAGTATCGAACCGACGGCTTGCTGGTCGTCCCCGGTTTATTGGACGTTTTCACGCTGCAGCGGATGAAGGAGGCGCTCGCGCAATGGCTGGAGCAATCGCGTGCCGTCAACACCCACACCCAGGTCTTCGATCTGGAGAACGGCCATAGCGCCGACGATCCGCGCCTGCGCCGCATCAAGCAGCCGCACAAGCATCACCCCGTGTTCGAAGAGTTCATCCGCTCGCAACCGGTGGTGGCGGTGCTGCGCGATTTGCTGGGGGAGGGGCTGCGATTGCAGAGCTCCAAGCTCAACCTGAAATCGCCGCGCTTCGGTTCGCCGGTGGAATGGCACCAGGACTGGGCCTTTTATCCGCACACCAACGACGACATCCTGGCGGTCGGCGTGATGCTTGATGACACCTCGCTGGAAAACGGCGCGATGCTGGTGGTGCCGGGTTCGCATACCGGCCCTACTTATGATCACCACGCCGACGGCCGTTTCTGCGGCGCCATCGATCCGGCCACGCCGGGACTCAATCTCGACCGGGCGGTGCCGGTGACGGGCAAGGCGGGATCGGTGTCGTTTCACCACGTGCGGGCGGTGCACGGTTCAGCGCAAAACCGCTCGACCATGTCGCGCAATTTCCTGCTGTATGAAGTGTGCGCGGCGGATGCTTTCCCGTTGCTGGGCGTGGCGGATTTTGATGAATTCAACTCGCGCCTGCTCAGTGGGACGCCGACCATCGTGCCGCGCTTCCGCGACGTGCCGGTGCGCATGCCGTTGCCGCCGGCCTTGAATCAAGGCTCGATCTACGAAAACCAGGCGTCCAGCGGAAAACGTTTTTTCGACATTGCCGACGATGCGGCAGTGCAAGCGGCCTCCACCTGAGTCGGATGCGCATCATGCAACAGCTACGCGTCTATCAATCCCTGTGGGCCATGGAACGCCGCCGTCCCGACGGCCATGAATGGACCCTGGAGCAGAAGCTCGCCATGATCCGCGACGCCGGTTTCGACGGCGCCGGCGTGCGTTTCTTCGATCGCGATTATGCGCGCGAAGTCACGGCCTTCCTGCGTGAACATGGCATGAGCTGGCAGGCGCAGTGTTATCCGCGCAGCGTCGACGAGCTCAAGCCCATCATCGAGCATGTGCAGGAGTTCGGCGCCGATCACATCAACCTGCAGGCTGACGTGCGTCCTTATACGCTGGACGAATGCATTCCTTACATCGAGGGATGGCGGCGGCTGGCCGATGATGCCGGCATCGCGCTGCACATCGAGACGCATCGTGACCGCATGACCACCGACCTGTTCTTCACGCTGCAGTTGCTGGACCGGTTTCCGGATCTGCGGCTCACCGCGGACTTGTCGCACTACGTCGTGGGCCGCGAATTCGCCTGGCCGATCTCGGACGAGAACCATGCACTGATGCACCGGATCATCGACAACGCCTGGGGCTTCCACGGCCGCGTCGCGAGCCGCGAGCAGATCCAGCTGCAACTGGCGTTTCCGCAGCATCAGCAATGGCTGCAACTGTTCATGCAGTGGTGGGAGTACGGATTCCGCAGCTGGCGTCGTCGCGCGCCGGCCGATGGCGTCCTGACTTTCCTGTGCGAACTCGGTCCGCCGGAATACGCCATGACCGGCGCCGACGGCTATGAATTGTCGGACCGCTGGCAGGAAGCCGGCGTCATGAAGGACAGCGTGCGTGCGCTGTGGCAGGCCTGCGCAGACGATGCGGCAACAGCGGCAGGCGCAGCCCAGGAACGGGCTGCCGCATGATTTCAAGTTTTTACATTTTCATTTCAACCAGCAAGGCCAAGGAGAAGTATCGCTTCCATCAATGAGCACACGGCGCCCCCGCCGGTCGTAGATCGAGACAACACGACACGCCCCCATGCTTTACCATGGGACCGGCAAGGGCGCCGACATCCACCAGGAGACAGACAGCATGAATACAATCGCCAGCAGCCCGCGCGCGGACCACGCCCTCGGATCCGTTTCAGAGCACCCGACTGAACGCGACGCCAGCAATGCCGCAGACCGCGCCAACGCGGGCGTCGGACTCGAACGCCAGCGCGTCATCGCGCTGCGCTCTTCGGTGGTCGGCACCGCGCTCGAATGGTATGACTTCTTCCTTTACGGCACCGCCGCGGCGATCGTCTTCAACGTCCTGTTCTTCACCAAGCTCGATCCGATGATCGGCACGCTGGCTGCCTTCGGTTCGTATGCGCTGGGGTTTGTGGTGCGCCCGCTGGGCGGTTTCGTGTTCGGCCATATCGGCGACCGCATCGGGCGCAAGAATGTGCTGGTGATCACTTTGCTGATGATGGGACTGAGCACGACGCTGATCGGCTTCCTGCCGACCTATGCCAGCATCGGCATCGCCGCGCCCATCCTGTTGACGTTGTTGCGATTGATCCAGGGTTTTGCCGCCGGCGCGGAGTTCGGCGGCGCGGTCACCATGTCGGCCGAATATGCGCCGGTCAACAAGCGCGGCTATTACGCCAGCTGGCCGGGCGTCGGTGTGGCGCTGGGCGTGGTGCTGTCGGCCGGCGTCTTCACGCTGGTGCGGCAGATGCCGGAAGCCGATTTCATGAACTATGGCTGGCGCATTCCCTTCATCCTGAGCAGCATCGGCCTGGCGGTCGGGATGTACATCCGCCTGTACGTGCTGGAGTCGCCCGCGTTCGAAAAAATCAAGTCGAAGAAGGCCGTGCAGAAGTCGCCGGTTTCAGCGGTGTGGAAGCACCATCGCCGCCATCTGTTCATCGCCATCGGCGCGCGTTTTTCCGAAAACACGGCGGGCTATATCTTCCAGGTGTGGGCGCTGTCCTACCTGACCGCGCAACTGAAAATCGATGCCAGCATCGGCCTGGTGGCGGTGCTGATCGGCGCCGGCCTGGGCGCATTGCTCAATCCGTTCTGGGGCATGCTGTCGGACCGCATTGGCCGCAAGCCGGTGTACATCCTCGGCATCCTGGTCATGATCCTGGGTTCGTGGCCGTTCTTCATGATGCTGGAGACGCGGGAAACCCCGATGATCATCGCCGGCTTCGTGATGATGATCGTGTTTGGTCTGTATCCGATGTTCTCGGTGCAGGCGGCGTTCTTCGCCGAGTTGTTCCCGCCGAGCGTGCGCATGAGCGGCATTTGCATGGCGCGTGAATTGTCGTCGGTGATCACGGGCGGCATGGCGCCGGTCATTGCGACTGGGCTGCTGGCGTATTACGGCGGCAGCTATTATCCGATCATCGGTTATCTGGTGTTCATGGGCGGGGTCGCGCTGATTGCGCTGCTGATGGCGCCGGAGACTCGCGGCGTGATCTACGAAGAAGACGCCTGAAAGCAAAAGGTCGCGGGCAGCGTCTGCGTTCAGGCGCTGCCGCGGCGCACGATGGAGAAGCCGAGATCGCTGACCGTGTCGGCCTCGGCGTCTTTACCGCCCAGCCGGGCCAGCAGCATCCTCGCGGCGGTCTCGCCGATGCGATGGCTGCTGACGTGCACGGTGGTGAGCGGCGGATTGATTTCCGAAGCGATGTCGAGATTGGCGAAGCCGGCGATGGCGATGTCCTGCGGAATGCGCACCTTGCGCCGATCGCATTCCAGCACCGCACCGGCAGCGATGACGTCGTTGCTGAAGAAGGCGGCGTCGACGTCGCGATGCTGCTCCAGCAGCGTCACCATGGCTTCGCGGCCGCCCTGCAGGAATGATCCCGGCGATGCCGTGATGCGCACCGGCGCGTGCAGGCGATGCCGCTTGAGCGCGGCGCTGAGACCGGCCAGGCGCGCCACGCCGCGCGGATCTTCACCGCCGACGAAGGCGATGCGCCGATAACCTTGTTCCACCAGGTAATCGCCCATGGCCGCGCCGGCGTCGTAGTTGGAGAAGCCGGCCAGCATGTCGATCGGCTCGGACGTCAGGTCCCAGGTTTCCACCACCGGAATGCCGGCAGTCTTGAGGCGTTGCAGCGTCGCAGGGGTATGCTGCACGCCGGTCAGCACCAGGCCGTCGACACGACGGCCGATGAAGGCTTCAACCAGCCTGGTTTCGATGTCTTCGGAGTAATCGCTCTGGCCCAGCAGCAGCTGGTAGCCGTGCGCCATCAGATATTCCGACATGCCGCGCACGGTTTCCGCAAAGATCGAGTGGCCGATGGTCGGCACCACGGCCGCGACAATGCGCGTGCGCCGCGACGCCAGTCCACCCGCCAGCAGGTTGGGGATGTAGCCCATCCGGGTAATCTCGGCCTGGACTTTTTCACGCGTGGCCGGCGCCACCTTGTCGGGTGAATTGATCACGCGCGACACGGTGATGTGCGACACGCCGGCGACGCGCGCTACATCTTCCTTGGTGACGGCCCGCGCCGGCCCGCCGTCTTCTTGCGATGTAATTCTTTTTGCCATGCAGGGACCAGAGTAACGGATTGTCGCCGGAGAAACCTTCCCCGGCGACGCCTATTCTGACATTAAAAATGCGGTTTGGATGCGGACTTGTCGACGCGGCGAGCCTAGCAACGCCACATGTGGAAAAGGGGCGCGTGTTTGTGGGCGAGGGTTTTGGGCAGAGGGCGTGGCGGTATGTATTTACCGTCGGAAATGGAAAAAGGGTTCCAATTGCTTGGAACCCTTTTTACTTGCTGCTTATCGTGCTTATCGCTGCGTATTATTTCTACTGCTGAATTTCTGGTAGGCCGTGCGGGATTCGAACCTGCGACCAACGGATTAAAAGTCCGCTGCTCTACCAGCTGAGCTAACGACCCGAAAGACCGCTATTATATGCAAAATCGATCAATCGTGTCAAACGCACAGGGAAACTATTTCAACGTCGCCAGTTTTTCCTTGCCGGTCTGCGCTGCCGGACTTTCCGGATACTTCGCAATCAGTGCATCCCAGGCCTTCTTCGCGGCCGCCTTGTCCTTGAGCTCCACGTAGGAACTGCCGATGTTGAGCATCGCGTCCGCTACCTTGGGGCTGTCCGGATAATTCTTCACCACGACTTGCTGGGCGGCGATCGCTCCCTTGTAGTCGCGTTGCGCATACAGAGAGTTGCCAACCCAGTATTGCGCCGACGGTGCGTAACCGGATTGCGGATAACGTTTCAGGAAGTCGCTGAAGGCTGCGCCGGCGCCCTTGTAGTCGCCGCCCTTGAACAGGTTCAGTGCGGCGTCATAGGTCTTTTGCTCATTCAGGTCGACGCTGGATTCCTTGCCGTCGATCGTGACTTTTTGCGGTTCCAGCTTGCGCACGCGCGCGTCCAGGTCGACGTAGAAGTCTTTCTGGCGTTGCTGCGTGTTGGCGAGTTCATTGCTGAGGACTTCGACCTGGCCGCGCAAGCGGGCGATTTCCTGGCGCAATTGGTCGTTCTGGTCGGACAGGCTCAGCGCACTGGTCTTGTCCGTCTTGTTGGCGACGTCTTTTTGCAGGGCATCGATCTTGTTGCGGATATCGAGGATGGCCTTGCGCGCTTCATCGTCGTCAAACAAGCCTGCGTGCGCCGTTGCCGGCAGCACGGACAGGCTTGCGACAGCGGCCATCAAGGCTGCGGAAAACGACTTGAGCGCAGTCTTCAGGGAAGTGCGCATAAGTCTTATTGGTAAGCGATGTCGGCACGACGGTTTTCAGCCCATGCGGCTTCGTCGCTGCCCAGGGCCTTCGGCTTTTCCTTGCCGAACGAGACTGCTTCAACTTGCGCATCGGAAACGCCCAGCAGGACCAGTGCCTTGCGAACTGCTTCGGCACGCTTCTGGCCCAGCGCCAGGTTGTACTCGGTGCCGCCGCGATCATCGGTGTTGCCCTGGATGATGACCTTGCGATCCTTGTGCGAATTCAGGTACTTGGCATGCGCTTCGACCACCGAACGGAACTCGTCCTTGACCGTGTAGCTGTCATAGTCGAAATAGATGCTGCGCTTGGAGAGGATGCCTTGCGGGTCGTTCAGCGGGTCGGAACCGGCGTCCGCTGCGGAAAACGACTTGAGCGCAGTCTTCAGGGAAGTGCGCATAAGTCTTATTGGTAAGCGATGTCGGCACGACGGTTTTCAGCCCATGCGGCTTCGTCGCTGCCCAGGGCCTTCGGCTTTTCCTTGCCGAACGAGACTGCTTCAACTTGCGCATCGGAAACGCCCAGCAGGACCAGTGCCTTGCGAACTGCTTCGGCACGCTTCTGGCCCAGCGCCAGGTTGTACTCGGTGCCGCCGCGATCATCGGTGTTGCCCTGGATGATGACCTTGCGATCCTTGTGCGAATTCAGGTACTTGGCATGCGCTTCGACCACCGAACGGAACTCGTCCTTGACCGTGTAGCTGTCATAGTCGAAATAGATGCTGCGCTTGGAGAGGATGCCTTGCGGGTCGTTCAGCGGGTCGGAACCGGCGTTGACGGTGTTGACTGCGCGCGGATCTGCGCCGTTGGTGGTGCCTGTGCCGGCGCGGTTTTCAACCGGGGCGTTCTTGTCGTCCAGTTTGGTGGACGAGCATGCCGCCAGCAGCATGGCTGCCGAAAGAACGATTGCAAAAGAACTGAATGTACGCATGTGAAACTCCTTTGTCGTGAATGAATGTGAATAATTGTTTATTTCATGAACGGCCCCCAGGTTGGCTCCCTGATATCGCCGACCTGGGTTGTTAAGCGCTGTTTGATCCGGCCATCAGTGGAAACGATGGCCAGCGACCCGCGACGACCTGATTCTGTCGCGTACATGATGTATTTGCCGTTTGGCGAGAAGCTTGGCGACTCATCTTTGACGGTGTCGGACAGGCGTTGTTCCTGACCGTTGGTCAAATCCAGCGCGTAAAGCTGGAATTTGCCTTCGCGGCGCGAAATAAACGCCAAAGTCTTGCCGTCCGGGGAAATCCGCGGGCTGATGTTATAGCTGCCGCCGAAGGTCACGCGCTGGGCGTCGCCGCCGTTCGGGCTGACCTTGTAGATCTGCGGGCCGCCGCTGCGGTCGCTGGTGAAGTAGACGTAATTGCCGTCGGGCGAGAAGCGCGGCTCGGTGTCGATGCCGGCAGTGTTGGTCAGGCGGCGCAGGCCGCTGCCGTCGGCGTTGATCACGTAGACCTGGGTCAGGCCATCGCGGGTGAGCGCCACGGCGAGGCGCTGGCCGTCAGGAGCCCAGGCGGGGGCCGAATTGCTACCCTTGAAGTTGGCCACCAGCGTGCGCTGGCGCGTCACCAGGTTCTGGATGTAAATGACCGGTTTCTTGGCTTCGAAGGAAACGTAGGCGACCTTGCCGCCGTCCGGCGACCACGATGGAGAAATGATCGGCTCGTTGGAGCGCAACGCGACTTGCACGCCTTCGCCGTCGGCGTCGGCCACTTCCAGGCGATATTCCTTGCCCGAACGTGTCACATAGGCAATCCGGGTCGAGAAAATGCCGGGGATGCCGGTCAGCTTTTCATAGATGTCGTCGGCGATCTTGTGCGCGGTGAGGCGCATCAGTTGCGGCTGGCTGCCGAACGACAGCGCCGACAATTGCGCCGCCTTGATGGTGTCGAACAGGCGATAGCGCACATCGAAGCGGCCGTCGGCCAGGCGCTGCACGCTGCCCACGGCAAGCGCATTGGCGCCGCGGTTCTTCCAGTCGCCATAGTTGATGGCGGAGGCGTCGGACAGCGAATCGCTGTTGTCGATCAGCTTGAAGACGCCGCTGCGCGCGAGGTCGGCCTTGACGATGGAAGTGATCTGTTGCGGAGCGCCTTCTTCGCCCGGGAAAGCGGCGATGGCGACCGGAATCTGGCTGGCGCCGACGCCGGAAATCTCAAAGCGCAATTCGGCATGCGCGGCGGATGCCGCGGCGATGCCCATGACGGTCAGTGCAACGCCGGTCAGGCGGCGAAACCCAAAAGGTTGATTAAAACCATGCGGTGATTTCGGTGCGGTGCGCGAGTTTTTGATCATCAGTTTTGATCCTTCGGGTAGTGTTTAAAGGTAAAGCTGTTCGGCACCTTGCCGTCCTTGTCGGGAGGGAAAGGTTGCGATTTGTTGATCGCTTGCTGGACTGCTTCGTCAAAGCCCGGAATGCCGGATGACTTGTTCTTGCGGATGCCGCGCACTGTGCCGTCGGGCAGCAGTTCGACAGTGTATTCTACCGCCGGGTTTGCACTCAACTCGCCTGGCATGTCGAAGATGGTGTTGGAGCGGATCTTCGCGCCCAGCTTGTTGCCGTAGTCGGCCGCGCCGCGCGGGCCCTGCGACTGCGCCGCCGTGCCGGTGCCGCCGCTTGCGCTGGTGGCCTGGCCCATCATGCGCTTCAAGTCATCCTGGCGGCGTTGTTCGGCGGCCTTGTTGTCGGCGGCTTGCTGCTTCTGTTTCTTCTCGGCGGCAAGCTTGTCGGCCTCGGCTTTCTTCTTGGCCTCGGCGTCGTCCTTCTCTTTCGCCAGCTTCTTGTCGGCGTCGATCTTTTCCTGTTTCTCTTTCTTCAGGCGATCGGCTTTCTCACGCTCGAGCCTGGCTTCTTTTTCCTTCTCGTCGCGTTCTTTCTTTTCCGCTTCCTTGCGCTTCTTTTCTTTCTCTTTTTCGAGCGCGATGTCGGGCTTCGCCACCGGCGGCTCTTCCACTTTCGGTGGCGGCGGCTTGACGGGTTCAGGCACAGGTTGCGGCGTTGGAGTCGGCTTTGGCGGTTCCGGCTCGGGCGCCGGTTGCGGCAGCGGCGCCGCCTCCTTGATGTTCGGATCCCAGATTTCCGCTTCGACGGTCAGCGGCGTTTCGCTTTGCCAGTTGACGCCGAACCAGAGGAAAGCCAGCAAGGCCATGTGGACCACCACCGCCAGTGCGATGGCGCGCCAGCGGCCCGGTTGTCTCGGTACTTGGTAAGGAGTGCTCATATTACTTCGTTGCCAGTCCCACGCGTGCAATGCCCAGTTTCTTTGCTGCTGCGATAACCTGCACGACTTCGTCGTACTTGATTTCCTTGTCGGCGGAAATCATCACCGGCATGTCCGGGCTGTCGGCGTGCAGCGCCTGCAGTTTTTGCGCCAGGTCGGGACGGCCGGAGGCAGTCTGCGTTTCACCGCGCTTGGGGCCGTTGACCTTGATGGTGGCCTTGGCGTCGGGTTTCAGCGCGATCTCGATGTACTCGCTCGGCGGCACGGTCGACTTGCCGGCGGTCGGCAGGTTGATGACGCTCGGATCGTTCACCGGCGCCGCCACCATGAAGATGATCAGCAGCACCAGCATCACGTCGATGTACGGCACGACGTTGATTTCCGACTTGAACTTGCGGGGACGTCCCCCGCGCATGGATGAGCCTGCCATCAGCGTGCCTGACGTTGCAAGATGTTGGAGAATTCTTCGATGAAGCTTTCGAAGCGGATCGCCAGGCGATCGATGTCGTGCGAGAAGCGGTTGTAGGCGATCACCGCAGGGATCGCGGCGAACAGGCCGATGGCGGTGGCGATCAACGCTTCGGCGATGCCGGGAGCGACCGCCGCCAGCGTTGCCTGTTGCACGTTGGCAAGGCCGCGGAAGGCGTTCATGATGCCCCACACGGTGCCGAACAGCCCGACGTAAGGCGATACCGAACCGACCGTCGCCAGGAAGGCCAGATGTGATTCCAGGGCATCCATTTCGCGTTGATAGGCAGCGCGCATGGCGCGGCGGGCGCCATCGAGCAGGCCGCTGGAATCGATCGTCGCGCCTTTGCCGACTTGCGCCTTGGCCTTGTTGAATTCACCCATGCCGGCCTGGAAAATGCGTTCCAGCGCGCCGCCGTGGCCGCCGCCCTTGCGACGGTTGGACAGCGTGTCCTGGTACAGCGCAATCAGATTGCCGCCGGACCAGAATGAACGCTCGAATTCCTCGGTCTGCGAGCGTGCGCTGCGGATCGTGAACATCTTGCGGAAGATGTAAGTCCAGCTGAAAACGGAGGCCAGCAACAGCAGCAGCATGACAAACTGCACGATGACGGAGGCGTTGGTGATCAGGGCAAAGAAGGATAGATCTTGAGTGACGTTCATGGAGGCGTGTGGGGTCGAGGTTCAGTACGGGATTCGGTTTGATGCAGTCTGGCGTTCGGTCGAGAGGCTCAATTGTACGTGCAAAAAATTTTCTGTCCGTTGCGGCAGGTGTAAAGATGCCGCTGCGGTCGTGCGTAGCGATGATGAATTATAAATTTCCCTTGAGGCGGGCCAGCATTTCTTCCGGAATGGCCTGGGGCCTGAAGTTGGCAGCATTGACGCAGGCAATCTTGATTTGGCCGCGCGCCAGCAATGTTTGTTCTGTTCCCTGAAGGCGCCAGGCCTCTTGTACAAAAGACATGGACGCGTTGCGGAACTGTTCGACCACGACGGTCAGTTTCAGTTCATCGTCAAGCCGCGCGGGCGCAAAGTAGTCCACCGCGGTGTTCTTGACCACGAAGATGGCGCCGGTGGTCGCGGCAAGCTGCTGTTGCTGGAAGCCGAAGGAGCGCAGCCATTCGGTGCGCGCGCGCTCAAAGAACTTGAGGTAGTTGGCATAAAACACGACGCCGCCGGTGTCGGTGTCTTCATAGTAGACCCGGACCGGCCACGAAAAGGCGTCGTTGCTCTTGCTGCTCTCGACGCTGTTGCTGCTATTGTTTTTATTGGTTGAATCGGACATTGAGGAGCATTTTTATTGGGTGCGTTTGATGTTCAACGGACCGAAACCCTGGCAAGTCGGCATCAGTTCGATGTAGTTGATGTTGACGTGTGCCGGCAGGGTGGCGACCCAGAATGCGGCTTCGGCGATATCGACGGCGGTCAGCGGCGTGGTGCCTTCGTAGACCTTGGCGGCGGCGCCGTCGTTGCCTTTGAAGCGCACGTTGGAAAACTCGGTGCCGCCGCACAGGCCGGGCGCCAGGTTGGTGGCGCGCACGCCGGTGCCGACCAGGTCAGCGCGCAGGTTCAGCGTGAACTGGTCGACGAATGCCTTGGTGGCGCCGTAAACATTGCCGCCCGGATACGGATAGGCGCCGGCGATCGAGCCGAGGTTGATGATGGTGCCGGTGCCGCGCTTGACCATGTTCGGCAGGATGTGATGGGTGACCGTGACCAGGCCCTTGACGTTGGTGTCGATCATGGTTTCCCAGTCTTCCAGCGCAACCTGGTGTGCAGGCTCCAGACCCAGCGCCAGACCGGCGTTGTTGATCAGGACGTCGATATCCTGCCAGCCTTGCGGCAGCGAGGCGAGGGCGCTCTTGATCGAATGTTTGTCGGTGACGTCAAGCACCAGCGGCAGCACCTTGTCGGCGCCCAGTTCCTTGACCAGGTCGTCCAGGCGCTCCTTGCGGCGGCCGGCGGCGATGACCTTGTGGCCATTGCCGGCGAATTTGCGCGCCATGGCGGCGCCGAAGCCTGCGGTTGCTCCCGTAATCAAGACGACCATCTCTTCAATCTCCTGTTGGTGTGGCGATGTGGCGTGGAACCGGCGCAGCCGGAAAGAAAAGGGAATTGTAGCCCAAAGCGCCGCTGCGCGAGATGCAACGCTTTCCTGACCCTGCACGGAGGCAAATCTTGCCGAATCCGAAGGCATCACTTACAATGCGCAGACCATTTCGTCTCACGTGACTGGCGAAAAACCGGGACCTTGTTCCGGCTCAAGATGGGTATCCATCGGGAAGCGTGAGATTTCATTAGCCGTGCGCCTGGGCAGCCCTGAATGGAAAGTACGATTGAGGCTGCCTGCAATTCCCTTATTCACCCTGGCCCTCATTCGATTTGGAAGTCTTCAAGTCGGCATCGCCTATTGTGTTTTCGGCGCTTCCAGGTGTTACCGGCTGATGTGCTTCAGGCGCACCCTTATCCATTGGAGAAATCATGTTTGCAAAGAATCACACCATCGCGAATGTCGACCCGGAACTGTGGTCCGTCATCCAGAAGGAAAACGTCCGTCAGCAAGAACATATCGAGCTGATCGCTTCCGAGAACTACACCTCGCCTGCAGTCATGGAAGCACAAGGCACGCAACTGACCAACAAGTACGCCGAAGGTTATCCGGGCAAGCGTTACTACGGCGGCTGCGAGTTCGTCGACATGGCCGAGCAACTGGCCATCGATCGCCTCAAGAAACTGTTCGGCGCCGAAGCCGCCAACGTGCAACCGAACTCCGGTTCGCAAGCCAACCAGGGCGTGTTCTTCGCCATGCTCAAGCCGGGCGATACCATCATGGGCATGTCGCTGGCTGAAGGCGGCCACCTCACGCACGGTATGGCTTTGAACATGTCCGGCAAGTGGTTCAACGTGGTTTCCTACGGCCTGAACGACAAGGAAGAAATCGACTACGAAGCCATGGAAGCACTGGCGCGCGAAAAGAAGCCGAAGCTGATCATCGCCGGCGCCTCCGCTTACGCGCTGCGCATTGACTTCGAACGTTTCGCCAGGATCGCCAAGGAAGTCGGCGCTTATTTCATGGTCGACATGGCGCACTATGCCGGTCTGATCGCAGCAGGCGTCTATCCCAATCCAGTGCCGCACGCCGACTTCGTCACGTCGACCACGCACAAGTCATTGCGCGGTCCGCGCGGCGGCGTGATCCTGATGAAGGCTGAGCACGAGAAGGCCATCAACTCCGCGATCTTCCCGGGCATCCAGGGCGGTCCGCTGATGCACGTCATCGCCGGCAAGGCCGTGGCGTTCAAGGAGGCGCTGTCGCCGGAATTCAAGGCGTATCAACAGCAAGTCGTGAAGAACGCCGATGTGTTGGCCAAGACGCTGATCAAGCGCGGCCTGCGCATCGTCTCCGGTCGTACTGAGTCGCACGTGATGCTGGTGGATCTGCGTCCGAAGAATCTGACCGGCAAGGAAGCCGAAGCGATTCTGGGTACGGCCCACATGACCTGCAACAAGAACGGCATTCCTAACGATCCTGAGAAGCCTTTTGTGACTTCCGGTATCCGTCTGGGCAGCCCGGCGATGACCACGCGCGGTTTCAAGGAAGCGGAAGCGGAAAAGGTCGCCAACCTGATCGCCGATGTGCTGGACAATCCGCATGACGCCGCCACCATCGAACGCGTGAAGGTCGAAGTCAAGAAATTGACTGATGCCTTCCCGGTCTATGCCGCGTAACCGGCAAGCACGGCAATAAAGTAGTTGTTTGATCTTGCGGCCTTCGCTGTTGCGAAGGCCGCAGGCGCAGTAAGATGGTCTCCGGTATCCAACCTGTAGTCTGCTTCGATTTGCCTCTATGAAATGTCCCTTCTGCAATCATGACGACACGCCGGTGTTGGACACGCGCATCTCGGAAGAGGGCGACGCGATCCGCCGCCGCCGCCGTTGCGCCAATTGCGACAAGCGTTTCACGACTTACGAGCGTATCGAGCTGACCATGCCGGTCATCGTCAAGAAGAACGGCAGCCGCAGCGAATTCGATCCTTCCAAATTGCGGGCCAGCCTGATGCTGGCCTTGCGCAAGCGTCCGGTGTCGGCCGAAGCGGTCGATGCGGCGATCCAGAGCATCCAGGAAAAGCTGTTGTCCAGCGGCGCCCGGGAAGTGGTGTCGGGGCAGGTCGGTGAACTGGTGATGCGTGAATTGAAGCGTCTGGACAAGATCGCGTACATCCGTTTCGCGTCGGTTTACAAGAGTTTTGAAGACGTCACCGAATTCCAGGACGCCATTGCCGAAGTCGGCCAGGAACGCAAGGCCGCAGCGAAGAAGCGCAACGACTGAGGTTGCCGATCGTTGTCGTTGCATGCACATTGCTGAGCATGTCATCCTTCTGTTTTACATTTCCCGTTCTGCTTATAAAACAGGCATAAAAAAAGCGACTGTATTTCTACAGTCGCTTTAGTAATTCAGTCCCGCCTGTGCCGCTATGCTGGCATCCTGAACCAAGCGGTTCAAGTTGGCTGCAGTTAGTTTAATTTCGGGTTCATCGGACTAGCGACGCTCACGCCCACCAAACAAAATCCCACAGCCTGTGCACATAAATGGTTCAAGGAATATAAGCATTCGCGAACACGGCAGGAGACTTAAGTCTACTCTATTCGGAATTCTTGTCAAAGCCTTTGCGTAAAAATTCCGAGGTATTTTCACTCTGTGGCAGGTATAAATTTTTCATGCGCGCGCGGCAACGTCCGTGCACATCAAAATGCCGCGCCAACACGTTTCTCGCAGACCAATGCTTGGACAGGACGAAAGGAAAGCGGAAAGAAATTGCGGCGCGTGCATGAACGCACGCACGCGCAAAGAGAAAGAAAATCCGCAGGGAATTCAGAGGGAAATCAGCCGGCGCTCAGAACAATTTTTCCTGCGGCGCCAGCGCATCGTCAAGCACGCTATGCATGGAGGCGATGCTCTGCTTCCACTCCGCCACCGTCAGGCCGGCGAACGAGCCGTCGCCGCCCGGTTGGATCGACAGCAGTTCGGCGGCGATGCCGAGTGCAGCCATCACGGCGATGCGATCGTTGCCCTTGATCTTGCCTGCATCGCGGATTGCGCACATTTTTTCATCGAGGTAGGCGACCGCCTGGCGCAGCGTCGCTTCTTCATCTTCCTTGCACACCAGCGTGTAGGCGTGGCCCATGATCGAAACGTTGAGCTGCATCACGCGGTCTCCTCTTCATTGTCGGCTAGCGTCGGCATCGGCGCTGCAACCGGAAGTTTGTCCAGCAATGCGGCGACGCGCTGATGGGCTTCATCCATGCGCTGCGACAATTCGGCATTCTCGGTGGTCAGGGCCGCAACGTTAAGACGCAGGTCGGCGTTTTCACGGCGCAAAGACTGCGTCATTGCGGCGAGTTGCGCGACTTTCTCTGAGAGTTGGTGGAATTCGGAGCTCATGGCCTCAGCTGTAGTGCAAAAGATGTGCGCCATTATATTCTGTTGGCGGCGTCCGGCACGACAAATAGCGCGACGGTTGCAGACGGTTACAGAATTCCCGGCGTCATTTTGCAATGTTGCCAATCGTCCGTGTCAAAACCGGATGATTTGTTGTCAGAGGATTAATCGTTCACGGCCGGCGCCATGATGAGGATTGGTGCTCATCATGTTCGCGAAATTGCACGGCGATGACTTCAGCCTCCGCGCGCTTGTCCCATACGGTCGGCGATCTCATTCCAGAGATGCATCGCGACATAGGCGCGCCATGGTCGCCAGGTCTCCGCACGGCTTTTCTGGTGCGTCAATTTGAGCAAGGAAGGATCACGGTCGATGATCGCTTGCATCAACACCAGATCGGACGCCGGCCAGGCATCGGCGTC
>NZ_AJHH01000171.1 GCF_000256565.1 Herbaspirillum lusitanum P6-12 | reverse complement strand
CCGCACCGGGCGTCGCGCCAGGCGCGCATGGCGACGTATTCGACCGTCCACGGACCGATGCCGGGCAGGCCGAGCAAAGCCTTCCGCAGGTCGGCCGTGTCGGCCGCAGGATCATCCACGGGCACGTCGCCTTGTGCCACCGCATGAGCAAAACCCTGTAGCGCGGCGACGCGTTTTCCCGGCATGCCGATCGCTGCGAGGTCGACTGTCGCCAGCGCATGCGGCGTCGGGAAGCGCCATGCGGTTGCCGCGTGCGGATGGCCTTCGATACGCTCGCCGGCGCGTTCGACCAGCCGGCCGACGATGGTGGTCGCAGCTTTTACGCTGACTTGCTGGCCGACGACGGTGCGCACCACCAGTTCGAACGCTGACCACGCACCGGGCACACGCAAGCCCGGCGCCGCCTTGAATAGCGGCGCCAGCCACGGATCGCGCGCCAGGTGTTTGCGGATGCGTCTGGTATCCGTCTGCAAGTCGAACATGCGGCTCAACGGTGCGACCAGCGCATCGGCGTAACGGCTGGCCTTGCCGTTGATCTCCGCGACCAGGCAATCCTTGTCGGGATGACGCGACACGGCCAGCGTCCCGTGGTCGCCGTTCCATTCGATGGCGCGCAGGTAAACGCCATTTTCAACTGCTTCTACACCGGCCGTGGCGCGCCCGCCGAAGAAGCGCAGCAGGCGCTCCCAGTCGAGCGGCGGCTGGAACGCCAATTCACGAACGGCAGCGGATGGGGGCTTGTGGGCGGACATGTTTGCGCGGGAGAGAATTGTGCCGGAGGGTGGAAGCACGATCATATATTGCTTCGCCCGCACCAACACGAAGAGAGGGGATTTGCTGATCGCGCCGCACGTTCGTCAGCTTGATGATGGCGTGGCGCATATAAGCGCTTACTCGCAATTCATCCGTGATTGAAGTCTCCCCTCGTGGCGAATTTATGATGCGGCGGAAAAGAAAAAGACTAAAGAAGGTTCTCCTTCAATAGAAAATTTCAACGCGCAAAAAACATTCTTATGAGTATAATGTTTCAAAACAAGAACTTATTGTTGTGCCGTGAGAGCGGATTTATCCGGGGGGACAATCGATGATTTCATTTGCAACTGCGCCATTCCTGGGCGCAACCTTGGCGGCGCTGTGCTTGGTGCTGGCAGGCCTGGTGTTTATTTTTCAACAAGTCATTGCTGAGCGACGCTACGTGCGTTTGCGTGCCGAGTATGAAGCGCGCCGGATGGCTTATTTTGCAGCCGAATCCACAGTCGCATCTGAAGCGGGCGACGATCTGCGCGTCATCGACGAAAGCGTTGTGCGCTGCTGATTTCTGTTACGCAATTCTCCGATGTAGTTCACCTGCGGGGAATCTTCCGCAATTTGGCTTGCAAGCCG
>NZ_AJHH01000170.1 GCF_000256565.1 Herbaspirillum lusitanum P6-12 | reverse complement strand
CGTTTGTATTGGTGGTGGAGCCGGCGGGAATCGAACCCGCGTCCGCAAGCACTCTACAGACAGTTCTACATACTTAGCGCTGCCATTTGATTTAACCCGAACGACGCGGACGCGCACGCTTCGTTAAGGCGAGTCACCTTAGATTTAGCCTTGAACCAAGTGACCCGATTCAAAGCGATTCCTTGTAAATGACTCTACTGCTGTTTTACCAGCCTACCCCAAGGAAGAAGTAGTGTAGAGCAAGCGGGTATTAAGCCGCTTGTGCGTACGAGTTATCGTTTGCAGTTATATCTTGTCTGATTGTATTTACGAGGTAGTCAGTCCTCGGTATGCCCTGCGCTGCTTTGCAACCCACGTCGAAACCAAGTCGGCCCCATGCAGACTTGCATTATAACTCAATGTGGGGGCGGCTCGCCCGATTATCAAGAGCCGAAGCGCGCTGCTGCCACCACTGTTGCCTTACTGCTGCAGGCTCAGGTCGACCCGGCTGCCCTGGCCCTTGTCCTTGATGCCTTCAGCCGTCAGCTTGGGAGCGATCAGGAAGATGCGGTCGGCCGAGATGATGCTTTGGTCCTGCAGATAATTGCGCACCACGTCCGCGCGGCGCTGGGCCAGGTTGCGCAGGTCGTCTTCGGTAACTGGCGTGTTGTCGACGATCAGCTTCTGCATTTCTTCCGGCGGCAGAGATTTTGCGAGACCGACCATATTGCGCGGCTTCTTGAATTTTTCGTCCTTGTAGACCTTTTCCATGTACTTGGCGCGGTCGGCGTCGCTGAGACTGTTGTCCTTGCCGGTCGGCTGGCCTTCCTTCTCGATGACGTCCTTGCGTTTCAGCGCGCGCATCTTGCGGTTGAGGACTTCCTGGCGCAGGCCGGCGTCGTCGACCGCCGGATCGGCACGGCCCATGACGTCGATCTTGAGCGCCGGACGCTGGTGCAGGGCGTAGCCGAGCGTGTCGAGCTTCTTGCGGATGTCGGCGGTAATCTCGGACGAGCCCGGCTCGAATTCGATGTAGTTGAGCTCGGCTTCGCCGCCGCTGCCGAACATCGAACTGATGAGCGCGAACGGCGAGGTGACGGCCTTCACGACGAGGTTGACGAAGACGCGCATGATGATGCCGCCGATCGAGAACTGCGGATCGGACAGCGAGCCGGAAATCGGCAGGTTCAGATTGATGGTGCCGTCACGGTCTTTGAGCAGCGACACCGCCAGCATCACCGGCAGCTTGGTGACGTTGGGGCCGTCAACATGGTCGCCGAAGGTCAGTTGCTCAATGCGCACGTCGTTCTGCGCCACCAGCTTGTCGTTCTCGATCTTGTATTGCACGTCCATCGACAGCTTGCCCTTGGTGATCGGGTAGCCCGCGTATTTGGCCGAATAGGGCGTCAGGCGCGGCAACTGGACGCCGTTGGCACTGGCCTTGATGTCGAGGAACATCGGTTTGAACAGTGGATTGAGCGTACCCGAAATCTGCAGCGGCGCATCGTTGTCGACCTTGCCGCGTAAATCGATGGTGGCCGGTTGCGGCTTGTCGGAAGCGATGCTGCCGATGGTGCCGCCCATGCCGGTCATGTTGACCGTGTAGTTCGGTTTGACGAAGTTGTCGGTGAAGTTGATGTTGCCGCTTTGCAGGACGGTCTGGCCTATGCGGATCACCGGCGCGTTGGGATCGGGTGCGGCGGGTGTGACCGGCGCGGTCGAGGTGGTGGTCTTGGCGACGGTCGTCGAGGGCTTGTCTGCGCTGGTTTCTGCTGCCGTGACGGAGCTGGGTGGCGTTTCCTTGGAGACCACGATGTCTTGCAGATTGAGCTTGCCCTGATCGGACAAGATGGCGCGTGCGTAGAAATCGGACAGCGCGATCTTGTCCAGTGTGACCAGCGGCTTGCCGCCGATCTTGGCGTTGACGCCTTGCAGGTTCAGCGTACGCCAGCGCAGGAAGTCGCTCGACGTGAGCTTGTCCAGCACGCGGAAATTGTTGAGGCTGGCCGAGCCGTTGTATTGCAGCGCCAGCGTCTGCTTGTTGATCGGCGGCGTCAGCGCCAGCTTGCCCTTGGTGCTGAGCGTGCCGCTGGTCAGCGTGACGTTGAGGTAATCGGTGAAATAGCTCTGGAATGGCGCGATCGGCAGGTTCTGAGCATCCAGCGCAAGATCCACGGTTTTGAGTTGCGGCGCCGCCTGGCCGGTCACGGACAGCTTGCCATTTTTGTTCAGTGTGGCTTGCAGCGACAGCTTGCTGGTTTGGTCGAGCTGGCTGGAGAGGTTATCCGCCTTGAGATCGAGACCTTCGATGCGCAGCTTCTGGGTCGGCGTCACGCTGCTGTCTTCGTAAGAGATATTGCCATTGCCGATCGACAGGTTGCGCAGACGTGCTTGCCAGGCGGTGGCGGCGGTAGTGGCGCTTTGCTTCTTTGCCGGTGCCGTAGATGCGACGGCCGGTTCTTTGGCCGGCTCGCCGACTGGCGCGGGTTTGCTTCCCGGCGCGGCCAGCAAGTCCTGCAGGTTGAATGCGCCCTTGGCGTCGCGGCGCAGATCGCCGTTGAGGCCGACGATGCGGAAGGCGTCCGCTTCGGCTTTGCGGCCCTGCAGGTCGATGCTGGCGTTGTCGAGCGCGATGGTTTTGGCGCCGATGACGCCGGCGGCGGATTTGGTCTTGGGAGACAGTTTGAGGTCGGCGATTTCAACGCCCAGTTTACCGAGCTTGACCTGGCTGCCGGCAACCTGCACCTCGGTGCTGCCTGAAACCTGGCCGCTGAGCGCGCCGTTGAGCGAGCGGTTGAGGTAGTTCTGATAGCCGCTCAGTTGAACCGTCTTCAAGGTCGCGGTGCCGTTGACTTCGCCTTTGAGCGGCGCCAATGCGCCGGTGAAGCCGATCTCACCCTTGCCGTTTTCGGTGAGCGACAGCGCCAGCCTGGCCGGCTTGGTGTCGGCCAGCGTGGAGACTTCTTCGGCGTCGACAGTGATCTTGTCGAGATGAACGGTCTGGCGCGGCGATGCGTTGGCGTCGTCGGT
Organism: Herbaspirillum lusitanum P6-12; assembly: GCF_000256565.1. Classification (GTDB taxonomy): domain Bacteria; phylum Pseudomonadota; class Gammaproteobacteria; order Burkholderiales; family Burkholderiaceae_D; genus Herbaspirillum; species Herbaspirillum lusitanum. The sequence goes on along the minus strand of NZ_AJHH01000170.1, from coordinate 11,950 downwards.
CCATTGCACGCTGCCGTCGCGTACCAGCAGTTTGCGGATGGTAATGGCCGGGGCGGCAGCGTCCTTGGCTTCGGTCTTGGTTTCGGTTGCCGGCGTTGTCGTTGCTGTTGCTGTTGCCGGTTTTTTTGCAGAGGCGGCAGATTTGGCCCGGGCATCGCTCTTGCCGATGCGAGTCCAGTTGATTTCTCCGCGGGCATTCATGTCGGCCCAGATTTGCGGCTTGTCGATGGCAATCTGATCAATTACGCCGCTCAGCTTGAGCAGGTCGAGCTTGTCGATCTTGGCTGACAGCGAGCCGATCTTGATGAGCGGCGCGGCATTCTTCTCCTGCACAGAAATGTCGGCCAGCGTGAGGTCGCCGTCGAGGCCGATCTGCGGCTTGTCCTTGTCGCGGCTGAAAGTCAGGTCCAGTCGCGTGGAGAGCTTCGCGCTGTCCAGTTTGACCGGCAGCGCAACGGGCGAGAAGGGCAGATAGCTGGCGACGTCCAGTTTGTCGATGTCGATCGCCAGCGTGGTGTCGAGCGAGCTGGCGAAGGGCTTGCTGCGGCCCTTGAGCGAGAACGGTGTGCCGTTGACGGTCATCGACAGCACCGGTTGCACGAAGGTGTCGACGTTGCGCGGCAGGTTGGAGACAAAGGGCACGCCGATGTTCAGCGCGCGGATGTCGATGGTTTTGCCGCTGACTTTGTCGTCGAACAGGATGGCGCCGTTTTGCAATTGCACGTTGGCCAGGGAGAACAGCGTCTGGCCTTCGCTTTTTGGCGTCGCCAGCACGCGATCGATGATGTCGGAGAAGTTGTAGCGGCCGATGCCTTCGTCGCTCAGGCGCACGATGTGGACCTTGGGTTCGACCAGCTGGATTTCGTCGAGGATGGCGGCCAGGCGCAGCGCGGAAGTGGACGATGCATTGACCACCAGTTCCTTGGCGCTGAACGCGGCAGTCTTCTGATCCGGTTCGTACAGCGTGACGTCATGCACGCGCAACGCAAGCACGAAAGGATTGAAACTGAGTTCACCGATGTCGAGCTTGCGGCCGATCTTTTCTTGCGTTTGTTCGATCGCGATTTTCTTGACCAGCGACGGCAACGCGAGCCAGCTGATCAGCGCCAGCAAAAGCAGGAAAGCGATGGTGTATGCGGACCAGCGCAAGGTGCGCAGCTGCCAGGTAGGACGGGGATGATTGGCCATGATCGGTTCCTCGTGAGGAAGGTCGCCCGCGTCAGCGGAATGGACCTTCGTTTAATTGTATGGTCGGCGCCGGAAAGACGTCGACAGGTAACTCAACTACGGCAATGACGGTTGCGGTTATTCCGGCTTGATCAGTTCCAGCAATTGCATCGGATCGTGCAGCAATGCATCGGCTTCCCATGATGCCGGCGCGACGTGGCCGCAATAGCCCCAGGCGGCGGCGATGGTCTGCATGCCTGCGGCACGTCCGGCCTGGATATCGCGCAGATCGTCGCCGACGTACCAGCATTCGTCCGCAGCCAATTGGAGCCGGTTCGCGGCTTCATACAACGGCGCCGGATGCGGTTTGGTGTGCGGTGTGGTGTCGCCGGAGACCACGCACCCTGCGTGGCCAAGCCCGATTTGCGGCACCAGCGGGTCGGTGAAGCGCGACGCCTTGTTGGTGACGATGCCCCAGGCCAGTCCGCGCGCTTCCAGCTGCTTCAGCAGATCGGAGACGCCGTCAAAGAGTTTGCTTTTGACGACCAGCTTGGCTTCGTAATTGTTGAGGAAGCGCACACGCAGGTCTTCATATTCAGCGTCATCAGGCTTGATGCCAAAGGCCGCACCGATCAGGCCGCGTGCGCCGGCTGATGCCACTGGGCGCAATTGTTCATACGGTGTCGGCTCCAGACCGCGCTCGGCGCGCAGCTGGTTGACGGCTTCAGCCAGGTCGGGCGCCGTGTCGGCGAGCGTGCCATCGAGGTCGAACAGGATGGCGCGGGGTATTTTCAGAGGCATGGTCGGCACGATGAAGGCGATTGGAACAACAGCAGAAGCTGTTGCAGTTTGCCGGCGATGTCCGCTGCGGGACGCCGCCGGCCATTGAGTATTGAATATTGCAGTCAGGACAACGGCTTGCGGCAAGCCACCATGTAATTGACGCTGGTGTCCTGGTTGATCGAGTACAGCTTGGTCAGCGGATTGTAGGAGAGTCCCTTGAATCCATCGAGCTCCAGTCCGGCTTCGCGAATGAAGCGCGCCAATTCTGCCGGCGTGATGAACTTGGCGTAATCATGCGTGCCCTTGGGCAGCATGCGCAACAGGTACTCGGCACCGATGATAGCGAACAGGTATGCCTTGGGATTGCGGTTCAGCGTGGAAAAGAATACATGGCCGCCCGGCTTTACCATTGCTGTGCAGGCGCGCACGATGGAGGCGGGATCGGGGACGTGTTCCAGCATTTCCATGCAGGTGACGACGTCGAACTGGCCCGGTTCGCGTGCGGCGAGATCTTCTGCGGCGATCTTTTCGTAGCGAACCTGGATGCCGGACTCCATGCCATGCAGGTCGGCGACCTTGAGCGCTTTTTCGGAGAGATCGATGCCTGTCACCCTGGCGCCTTTGCGCGCCATGGATTCGGCCAGGATGCCGCCGCCACAGCCGATGTCGATCACCTTCTTGCCGGCCAGCGGGGCGCGCGCATTGATCCACTCCAGGCGCAGCGGGTTGATTTCATGCAGGGGGCGGAATTCGGAACCCGGGTCCCACCAGCGATGGGCCAGTTCACTGAATTTCTGGATCTCTTGGGGATCGGCGTTCACGTTCGCCTGGGGTGCGGTGGTCGTATTCATAGGGCCTAATGATAGCCCAAAGACGCCATCGAAGTTGGCCGCGCCAGATCAAGGCGGCTTCTGAAACCATCTTGAAGCGCAAACGAAACAGGAATAAAAAAACCCCGCCGAAGCGGGGTTCATTGAGCCTTGTAGCGTCAATCGATTACTTGCGGGTACCCACAACTTCGATTTCCACACGACGGTTCTTGGCGCGGCCAGCTGCGGACTTGTTGTCTGCGACTGGTTGCGATTTGCCCTTGCCTTCAGTGTAGACGCGGTTAGCTTCGACACCCTTGGAAACCAAATATGCCTTCACCGATTCAGCGCGGCGGACGGACAGTTTTTGGTTGTAGGCGACGGAACCGACGGAGTCAGTGTGGCCAACGGCGATGATGACTTCCAGGTTCAGGCCTTTCAGATTGGCAACCAGTTCGTCCAGTTTGGACTTGCCGGCTGGCTTCAGAACTGCCTTGTCGAAGTCAAAGAAAGCATCAGCAGCGTAAGTGACTTTTTCCGATGTCGGAGCGGCTGCTGCAGCGGCAGCTGGAGCAGCTGAGGCAGCGGCTGGAGCAGCAGCTTGAGCAGGAGCTTCTTCGCATGGGCCGTTGACAAACGCTGTTTGCCAGCACAGACCGAAGCCGCTGCGAGTAACGACGTCACGGCTGTCTTGCAGGTACAGGCTGTTCGGACGAACCTTGATGTCCTTGATTTCCTGTGCGGTCGCAGACAAAGCGATGGCTGCGGACGCAGCAGCGAAGACGAGTTTTGCTAATTTGTTCATGTTTCTCCTCTCGGGTGAGATATCCGCAGATAAACTGCGCTACAAAATTACGACATCAAAAAAACGAATAATATCATGTGTTCAGGTCGTTACATGCCCCACTTTGCAGGAGGGCGTGCAATGAACTTAGCCGCCATTCTGCCACAGGCTGGTGCAATCAGCGAACGTTGCCAAATAGTCCAATCAACGTTTTTAGCACTCTGTTGTTTTTTGGTAACAAGACGTTTGTCTCCGCAAAGTGCCGCACTCCGTTGTCAAAAAAGCCAGGCTTTAGCTAAAAAACCTTATTTTTCATGCCCTTGCACGTGAATAACCACACGGCGATCCGGTGATAGGCAGGCTGTCAATTTCCTGGCGGGAAGGTTTTGTCCACATTGAGCCACCGGCTCATTGCTGCCGGCGCCGACGATTTGAATCGGTGCGGCAACACTTTTGCTCTTCAGAAATGCGGCGACGGCTTCCGCTCGTTTGAGGGCGATTTCTTCATTATGTTTCCGGGAGCCAAGCCGATCAGCGTGGCCGGTGACAACAATTGCGTCAATTCCGCAAGTCGGCAGCTTCTCAACGACTTGTGCCTGGATGCGTTGTTGTGCCGCTTTGTTCAGTGTCGTCTTGCCGGAGCCGAATGTCTGGCTTTCGTTGAGCGTGATGCTGAAATCGCAATTTGTGCCGTTGGCCGATACTGCAGCGTTCACGGTGATTGCTGCCGGATTGCTCACCAGGGCGGGCGCGATCGGATTGGTGATGAGCGGAGCCAGCTCGCCATCGCAGCCGGTCAGGGAATCCGACGGCGTCCAATAGCCGGTGCGCCAGCACAGGCCGTACTGGCTGCGCGCGACGCTGCCCTGGTTGTCCTGGCCGTAGGCGGCGGTCGGTGTTGCCGCAATATTGGTGTTGCCCTGGGCGTAAGCGGAAAGAGTGGTGGCGCCCAACAGGAGGCCGAACAGGCCGGGAAATTTACAAGACATATTAGTTAGCGGGTTGCGACGACATGAGTGGACAGGCTGCAAGCTCGCAGTTTGCCTGAGGGAAATGCGCTAAAGGCTGCGATTTCCGTGATGCGTCATTTTCTTCGGAAGGCTCGCATTTTAATCATAATTAGTGGATTTGCCTGTATTTGTTTGCGCTCGCCGCTGCATATTGCCGGTGAGCTAAAACCGGTGCTGCAAGGGCTCGGCGTGCTAGAATGCTTCGTTTGTAGTCGCTGCCCGCAATGAACAGGTTCCGGGCCTGATTTAACCACTCAAATCAATACCTCTCGACTCGCCAATGGATCAATTCGCTAAAGAAACCATCCCCATTTCCCTTGAAGAAGAGATGCGCAAGAGCTACCTCGATTACGCCATGAGCGTGATCGTCGGACGAGCTCTGCCGGACGTGCGCGACGGCCTGAAGCCGGTACACCGCCGCGTGCTGTTTGCGATGCATGAAATGAACAATGTCTGGAATCGCCCGTTCGTGAAGTGCGCGCGCGTGGTCGGTGAAGTCATGGGTAAATACCACCCGCACGGCGACGCCTCGATTTACGACACGCTGGTGCGCATGGCGCAGGATTTTTCGCTGCGCTACATGCTGGTGGACGGCCAGGGCAATTTCGGTTCCATCGACGGCGACGGCGCCGCCGCGATGCGTTATACCGAGTGCCGCCTGGACAAGATCGCCAACGAATTGCTGGCCGACATCGAGAAGGAAACCGTCGATTTCGATCCCAATTACGACGGCAAGGAAAAAGAACCGTCGGTGCTGCCGACTCGTATCCCCAACCTGCTGATCAACGGTTCGTCCGGTATCGCGGTGGGCATGGCCACCAACATTCCGCCGCACAACATCACCGAAGTCATCAATGGCGCACTGCATGTGTTGTCGAATGCCGATTGCACCATCGATGAGCTGATCGAGCTGATTCCGGCGCCTGATTTCCCGACCGGCGGCATCATTTACGGCGTATCCGGCGTGCGCGATGGCTACCGTACCGGCGCTCTTCAGAAATGCGGCGACGGCTTCCGCTCGTTTGAGGGCGATTTCTTCATTATGTTTCCGGGAGCCAAGCCGATCAGCGTGGCCGGTGACAACAATTGCGTCAATTCCGCAAGTCGGCAGCTTCTCAACGACTTGTGCCTGGATGCGTTGTTGTGCCGCTTTGTTCAGTGTCGTCTTGCCGGAGCCGAATGTCTGGCTTTCGTTGAGCGTGATGCTGAAATCGCAATTTGTGCCGTTGGCCGATACTGCAGCGTTCACGGTGATTGCTGCCGGATTGCTCACCAGGGCGGGCGCGATCGGATTGGTGATGAGCGGAGCCAGCTCGCCATCGCAGCCGGTCAGGGAATCCGACGGCGTCCAATAGCCGGTGCGCCAGCACAGGCCGTACTGGCTGCGCGCGACGCTGCCCTGGTTGTCCTGGCCGTAGGCGGCGGTCGGTGTTGCCGCAATATTGGTGTTGCCCTGGGCGTAAGCGGAAAGAGTGGTGGCGCCCAACAGGAGGCCGAACAGGCCGGGAAATTTACAAGACATATTAGTTAGCGGGTTGCGACGACATGAGTGGACAGGCTGCAAGCTCGCAGTTTGCCTGAGGGAAATGCGCTAAAGGCTGCGATTTCCGTGATGCGTCATTTTCTTCGGAAGGCTCGCATTTTAATCATAATTAGTGGATTTGCCTGTATTTGTTTGCGCTCGCCGCTGCATATTGCCGGTGAGCTAAAACCGGTGCTGCAAGGGCTCGGCGTGCTAGAATGCTTCGTTTGTAGTCGCTGCCCGCAATGAACAGGTTCCGGGCCTGATTTAACCACTCAAATCAATACCTCTCGACTCGCCAATGGATCAATTCGCTAAAGAAACCATCCCCATTTCCCTTGAAGAAGAGATGCGCAAGAGCTACCTCGATTACGCCATGAGCGTGATCGTCGGACGAGCTCTGCCGGACGTGCGCGACGGCCTGAAGCCGGTACACCGCCGCGTGCTGTTTGCGATGCATGAAATGAACAATGTCTGGAATCGCCCGTTCGTGAAGTGCGCGCGCGTGGTCGGTGAAGTCATGGGTAAATACCACCCGCACGGCGACGCCTCGATTTACGACACGCTGGTGCGCATGGCGCAGGATTTTTCGCTGCGCTACATGCTGGTGGACGGCCAGGGCAATTTCGGTTCCATCGACGGCGACGGCGCCGCCGCGATGCGTTATACCGAGTGCCGCCTGGACAAGATCGCCAACGAATTGCTGGCCGACATCGAGAAGGAAACCGTCGATTTCGATCCCAATTACGACGGCAAGGAAAAAGAACCGTCGGTGCTGCCGACTCGTATCCCCAACCTGCTGATCAACGGTTCGTCCGGTATCGCGGTGGGCATGGCCACCAACATTCCGCCGCACAACATCACCGAAGTCATCAATGGCGCACTGCATGTGTTGTCGAATGCCGATTGCACCATCGATGAGCTGATCGAGCTGATTCCGGCGCCTGATTTCCCGACCGGCGGCATCATTTACGGCGTATCCGGCGTGCGCGATGGCTACCGTATTGGTGATGCGCGCCAAGACGCATTTTGAAGAATTCGGCCGCGAAGGCCGCACGGCGATCATCGTCGACGAGCTGCCGTACCAGGTCAACAAGAAGGCCTTGCTCGAGCGTATCGCCGAGCTGGTGCGCGACAAGAAGCTGGAAGGCATTTCCGACCTGCGCGACGAGTCCGACAAGTCGGGCATGCGCGTGGTAATCGAACTCAAGCGCGGTGAAGTGCCGGAAGTCGTCCTCAATAATCTGTACAAGCAGACACAGTTGCAGGACACCTTCGGCATGAACATGGTGGCGCTGGTCGATCGCCAGCCGAAGCTGCTGAACCTGAAGCAGATGCTGGAATGCTTCCTGTCGCATCGCCGCGAAGTGGTGACGCGCCGCACGATCTTCGAACTGCGCAAGGCGCGCGAACGCGGCCACGTGCTGGAAGGTCTGGCGGTTGCTCTGGCCAACATCGACGACTTCATCGCGATCATCCGCGCGGCGCCGACGCCGCCGATCGCGAAGTCCGAACTGATGGCGCGTGCCTGGGATTCGTCCATGGTGCGCGAAATGCTGTCAGCAGCGGCATCGAAGCCTTCCGTCCGGAAAACCTGCCGGCGCATTACGGCATCCAGACCGACGGACTGTACAAGCTGTCCGACGACCAGGCGCAGGAAATTCTGCAAATGCGTCTGCAACGCCTGACCGGCCTGGAGCAAGACAAGATCGTCAATGAATACAAGGAAGTGATGGAACAGATCGCCGACCTGCTGGACATCTTGTCCAAGCCGACGCGCGTGACCGCCATCATCACCGACGAACTGACGGCCGCGAAGAATGACTTCGGCATCGGCGTCAAGGACGAGCGCCGCTCGACCATCGAACACAACGCCACCGATCTCGGCACCGAAGACCTGATCACGCCGCAAGACCTGGTCGTGACGCTATCGCACTCGGGCTACATGAAGTCGCAGCCGGTGTCCGAATACCGTGCACAAAAACGCGGCGGCCGCGGCAAGCAGGCCATGGCGACCAAGGACGACGACTGGATCGACCAGTTGTTCATTGCCAACACGCACGATTACATCCTGTGCTTCTCCAACCGCGGCCGCCTGTATTGGCTGAAGGTATGGGAAGTGCCGCAGGGTTCGCGCAATTCGCGCGGCAAGCCCATCGTCAACATGTTCCCGTTGCAGGACGGCGAAAAGATCACCGTGGTGTTGCCGCTGTCGGGCGAGAACCGCGTGTTCCCCGAAGACCGCTATGTCTTCATGTCGACCAGCCTGGGGACCGTCAAGAAGACGCCGCTGTCCGACTTCAGCAATCCGCGCAAGGCCGGCATCATTGCGGTCGACCTCGATGAGGGCGACTTCCTGATCGGCGCTGCGCTGACCGACGGCCAGCACGACGTCATGCTGTTCTCGGATTCCGGCAAGGCCGTGCGCTTCGACGAAAACGACGTGCGTCCGATGGGCCGCACCGCCCGTGGCGTGCGCGGCATGAACCTGGAAGAAGGTCAGCAGGTCATCGCGTTGCTGGTCGCGGAAAACGAACAGCAGTCGGTCCTGACGGCTACCGAAAACGGTTTCGGCAAACGTACGCCGATCACCGAGTACACCCGCCACGGTCGCGGCACCAAGGGCATGATCGCGATCCAGACCAGCGAACGCAACGGCAAAGTGGTTGCGGCGACACTGGTCGAAGCCAGCGATGAAATCATGCTGATCACCACTGGCGGCGTGCTGATCCGCACCCGCGTCGCGGAGATCCGCGAAATGGGCCGGGCAACGCAAGGCGTGACGCTGATTGCCGTGGAAGACGGCACCAAGCTGAGCGGCCTGCAACGCGTGGTGGAATCCGACGCCGAGGAAGACAAGGCCGAAGGCGATGTCGAAGGTGCTGTTGGCGCCGAAGGCAGCGGCGATACAGCCGCCGGTGAAAGTGACGCAGCTGCAGAATAGTTCGGGCTGAACACAAAATGACCGGCTGATGGCCGGTCATTTTCATCCTGTTGCGCTTGTTTGTTCTGTCGTCTGTTTCTGTCCTTCCTGGCCTTGTTCTTGTATCGTTGCCTCGTCTTTCCTTTATTTTTTACCTAGATCATGGTCTACAATTTTTCCGCCGGTCCGGCCGTATTGCCGAAAGAAGTGCTGCAGCAAGCTGCCGACGAAATGCTGGACTGGCACGGCAGCGGCATGTCCGTGATGGAAATGAGCCATCGCGGCAAGGAATACATGTCGATCATCGAGACGGCCTTGCGCGACATGCGCGAGCTGTTCGCGGTGCCGGCCAACTACAAGATCCTGTTCCTGCAAGGCGGCGCCATCGCCGAGAACGCCATCATCCCGATGAACCTCGCCGGCCTGCGCGGTAAAGGCGCAGGCGTCGCGGACTACGTCAACACGGGCTCGTGGTCGACCAAGTCGATCAAGGAAGCGCGGCGCTATTGCGAAGTCAACGTCGCCGCCTCGTCCGAAGCCGAAAAGTTCGCCCGCATCCCGGCGCGCGACACCTGGAAACTTTCACGCAACGCCGCCTACGTGCATCTGTGCACCAACGAAACCATCGACGGCGTCGAATACCAGTTCACGCCTGACGTCGCTGCCGATACCGACAATGCACCCATCGTGGCCGACATGTCGTCGCACATTTTGTCGCGCGCGGTGGATGTCTCCAAATACGGCGTCATCTATGGCGGCGCCCAAAAGAATATCGGCCCGGCCGGATTGACCATCGTCATCGTGCGTGAAGATCTGCTCGGCCACGCCTTGCCGATCTGTCCGTCGGCCTTCGACTGGAAGATCGTCGCCGACAACGACTCCATGTACAACACGCCGCCGACCTATGCGATCTACATCGCCGGCCTGGTGTTCCAGTGGCTCAAGCGCCAGGGCGGCGTGGCCGAAATGGAGCGGCGCAATATCGCCAAGGCGGATCTGCTGTACGACTACCTCGACAGCACCGAATTTTATACAACACGGATTGCGAAAGAGTGTCGTTCACGCATGAACGCGCCGTTTTTCCTGCATGACGAAACATTGAACGAGACATTCCTGGCCGGCGCCAAAGAGCGCGGCCTGCTGCAGCTGAAAGGCCACAAGTCGGTCGGCGGCATGCGCGCATCGATCTACAACGCGATGCCGATGGAAGGCGTCGAAGCACTGGTGGAGTACCTCCGCCACTTCGAACGCACACACTGAACGGCTGCTGCAAAACAAATCTGGCGTTGTTGCAACGTCTTGCCGTGCTAGCGCACTGTCTGCGACGCTGCGCCTAGCCAGCTTTGCTTTGCAGCACCCGTTCAATCGAGCTTGGGCTGACTGCATTTGCTTGCTACTTACTTGCTACTTACTTGCTATTGAGTTGCTGTCGGCCGGAACAGATTGAACAAGAAAGACCACAATGAGTGAAGACAAACTCTTGCCCTTGCGTCAGAAGATCGACGCCATCGATGCGCAAATCCTTGATTTGCTGAACCAGCGCGCACGCGTCGCGCAGGAAGTCGGGCACGTCAAGGCCGAGACCAACGCGCCGGTGTTCCGTCCCGAGCGTGAAGCGCAGGTCCTGCGCAAGGCCGCCGAACGCAATCCGGGGCCGCTGCTGGGCACCGATATCCAGACCATTTTCCGTGAAGTCATGTCGGCTTGCCGCGCGCTGGAAAAGCGTGTCGTGGTGGCCTATCTCGGCCCCGAAGGCACCTTCAGCGAACAAGCCGTGTACCAGCAGTTCGGCCACGCCGTCGAAGGCTTGCCATGCGTATCGATCGACGAAGTGTTCCGCGACGCCGAAGCAGGCACCGCCGATTTCGGCGTGGTGCCGATCGAGAATTCCTCCGAAGGCGTGATCAACCGTACGCTCGACTTGCTGCTGCAAACCACGCTGCGCATCAGCGGCGAGATTTCGATCCCGGTGCATCACAGCCTGATGACCAAGGCCGGCGGCATGCAAGGCGTGACGCGTATTTGCGCGCATTCGCAGGCGCTGGCGCAATGCAACGCCTGGCTCAACCAGAACTATCCCGGCGTCGAGCGCCAGGCCGTGGCGTCCAACGCCGAAGCCGCGCGCATGGCCGGCGAAGACACGACCGTGGCCGCCATCGCCGGTGAAATCGCCGGGCAGAAATACAGCCTGCAAACCGTCAACGCGCACATCCAGGACGATCCGCATAACCGCACGCGTTTCGCCGTCATCGGCCGCTTGCAAACGGCGCCGTCCGGCCGCGACCAGACTTCCATCGTGCTGTCCGTGCCGAACAAGGCCGGCGCCGTCTACAATCTGCTGGCGCCGTTGGCCAGGCACGGCGTATCGATGACGCGCTTTGAGTCGCGTCCGGCGCGCATGGGAGCGTGGGAATACTATTTCTACGTTGACCTGGAAGGTCACGAGCAAGACGAAAAAGTCGCCAAGGCGCTGGCCGAGCTCAAGGAGAACGCCGCGTTCTTCAAGCTGCTCGGCTCTTACCCCTTTACCGTATAAATCATTCGAAGGTTCATCATGTCCACACCATTTGGTCCGGAATACGTGCGCGCGCTGGCGCCTTACCAGGCAGGCAAGCCAATCGCTGAAGTCGCCCGCGAATTCGGACTCGACGAGAGCAAGATCATCAAGCTGGCGTCCAATGAAAACCCGCTCGGCATGCCGGAATCGGCGCGTCTGGCAATGCAGCAGGCGGTGGCCGACATCGGCCGCTATCCGGACGCCAATGGCTTCGACCTGAAGGCCGCGATCAGCGCCAAGTACGGCGTGCCGCAGGATTGGGTCACGCTGGGCAACGGCAGCAACGACATCCTTGAACTGGCGGCGCACGCCTTCGTGCAACCCAGGCAATCGGTGGTGTACGCGCAGTACGGTTTCCTGGTCTATGCACTGGCGACACAAGCGGTCGGCGCGCG
>NZ_AJHH01000169.1 GCF_000256565.1 Herbaspirillum lusitanum P6-12 | reverse complement strand
GTATGGAGTATTGGGCCGCGCGCCATCGAAGTCAAGGCCAAGGACTTCGGCCATGACCTGCAAGCCATGGCGGCGGCGATTGCCGACGACACGCGCCTGGTGTTCATCGCCAACCCGAACAATCCGACCGGCACCTTCCTGCCGGCGGCCGAGCTGGAGGCTTTCCTCAAGGCCGTGCCGCAGCATGTGGTCGTCGTGATCGACGAGGCTTACAACGAATACCTGTCGGCCGATCTGCAATACGAATCGACCGACTGGGTGCGCACCTTCCCGAATCTGATCGTTTCGCGCACCATGTCCAAAGCCTATGGCCTGGCCGGCCTGCGTGTCGGTTTCGCGATCGGGCAGCCGGGCGTGACCGATCTGCTCAACCGCATTCGCCAGCCGTTCAACGTCAATTCGCTGGCGCAGGCCGCCGCGGTTGCCGCGCTCACCGACAAGGCTTTCCTGCAAAAAAGCGCCGAGGTCAATGCTCAGGGTTACAAGCAATTGATCCAGGCCTTCGATGAACTCGGCCTGACCTACGTGCCGTCGTACGGCAACTTCGTGCTGGTCAAGGTCGGCGACGATGACGGCGCCGGCGCGCGCGTCAATCTGGCGCTGCTCAAGCAGGGCATCATCGTGCGTCCGGTGGGCAACTACGGCTTGCCGCAATGGCTGCGCATCACCGTCGGCTTGCCCGAAGAAAACGCCGCGTTCATCGCCGCGTTGAAAACCATCCTGGGCTGAAGGCGGCAGATAGTGAAGAAAATTGTTGTCTTCGGCGTCGGCCTGATCGGCGGCTCGTTTGCGCTGGCGTTGAAAAAAGCCGGTGCGGTCGCGCATGTGGTCGGCGTCGGCCGCAGCGAGGCATCGCTGTCGCGTGCGAAAGAGCTGGGAATCATCGACGAGGCCTGCACTTCGGTTGCCGATGCGGTGCGGGACGCGGATCTGATCTTGCTGGCGGCGCCGGTGGCGCAGACCGGCGCTATCCTGGAAAGCATCGAGCCGCATTTGCAGCTCGGCACCGTGGTGACCGATGCCGGCAGCACCAAGGCCGATGTGGTGGCCGCAGCGCGCCTTGCGCTGGGCGACAAGGTCGGACAATTCGTGCCGGGCCATCCGATTGCCGGACGTGAGCAAAACGGTCCCGATGCGGCGCTGGCCGATTTGTACGTCGGCAAGAAGACCGTCATCACGGCGCTCGATGAAAATGCCGAACAAGACGTCGAACGCGTGGCGCAAGCCTGGCAGGCCTGCGGCGCCAGCATCCATCGCCTCAGCCCGCAAGAGCACGACGCGGTGTTCGCTTCGGTCAGCCACTTGCCGCATCTGCTGGCGTATGCACTGGTCGACGATATCGCTTCCAAGCCGCATGCGCCCATCCTGTTCCAGTACGCGGCCAGCGGTTTCCGCGACTTCACCCGCATCGCCGGTTCCTCGCCTGAGATGTGGCGCGATATTTCGCTGGCCAATCGCGCCGCCTTGCTGCATGAGCTGGATGCGTACCTGGTGCAACTGATCCGCATGCGCAAGCTGCTGGTCGAGCGCGACAGCGACGGCCTGGAAAAAATTTACGCCAATGCCCAGCAGGCGCGGCACAATTGGACTGCCGCGATTGAAACCGCCGAGCGGCAGAACAAAGAGGGCGGCGACTGAGCAAGGATCGCCGCTTTGCACGGATGCCGCCTGATTTCCTGAATCAGCCGCAGAACAACCCACAGAACCACCACAGACAACTATTTCCGATGAAGCCAGCTTCCTATCCCCGCCATATTGACCTCAATCCCGTGGCGCATGTCCAGGGCACGGTCAAACTGCCCGGCTCCAAAAGCATCTCCAACCGCATCCTGTTGCTGGCGGCATTGTCGCGCGGCACCACCAAGATCATGGACTTGCTGGCCTCCGACGACACGCTGGTGATGCTGATGGCCTTGCAGCAACTCGGGGTCAAATGGGAGCAGATCGAAGGCACCCAGGATTACATCGTGCACGGCGTCGACGGCGTGTTGCCGGTGCATCAGGCTGATCTGTTCATGGGCAACGCCGGCACCGCGATCCGTCCGCTGACGGCGGCGCTGGCCGTGATCGGCGGCGACTACACGCTGCACGGCGTGCCGCGCATGCACGAGCGGCCGATCGGCGATCTGGTCGACGCGCTCAACGACGTCGGCATGCGCATCGAATACACCGGCAATCCCGGCTATCCGCCCCTGCATATCCGTCGCGGCCTGCTCAATGCACATCGCATGAAAGTGCGCGGCAATGTCTCCAGCCAGTTCCTGACGGCCTTGCTGATGGCGGCGCCGTTGATGGCCAGGGATGAACCGATGACCATCGAGGTGATCGGCGAACTGATTTCCAAGCCTTACATTGAGATCACGCTGAACCTGATGCGCCGTTTCGGCGTCGATGTTCAGCGTGACGGTTGGCAATCCTTCACCATCGCGGCAGGTCAGCATTATCAAAGCCCGGACGTCATCCACGTTGAAGGCGACGCCTCGTCGGCCTCGTATTTCCTGGCGGCAGGCGCCATCGCCGGCGGCCCGATCCGCGTGGAAGGCGTCGGCAAGGACAGCATCCAGGGGGATGTGCGCTTCGTCGAAGCGCTGCGCCAGATGGGCGTGACCATCACCATGGGCGACAACTGGATTGAGGCGTCGTCAAACGGCGTGCTGAAAGCGATCGACACCGACTTCAACCACATTCCCGATGCCGCCATGACCATCGCGGTGGCTGCGTTGTACGCAGACGGCACCAGCGTGCTGCGCAACATCGCCAGCTGGCGCGTCAAGGAAACCGACCGTCTGGCCGCGATGGCGACCGAGCTGCGCAAGCTCGGTGCGATCGTGGAAGAGGGTGCTGATTACCTGAGCGTGACGCCGCCGCAACAACTGACGCCGGCCACCATCGACACCTACGACGACCACCGCATGGCGATGTGTTTCTCGTTGGCATCGCTGGATGGCGCCGCGCGCCGCGGTACGCAAGTGCGCATCAATGATCCGAAATGCGTGGCCAAGACTTTCCCTGACTATTTCCGGGTGTTCCAGCATATTGCTGAGCAGACACTGATTTGATTTGTCAAAAACCAGGCAAGAATTCAACAAGAATTAACTACTAGCGGGATTCCCATGAACACGGCAAATATTCCCGTCATCGCCATTGACGGCCCGACCGCATCGGGCAAGGGTACGGTGGCGCAAAGAGTCGCCCAGCAATTGGGCTTCCACTATCTCGATTCGGGCGCCTTGTATCGCCTGACGGCGTTGTCGGCGATCCGCCGCGGCATCGAAATGAACGACGAGCACGGTCTGGCCAAGAGCGCCGAGCACCTTAATTGCCATTTCGACGGCGGCCATATTTTCCTGGCCAATGAAGACGTTTCTCAAGCCATCCGTGCCGAAGAAGTGGGGAATACTGCCTCGAAAATTGCCGTTCTGGCAACGGTTCGCCATGCGCTGTACGGCCTGCAACTGAGTTTTCGCAAGGCGCCGGGTCTGGTCGCGGATGGTCGCGACATGGGGACGGTGATCTTTCCCCATGCGCCACTGAAGGTCTTTTTGACCGCCAGCGTCGAAGCGAGAGCGCAAAGGCGCTATAAGCAATTGATTGACAAGGGTTTTCCTGCTAATATGGAAGACCTCTCCAAGGACCTGCGGGAACGCGATGCGCGCGATATGAATCGTGCGTCGGCGCCGCTTAAGCCGGCCGAGGGTGCGTATTTACTGGATACTTCCGACATGACTGCCGATGAGGCGGTCAAGCAGGTGCTCAGCTGGTACGCAGCTTTATGAGTTTGTTGTCGTTGTATTTGTTGTTTTTGTAACGCCATTGGTGCTCGCCTGATGCAAAGTCCGGCGCGTGTTGATAAACCTAAACCCATTATTCATCGTCTTTTGCATGCATCTCCAGCAGTCTGATTTATGCAAGTTGCGACCGGATATTGGCCAACACCTTTCTTAATTCTATGTCTACCACTACTGTCCTGGCTCCTGGAGCCGCTGGCGCTGATGCATTTGCAGCGCTGTTTGAAGAATCGCTGTCACGTCAAGACATGCGTTCTGGTGAAGTCATTTCGGCTGAAGTCGTCCGCCTCGACCATAACTTCGTTATCGTCAACGCCGGCCTGAAGTCCGAAGCCTTCATTCCTATCGAAGAATTCAAAAATGACAACGGCGAACTCGAAGTCAACGTCGGCGATTTCATCTCCGTCGCGATCGAATCGCTGGAAAACGGTTTCGGCGACACTATCCTGTCGCGTGACAAGGCCAAGCGTCTGGCATCGTGGCTCTCGCTCGAAAAAGCGATGGAGTCCGGCGAGATCGTCGTTGGTACTGTCAATGGCAAGGTCAAGGGCGGCCTGACCGTTCTGACCAACGGCATCCGTGCCTTCCTGCCAGGCTCGCTGGTGGATACACGTCCGGTCAAGGACACAACGCCTTTCGAAGGCAAGACCCTGGAATTCAAGGTCATCAAGCTGGATCGCAAGCGCAACAACGTCGTGTTGTCGCGTCGCGCCGTCATCGAAGCGTCGATGGGCGAAGAGCGTCAAAAGCTGATGGAAACCCTGAAAGAAGGCACCGTGGTTACCGGCGTCGTCAAGAACATCACCGACTACGGCGCGTTCGTGGATCTGGGTGGCATCGACGGCCTGCTGCACATCACCGATCTGGCATGGCGTCGTGTGCGTCACCCATCGGAAGTGCTCACAGTCGGTCAAGAGATCACTGCCAAGGTCCTCAAGTACGATCAAGAGAAGAACCGCGTTTCGCTGGGCGTCAAGCAACTGGGCGACGACCCATGGACAGGTCTGTCCCGTCGCTACCCGCAAGGCACACGCCTGTTCGGCAAGGTCACCAACCTGACAGACTACGGCGCATTCGTCGAAGTCGAGCAAGGTATCGAAGGCCTGGTGCACGTTTCCGAAATGGACTGGACCAACAAGAACGTCGCGCCTAACAAGGTTGTTCAACTGGGCGACGAAGTGGAAGTCATGGTTCTGGAAATCGACGAAGAGCGTCGTCGTATCAGCCTGGGCATGAAACAATGCAAGGCGAATCCATGGGATGATTTCGCGATCACCCACAAGAAGGGCGACAAGGTCAAGGGCGCCATCAAGTCGATCACTGACTTCGGCGTGTTCATCGGCCTGACCGGCAACATCGACGGTCTGGTTCACCTGTCCGACCTGTCCTGGACTGAAACCGGCGAAGAAGCCGTGCGCAAGTTCAAGAAGGGCGACGAACTGGAAGCAGTTGTTCTGGCAATCGACGTCGAGCGCGAACGCGTTTCCCTGGGCGTCAAGCAGCTGGAAGGCGATCCGTTCAACAACTTCGCTGCAATGAACGACAAGGGCGCACTGGTCAACGGTACGGTCAAGTCGGTCGAGCCTAAGGGCGCAGTGATCCAGTTGTCGGAAGAAGTCGAAGGCTACCTGCGTGCATCTGAAATCTCGCGCGATCGCGTTGAAGATGCGGGTACACACCTGAAGGTCGGCGACAGCGTTGAAGCGCTGGTCATCAACATCGACCGCAAGGCACGCAGCATCCAATTGTCGATCAAGGCAAAGGACAACGCTGAGACTCAGGAAGCAATGCAAAAGATGTCTTCGGACTCCAGCGCGGCTTCCGGTACCACCAGCCTGGGTGCACTGCTGAAGGCAAAGCTCGACAACAAGAACTGATCAGTCGAGCATAATGACCAAGTCTGAGCTGATCGCTCGCCTGGCTGAGCGTTATCCGCAACTTGTCGCCAAGGATGCGGATTACGCGGTCAAGACCATTCTCGATGCCATGGTTGATGCATTAGCAACCGGCCAGCGCATCGAGATCCGTGGTTTTGGCAGCTTTGCGTTAAATCGCAGGCCGCCTCGCATCGGTCGCAATCCCAAGTCGGGCGACAAAGTGATGGTGCCTGAAAAACGGGTACCCCACTTCAAGCCAGGCAAGGAATTGCGGGAGCGTGTCGACGCCATGGTGGGGCAACCCATCAAGGAAGACTGAGTTGACGCTTCGCGGCATACCTGCGAAGCAGTTGGGCGCTACGAGTATAAGAGTGTAAATAGCGCTTAACAAAATGAACGGCATCTTTGGATGCCGTTTTTTTTCACGTACAATTTCACATCTGCCGCGCTTCCTGCGCGCGCGGTCAGGCAGTACCCTGTCGCCGTGCCTGCTGGCCGGCCAATACATCGAAAAAGGATTTGCGCCATGAAGATAATTTCAAGACTGATTGCGGCGGTCCTCTTTATTCTTTTCTTTTTCTTCGCGTTGAAAAACACGCAGGAAATCACGCTGCATTTCTTCCTCGGCTACGAGCGCACGGATCCGTTGGTGCTGGTGCTGCTGGTGTGCTTCGTCGGCGGCGCCATCCTCGGCGTGCTGGCGATGACGCCGCTGGTGCTCCGCCATCGTCGCGAAGCGTCGAAGCAAAGGAAAAGTCTTTCCATGCTGCAGAAGGAACGCGAGGCTCAGTTGCTGGCTCA
The DNA here is from genome assembly GCF_000256565.1 of Herbaspirillum lusitanum P6-12. Classification (GTDB taxonomy): domain Bacteria; phylum Pseudomonadota; class Gammaproteobacteria; order Burkholderiales; family Burkholderiaceae_D; genus Herbaspirillum; species Herbaspirillum lusitanum. Next base: position 2,822 of record NZ_AJHH01000169.1, on the reverse strand, counting down.
GACTCAGCCGCCGCAACCGGACAGCGTAGTTCCCCCACAGCACCTCATCTGATCGCGGTTTTATATGGAATTTGAATTCTGGTGGCTGCTGGGCATTCCGGTCTTCTTCGGGCTGGGATGGATTGCCGCCCGCGTCGACATCAATCAATTGCTGTCCGAGTCGCGCACGCTGCCGCACGGCTATTTCAAGGGGTTGAATTTCCTGCTCAACGAGCAACCCGACAAGGCCATCGACGCTTTCATCGAAATCGTCAAGCTCGATCCCGAAACGGTGGAGCTGCATTTCGCCCTCGGCAACCTGTTCCGTCGTCGCGGTGAAACCGAACGCGCCATCCGGGTTCACCAGAACCTGCTGGCGCGGCCCGATTTGCCGGCCGAGCACAAGGCGCATGCCCAATACGAGCTGGGTCAGGATTATCTCAAGGCCGGACTGCTGGATCGCGCCGAAGAGACTTTCCATCTGCTCAACGACACGCAATACGGCGCCCAGGCCGGGCGCGCGTTGCTGGAAATCTACCAGCGCGAAAAAGAATGGTCGCGCGCCATCAAGGCCGCAGAGACATTGCAAGCTGCGGGGGCCGGCGGCCGACAGAAGGAAATCGCCCAGTTCTATTGCGAGCTGGCTGAGGACGAGTTGGTGCATACTCATCCCGACGCCGCCATGAGCCTGTTGGAAAAAGCCCTGGCGACTGATCGCAAGAGCGTGCGCGCAACGATGTTGCTGGGTGATGTGTACCGCGCCAAGGGAGACATTGAAGCCGCCTTGCTGGCCTGGCGTCGGGTCGAGCACCAAAGCGTCCCGCATGCGGCGCTGGTGGCGCAGCGACTGCTCGACGGCTACCAGGCGGTGGGACGCATGCAAGAAGGCCTGAATCTGCTGCGCTCTTACCTGGCTGAAGCGCCATCGATTGATTTGCTGGAAGTGGTGTTCAAGGCGGTGCTCGAACTGGAAGGCGTGGAAGCAGCGAATCAACTTGTCAGCGACGAGTTGCGCCGCACGCCGACCTTGCTTGGCCTCGACAAATTCCTCGAGGCGCGCATGTTGAACGCGCCGGCGGAAATACGTCCGGAACTGGCAGTGGTGAAGACGCTGGTGCACAGCTATACGCAAAAACTGGCGCGTTACCAATGTACCCATTGCGGCTTCAAGGCGCGCCAGTTCTATTGGCATTGCCCCGGCTGTAACCATTGGGAAACCTATCCGCCGCGCCGTACTGAAGAATTGAACGTGATGAACTAGAGTGCTCACGCACTCGCACCTGTAGAAAATTTATGAAAATCACCATCATTGGCACCGGCTACGTCGGTCTCGTTACAGGCGCCTGCCTGGCTGAATTGGGCAACGACGTATTTTGCCTTGACGTCGACCAGAGCAAGATCGACATCCTCAACAACGGCGGCATTCCCATTCACGAGCCGGGTCTGGAAGACGTCGTGGCGCGCAATCGCGCCGCCGGACGCCTGACGTTTTCTACCGACGTGGCCGCCAGCGTGGCGCATGGCGACGTGCAGTTCATCGCCGTCGGTACGCCGCCCGACGAGGACGGTTCGGCCGATCTGCAATACGTGCTGGCTGCCGCACGCAACATCGGCAAGCACATGACCGGCTTCAAGGTGATCGTCGACAAGTCGACCGTACCGGTCGGTACCGCCGGCAAGGTCAGCGCGGCAGTTGCACAGGAACTGCAGCAGCGCGGCAATGTTGAGGCCAAGTTCTCGGTGGTGTCGAATCCGGAGTTCCTCAAGGAAGGCGCCGCCGTCGAAGACTTCATGCGTCCCGACCGCATCGTCATCGGCCACGACAATACCGCCGAAGGCATGCAGGCTTACGCCGCCATGAAAAAGCTGTACGCGCCGTTCAATCGCAACCATGAACGCACTTACTGGATGGACGTACGTTCCGCCGAATTCACGAAATACGCCGCCAACGCCATGCTGGCGACACGCATCTCTTTCATGAACGAACTGGCCAACCTGGCGGACCAGGTCGGCGCCGATATCGAGGCGGTGCGCCACGGCATCGGTTCCGATCCGCGCATCGGCCACAGCTTCCTGTATGCCGGCTGCGGCTACGGCGGGTCCTGCTTCCCCAAGGACGTGCAGGCGCTGGAACGCACTGCGCGCGCCTACGGCCAGGAGCTGCACATCCTGCGCGCCGTCGAGCAGGTCAACAACAATCAGAAGCATGTGCTCGGCAATAAGATTGTGGCGCGCTTCGGCGAAAACCTGCAAGGCCGCCATTTTGCAGTCTGGGGCCTGGCGTTCAAGCCCAATACCGACGACATGCGTGAAGCATCGTCGCGTGTGCTGCTCGGCGAGCTGATCGCGCGCGGCGCCACGGTGGCGGTGTTCGACCCGGTCGCCATGAAGGAAGCCAGGCGTGTACTGGCGCTGGACTTCAATGACGACGAAAGTATTCTGAACCGCATCCGTTTCAGCGAAAGCCCGATGGATGCGCTGCAAGACGCCGATGCGCTGGCTATCGTCACTGAATGGAAAGCCTTCCGCAGCCCCGATTTCGACCAGCTCAAGAGCAAGCTCAAGGCGCCGGTGATTTTTGACGGCCGTAACCTGTTCGAACCGCAAGTCATGGCGGATGCCGGTATTGAATATCACGGCATCGGTCGCTCCATCCTGACCAAGAGTTAACTCGATGACAATTCTGAATTCCGGCAATCCACCGGGAACCTTGAGCAATGCGCGCATCCTGATCGTCGGCGACGTCATGCTGGATCGTTACTGGTTCGGTGAAGTCAATCGCATTTCGCCGGAAGCACCGGTGCCTGTGGTGCGTGTCGAGCGTCGCGAAGAACGTCTGGGCG
>NZ_AJHH01000168.1 GCF_000256565.1 Herbaspirillum lusitanum P6-12 | reverse complement strand
CGCCAATGTCGCGCGCAATGCCGCCACGCTGGGCGCGCAAACCGGCTTGCTGGGCGTGATCGGACAAGATGAGGCCGGCGCCGTGGTCGAAGGTCTGTTGACCGACCTTGGCATCAGCAGCTATCTCAATCGCGACCCCGCCATCTCGACCATCATCAAGCTGCGCGTCATCGGCCGTCAGCAGCAACTGGTGCGCGTGGATTTTGAAGATGCACCGACCGACACCGTGCTGCGCGACAAACTCACGCAATTCAACGCGCTGATCGGCAATTACGACGTCATCATCTTGTCCGACTACGCCAAGGGCAGCCTGGTGAACGTCGCCGATATGATTGGCGTCGGCAAGAAGCTCGGCAAACGTCTCTTGGTGGATCCCAAGGGCGATGATTTTTCACGTTACAAGGGCGCCTCCATTCTGACCCCGAACCGTTCCGAGCTGATCCGGATTATCGGCAACTGGAAGTCTGAAGAAGAACTCACCACCAAGGCGCAAAACCTGCGCCGCTCGCTGGATCTGGAAGCGCTGCTGTTGACCCGTTCGGAAGAGGGCATGACCTTGTATCAGGACAACGAGGTCGTCAATTTCCCGGCGGTGGCGCGCGAAGTATTCGATGTCTCCGGCGCCGGCGACACGGTGATTGCCACGCTGGCGGTCATGCTCGGCAACGGCGTGGCGCTGACGGAAGCGGTCCGCGTCGCCAACCTGGCAGGCGGCATCGTGGTCGGCAAGCTCGGCACCGCCACCGTCACGCGCGAAGAACTGGCGCTCTGAGCCGGTTTTCCCTGCATCGCCCCAGGAATTCCGAACATTGGGCGCATGCAGGGAGAATTAATACTGCTGCAATTTCGTTTTCATTTTGTCAACTATTGTTCCCGGGAATCGTTAAACTTCTCAGCCCGCCGCAATTCGCCAGCTGAGATCGTCCCTTCCATGATTTAACGATGACCTTTCAAAGGAACAATACCCATGTTGAAAAAACTCACCGCTGCTCTTTTCGCTTTCCTCCTCAGCACTGGCCTGGCGTTCGCCCAGGCTGACGTCAACAAGGCCGATCAGGCTGCGCTGGACGGCATCAAGGGCATCGGCCCGGCCATGTCCAAGCGTATCCTCGACGAGCGCAAGAAGGGCGAATTCAAGGATTGGTCCGACTTTGAAACCCGCGTCAAAGGCGTAGGCGAGAAGAGCGCAGTCAAGCTGTCGGACGCAGGCCTGACCGTCAACGGCCAGGCACGTGGCAAATCGGCGGTAGCACCCGCCAAGTCGGCGGGTAAACCGTTCGGCAAGAAGAAGGACGGCAAGGAAGAGGCTGCAATGGACAAACCGGGGGCGACCAAAGGCTGATATCGCAACGTATTCTGGTCCTGCCGAAAAACCCCGCTTTTGCGGGGTTTTTTGTTTGCTCCTACCTACGGAGAAGGATGCTTGCGGAGATGCTTGATCGGCATTACAGTCACAGGTAGAAAAATAGCCAATAAAGCATCGATAAATAGTTTGGTCGGTAATGGTGGATTTGCGAACAAGATAAGTCCAACAGAGGGGCCGGGGCGCTTGTACGAGCACGGTTTTCCGGCAGGCAAGGACTCAGCTTGCATCGCACGCGTTCGCGGGCAGGATCTCAACCAACAACTGGGCACAGAGACCGATGAAAATCGCTGATATTCCCGTCGACGACCAGGCGCGCGTCGCCGACCTGCATGGGTTGCAGATCCTCGATACACCGCCGGAAGAACGCTTTGACCGTCTGACCAGGCTGGCGCGCCGGCTTTTTTCAGTGCCCATGGCGGTGGTCAGCCTGGTTGACACCAAACGCCAGTGGTTCAAGGCGCGTGTCGGGGTTGATGCCTGCGAAACCGGACGCGATGTCTCCTTCTGCGCGCACGCCATTCTGCGCGACGACGTGATGGTCGTGCCGGATGCTCTGGAAGACGAGCGCTTCAGGGACAATCCACTGGTGACAGGCGATCCGCTCATCCGTTTCTATGCGGGTTGCCCGATTCGCAGTCCGCATGGCCACAAGCTCGGTACATTGTGCCTGCTTGATACCATTCCACGCCGTTTCGACGCCGACGACCAGGCCTTGCTGAGCGATCTGGCGCGCATGGTCGAACAGGAGATGGTCGCGGTGCATCTGGCCACGATGGATGAGCTGACCAAACTGTCCAACCGGCGCGGTTTCGAATCGCTGTCCCAGCATGCGCTGAGCATGTGCAAACGACTCGGCAAACCGGCCTCGCTGCTGTACTTCGACCTCGACTTGTTCAAGCAGATCAACGATCGCTTCGGACATGCCGAAGGCGATCGTGCGCTGGTGGCGTTCAGTAATATTCTGGCGGCCAATTTCCGCGAATCGGACGTGATCGGACGGCTGGGCGGGGATGAATTTGCCGTGTTCCTCACCAACACCGGCGCGCAGGAAACCGCCACCGTGCTGGGGCATTTCGAACAGGCGATCGATCTGCACAATCAGATCAGCAAGCGCGGCTACGACTTGCTGTACAGCGTCGGCGCAATTGAATATGATGCGACCGGGCATGATACGATTGGCGACCTGATGAGCAGCGCCGACGCCTTGATGTATCAGCAGAAGAAGCGGCGCCGCGAAGCGTCGTAGCTCGTGGCTTGCGAGGACAGACGTCCCCGTCGTGGCGCGCTTGTATTTAACTACTCAAAGACAGATTTGATGATCCATTTGCAGCCAGTAATTCTTTCGGGCGGCTCAGGCACACGGTTGTGGCCATTTTCCCGAGAACAGTATCCCAAGCAATTGCTATCCCTGGTAGGTGCTGAAACCATGTTGCAGGCCACGGCGCTGCGAGTGCAGGCCGCTGACGCCACATATAGCCTGGTCAATGCGCCTGTCGTCGTATGCAACGAAGAATACCGGTTCATCACAGCCGAACAATTGCGGGCGGTGGGCAAAGAAAGCAAGCACATCGTGCTTGAGCCGGTCGGGCGCAATACGGCTCCGGCGTTGACTCTCGCCGCGTTGCTGGCGGCGCAGAACGGTGATGATCCGGTGCTGCTGATCATGCCGGCCGATCATGTCATCCGCGACGTTGACGCCTTCCAGTCGGCAATCCGGCAAGCAGTGCCGCACGCGGCTGCCGGCGCCATGGTGACCTTCGGCATCGTCGCCGATCGTCCCGAGACCGGTTACGGTTACATCCAGCGCGGTGCGCAGATTGACGATGCGTACGCAATTGCCCGTTTCGTCGAGAAGCCGGATGCCGCAATCGCGCAAGGCTATGTTGATTCCGGCGACTACCTCTGGAATAGCGGTTTGTTCGTGATGCGCGCCAGCGTCTGGCTGCGCGCCATCGAGCGTTTCCAGCCGGCGATGAGCAAGGCCTGCCGGGCGGCTTTCGACGGCGGCAAGCAGGACAACGATTTCTATCGCATCGACAAGGCCGCATTCGAGGCATGTCCTGCCGATTCCATCGACTATGCCGTGATGGAAAAATTGGCCGATACGCCCGATCTGGGTATTGAAGGCCGCATCATTCCGTTGTCGGCAGGCTGGTCCGACGTCGGCGCGTGGGACGCCTTGTGGCAAGTGGCTGAAAAGGACGGCGCCGGCAACGTCATCCGTGGCGACGTCATGCTGGAACAGGCATCGGATAACCTGGTGTTCGCGCAAGGACGGCTGGTCGCCTGTGTCGGTATCGACAACATGGTCATCGTCGAAACACCGGATGCGGTGCTGGTGGCCGACAAAAACAAGATGCAGGACATCAAGAGCATCGTCTCCCGTCTCAAGGGACAGCAGCGCGGCGAAGCGCTCACGCATCGCAAGATCCATCGCCCCTGGGGCTGGTACGACTCCATCGACAGCGGCGAGCGTTTTCAGGTCAAGCGCATCGTTGTCAATCCCGGTTGCTCGCTGAGCCTGCAGATGCATCACCATCGCGCCGAGCATTGGATCATCGTCAAGGGCACGGCGCGCATCACGCGCGGCGAGGAAGTATTCCTGCTGTCCGAGAACCAGTCCACCTACATCCCGCTGGGCGTCACGCACCGGCTGGAAAATCCCGGAAAATTCCCGCTGGAAATGATAGAAGTGCAATCCGGCAGCTATCTTGGCGAAGACGATATCGTGCGCTTCGACGATACCTATGGGCGCAAGTGAGCCGGCCTCGTCCTGCAGGCGCGGGGCGAATCCGGGCAATTCGGCGATAGTCGGCAAAGACGGGCGCGAAATAGAATAAAATGCCCGTCTGAACCCACGCAGGTAACCTCACGTTTATGTCCTACCAAGTCCTCGCCCGTAAATACCGCCCCCGCAGCTTCGACACGCTGGTCGGGCAGGAGCACGTCGTGCGGGCGCTGACGCATGCGCTGGAACAGCAACGGTTGCATCACGCCTACCTGTTTACCGGCACCCGCGGCGTCGGCAAGACGACCTTGTCGCGCATCCTGGCCAAATCGCTGAACTGCCAGGGCCCTGACGGCAATGGCGGCATCACCGCCCAGCCGTGCGGCGTCTGCGATGCCTGCGTCGCCATTGACGCCGGCCGCTTTGTCGATTACATCGAAATGGATGCGGCCTCCAACCGCGGCGTCGACGAAATGGCGCAATTGCTGGAGCAGGCGGTCTACGCGCCGTCCAATGCGCGCTTCAAGGTCTACATGATCGACGAAGTGCACATGCTCACCAATCATGCCTTCAACTCCATGCTGAAGACGCTGGAGGAGCCGCCGGAACACGTCAAGTTCATCCTGGCGACGACCGATCCGCAAAAAATTCCCGTGACCGTGCTGTCGCGCTGCCTGCAGTTCAATCTGAAGCAGATGCCGCCGGGCCACATCATCAGCCATCTGGACAACATCCTCGGGCAGGAAAACATTGAATTCGAAGCACCCGCGCTGCGCCTGCTGGCGCAAGGTGCGCACGGCTCGATGCGCGACGCGCTGTCGCTGACCGACCAGGCGATCGCCTACGCCGCCGGCAAGGTCACGCTGGAAGCAGTGCAGGGCATGCTCGGCGCCCTCGACCAGTCCTACCTGATCCGTGTGCTCGATGCGCTGGCCGCACAAGACGGCAGCGGCTTGCTCGCCGTGGCCGATGAGATGGCCACGCGCAGCCTGTCTTACAACGCCGCGCTGCAAGACCTGGCAACCTTGTTGCACCAGATCGCACTGGCGCAGACCGTTCCGGCGGCACTGGCCGAAGACTTGCCGCAGCGCGAAGACATCGTGCGTCTGGCCTCGCAATTCAGCGCTGAAGAAGCGCAGTTGTTCTATCAGATTGTCGTGCACGGCCGCAACGAACTCGGCTTGGCGCCGGACGAATATGCCGGCTTCAGCATGACCTTGTTGCGCATGCTGGCCTTCCGTCCGGTCAGCGCCAGCGCCACTGCGCCCATACCGGCCGCCTCGTCTGCACCGGCTGCCGCAGGTGGCCGACCGACCGCACCGCGTCAGGCCGCGCCGCTGATGGCCCCGCAAGTGGCCGTGACCAGCGCCCCGGTCAGCCGTACCCAAGCCGCCACCGCGCCAGCGCCGGCCGCTCCTGCGGCTGCGGTCCCTGCCGCATCCGCTCCCGCTGCCGCCCCGTCGGCGCCCGTCCAGGCAGCCGCGCCGGCCGCACCCACTTCTGCCCGTGAAGCCGCCCTGATGGCCTTGCGTGGCGGCAAGGGGGGCAAGGCCCCCGCGCGGCCAGCGGCTCCCGCAGCCGCCACGCCCGCGCCTGCACCGGCTGCAGCCCCGGCCCCGTCCGCACCGCCTGCACCCGCCGCCAGGGCCGAACGCGCCGCTGCGTCGATGCCGCCGGACATGCCCGAGCCGCCGCCTTTCGATGCGATTGCCGCCATGGGAAGAAGAGACAGGTGCCAGCCTCATCCATGCCACCGCCCATCCCGATGGCCGAGGTCGCTGAAAAAAAAAACTGAGCCACGCACGCACGTAGCGCACACCCACCGCACCCGCGCACGCAGCGCCCGGCCGCCACACCCCGCGCAGCAGCAGGAAACCGCCCGCATCGCCGCCGAACTCGGCTGGGACGGCAACTGGCCGCAACTGGCCGCCGATCTGTCGTTGCGCGGCATGGTGGCGCAGATGGCGCAGCAGAGCGAACTGGTGCGCTGCGAGCAGAGCGGCAACAGCGTGGTTTTCCATTTGCGCATTCCGGTGGAAACCCTGCGCGCCTCGGGCAACATCGAAAAACTGACTGCCGTGCTGGGCGAGCGTTTCAACAAGAACGTACGCGTCGAAACCGAGATCGGCGCCGTGGCCCTGACGGCCAACGCCAGGGCGCAAGCCGATCGCGCCGAACGACAACGTGAAGCCGAGCAGACCATGCAAAACGATCCGTTCGTCCAGGTCATGATGCGCGAATTCGATGCCTCCATCGTGCCGGGATCGATCCGGCCGTTGTAAGAAGCAGATTGCCGGGGAGGAAGCGTGGAATATGCCGAATGTTCCATTTCCGCCACGGCCGAAACAAGATGAATCAATTTAGTTAACAAGGAGTATGACCATGATGAAAGGCCAACTGGCAGGCTTGATGAAGCAGGCTCAAGCGATGCAGGACAACATGAAGAAGATGCAGGACCAGCTTGCATTGATCGAAGTCGAAGGACAGTCCGGCGCAGGGCTGGTCAAAGTCGTGATGACCTGTAAGAATGACGTCAAGCGCGTCACCATCGACCCGTCGCTGCTGGCCGACGACAAGGACATGCTGGAAGACCTGGTCGCCGCCGCCTTCAATGACGCCGTACGCAAGGCTGAAGCAACCTCGCAGGAAAAGATGGCTGGCATGACCTCCGGCATGCCTTTGCCGCCGGGCTTCAAGATGCCGTTCTGACGCGACAGCGAAGTCGCGACGATTTTGCAGGCTGCTTTCATGAGGAGGCATCATGTTCGTGATCTCGATTACCTATACCAAGCCAGCAAGCGAAATCGATTCGCTGCTGACCGCGCATAAGCAATTCCTGAACGAGCAGTATTCCGACGGCGTGTTCCTCATGTCCGGCCGCAAGGTCCCGCGCAGCGGCGGCATCATCATCGCCGATGCGACTGACCGCGCCGAAGTCGAAGCGATCATCGAAACCGATCCGTTCTACATCGGCGGCGTCGCCGAATATGAAATCACCGAATTTGTTCCATCCATGACGGCCGAAGCACTATCCGTCTTCCGGCATACCTCAGACCGAAATTGAAAACCCCGTCCAGTCTTACCCAGCTCACGGAATCCCTGCGCACCCTTCCCGGCATCGGTCCCAAATCGGCGCAGCGCATGGCCTATCACCTGCTGCAGCACGACCGCGACGGCGCCCTGCAACTGAGCCGCGCGCTGGCCCAGGCGGCCGAGACGATCCGTCACTGCGCGCTGTGCAATACCTTCACCGAGCAAGTCATCTGCGATACCTGCCAGGACGGCGGCCGCGACACCACGACCTTGTGCGTGGTCGAGACGCCGAGCGACCAGTTGATGATCGAGCAGACGCTGACCTTCAAGGGCCTGTACTTCGTGCTGATGGGGCGCCTGTCGCCGCTGGACGGCGTCGGTCCCAAGGACATCCACATTGAAAAACTGATCACGCGCGCGACCGACGGCGTGGTCGCCGAAGTCGTACTGGCCACCAATTTCACCAACGAAGGCGAAGCGACCGCACATTACATCAGCGAGACGCTCAAGGCGCGCGGCCTCAAGGTCAGCCGCCTGGCGCGCGGCGTACCGGTCGGCGGCGAGCTGGAATACGTGGACGCCGGCACCATCGCGCGCGCCATGCTGGACCGGCGCACCACCTGATCACCTGACGCCGCGGTGACCAGCGCATCATGACGGACGATCTGCCGCAGAGCAGACGCCAGGGATGATCCAATCCATCCAGGAGACAAACATGCAATTTCTTTCCCGTTGTTCCGTTCGTTTTCGCTTGCCGGCATCGATGCTTTCGGTAATGCTGGCATTGGCCGGTTGCGCCGCCTCGCCGACGGAGCGCAGCTACGAGGTCGCGGAAGTCGGCAGTTTCCACGTCGGCGGCAAGCAGGTGACGCTGGCGGGATTGCCGTCGCGCGAAATCGTGTTTACCGAAGGCGCCGCATCGCGCAAGGTCGATCCCAACGGCGACTTTGAAACCGGCCAGATGTACGCCCAATACATCAAGCTGAAAAATCCGCGGGCCCGCTATCCGCTGCTCATGTGGCACGGCGGCGGCCTCGCCGGCACGACGTGGGAAACCAAACCTGACGGCGCTCCCGGCTGGCAGCAATTCTTCCTGACGCAGGGACACTCCGTCTACGTGACCGATGCGGTGGAGCGAGGACGCGCATCCTGGTCGCGCTATCCCGAAGTCTATAAAACCGAGCCGTTCTTCCGCACCAAGCAGGAAGGCTGGGAGCTGTTCCGCATCGGCGCGGCCGGATCCTACGACAGCGATCCGGCCAAACGCGTGGCCTATGCCGGCACGCAGTTTCCGGTCGCCGCCTACGACCAGTTTTCCAAGCAGGGCATCCCGCGCTGGGCCAGCAATGACGCCGCCACGCAGGCCGCTTACGATGCGCTGGTGCAAAAGGTCTGCCCCTGCGTGATCGTGGTGCACAGCCAGGGCGGCAACTTCGCCATCAACGCCGCGCTGCGTGCGCCGGACAAGATCAAGGCCATCGTGGCCGTCGAAGGATCCGGTGCGCCCGATCCCGACAAGGTCGATATCTCTGCGCTGAAAAATATTCCCTTCCTGTTTGTGTGGGGCGATTTCATCGATCAGAATACGTCCTGGAAGCAATACATCGTGGCGCCCGACAAATTCCGGCGGGCGTTGCGCGCGCAAGGCGGTGTGGCCGACCGGCTCGACCTGCCGCAACACGGCATCAAGGGCAACTCCCACATGCTGATGATGGACCGCAACTCCGATCAGGTCGCTGCATTGGTGCAGGCCTGGATGGACAAGAACGGATTGATGAAATAACCTGCCACTCCTCATTCATGACAACCACTACACCATCTCCCGGTCCGTTGGCCGGCATCAAAGTACTTGAACTCGGCACGCTGATCGCCGGCCCGTTCTGCTCGCGCATGCTGGCCGAATTCGGCGCCGACGTGATCAAGGTCGAAGCGCCGGGCGTCGGCGATCCCTTGCGCCAGTGGCGCGTGCTCAAGGACGGCACCTCGCTGTGGTGGTCGGTGCAGGCGCGCAACAAAAAAAGCCTGACCCTCAACATGAAGGATCCGCAGGCCCAGGACATCGCGCGCAAGCTGGCGCTGGAAGCCGACATCATCATCGAGAACTATCGTCCCGGCGTGCTGGAGAAATGGAACCTCGGCTATGAAGACCTGAAGAAACTCAATCCCGCCATCATCATGGTGCGCCTGTCCGGCTACGGCCAGACCGGGCCGCTGAAGGACTTGCCGGGCTTCGGCGCGATCGGCGAATCGATGGGCGGCATCCGCTACGTATCCGGCCATCAGGATCGCCCGCCGGTGCGCATCGGCATTTCCATCGGCGACTCGGTCGCCGCCTTGCATGGCGTCATCGGCGCGATGATGGCGCTGCGCCACCGCGACGTCACCGGCGGTCGCTGGAACGGCAAGGACGGAGAACTGCGAGTGGCAGGGCAGGGCCAGATGGTCGACGTCGCGCTGTACGAATCGGTCTTCAACCTGATGGAATCGCTGGTGCCCGAATTCGACCAGGCCGGCGTGGTGCGCGAACGTACCGGCGGCGCCTTGCCCGGCATCGTGCCGTCCAATACCTACACCACCGCCGACGGCAAGAACGTCGTGATCGCCGGCAACGGCGACGCCATCTTCAAGCGCCTGATGCTGGCCATCGACCGCGCGGACATGGCCAACGACCCGCAATTGGAGCGCAACGACGGCCGTGTGCCGCGTACCGAAGAAATCGACCGCGCCATCCAGGCCTGGTGCAGCGGCAAGACCATCGACGAGGCGCTGGCGATCCTGCAGGCCGCCGACGTGCCGGTGGGCAAGATCTATTCGGTGCGCGACATGATGAGCGATCCGCAATTCCTGGCGCGCAACATGTTCGAACAGCATGCATTTGCCGACGGTACGCCGATCAAATTGCCTGCGGTGACGCCTAAATTGTCGGAGACGCCGGGCGGCACCAAATGGATCGGTCCGGAGCTCGGGCAGCATAACGCTGAAATCTTGCGTTCGCTGGGGTATGATGACGCACAAATTGCGCAGTTGCGCCAAGACAAGGTCATTTGAAGGCAGTGAAAACTGCCGAATGACACGGCAAAACATAAGCAGATATTGCAAAGTTCATAGGAGGAGACCACATGAAATTCAACCTGAAGCAATTCGCCATTGCGCTGGCGCTGTTCCTCGCCGGCTACCTGACATTCAACACCAACCTGTTCGCCCAGGCGCTGGAAAAACCGAAGGTTTCCATCGCCGTCGGCGGCAAGAACCTGTTCTACTACCTGCCTTTGACGGTGGCCGAGCAACTCGGCTACTTCAAGGATGAAGGCCTGCAAGTCGAGATCTCCGATTTCGCCGGCGGCGCCAAGGCCCTGCAGGCCATGGTCGGCGGCAGCGCAGACGTGGTGTCCGGCGCTTACGAGCACACCATCAACATGCAGGCCAAGAACCAGCCCATCGTCGCTTTCGTGCTGCAAGGCCGCGCGCCGCAGATCGTGCTGGCCGCCAGCAACAAGACCATGCCGAACTACAAGAGCGTGGCCGACCTGAAGGGCAAGAAGATCGGCGTCACCGCACCCGGCTCCTCGACCAGCATCATGGCCAGCTTCGTGCTGGCCAAGGCCGGCCTGAAGCCGACCGACGTGTCTTTCATCGGCGTTGGCGCGGCAGCAGGCGCGTTGTCGGCGCTGCGTTCCGGCCAGATTGATGCGATCGCCAACCTGGATCCGGTCATCTCCATGCTGGAGCAAAAAAACGAGATCAAGATCATCGCCGACACCCGTACGCTGAAGGACACCAACGATGTGTTCGGCGGCCCGATGCCGGCTGCCACGCTGTATGCGCCGGAAGCTTTCATCAAGAAATATCCGAACACCACCCAGGCCCTGACCAACGCCATGGTGCGCGCGCTCAAGTGGATCCAGCAAGCTGGTCCTTCCGACATCATCAAGGCGGTGCCGGAAAGCTATCTGCTGGGCGACCGCGCGTTGTACATCTCGGCCTTCCTGAAAGTGCGTGAAGCGATGTCGCCGGACGGCATCTTCCCGGACGCCGGTCCCGCCACCGCGCTGCGCACGCTGCAAGCGTTCGAGCCTGACCTGGCCAGCAAGAAGATCGACCTGTCCAGGACTTACACCAACGAGTTCGCCAGGAAGGCCAACGCCAAGCACAAGTAAGCGTTGAGTAATACAAAACACACGGGCGCCTTCGGGTGCCCGTCTGCAATTTTCAGTGCCGTATTTTTGCCGTGACGATGTAATAGCCGATGTACCAACCGATGCACCATCCGATGTCCCTCTCGATGTCTTTTTTCAACATACAAGAATTCGGCCTGGCCGGAGACTCCTCGCTATGACGCCAGCACTTTTCCTCGACGACATTACCTGCACCTTCGTTTCCAAAGACGATCGCAACCAGCGCTATACCGCCGTCGCCAACACCACGCTGGCGATCGCACCGGGCGAGTTCGTCTCGGTGGTCGGTCCGACCGGCTGCGGCAAGTCGACCCTGCTCAATGTCGGCGCCGGCCTGCTGCAACCTTCTTCGGGCAGCATCAAGGTGTTCGGCGAAGAACTGGTCGGCATCAACCAGCGCGCCGGCTACATGTTCCAGGCCGAAGCGCTGATGCCGTGGCGCAGCGCGTTGCAAAACGTCATCGCCGGCCTGCAATACCGCGGCCTCGAAGACGGTGAAGCGAAGGCGCTCGGTGAACAATGGCTGGCGCGCGTCGGCCTCAAGGGCTTCGGCGACCGCTATCCGCATCAACTGTCCGGCGGCATGCGCAAGCGCGTGGCGCTGGCGCAGACGCTGATCATGGATCCGGACATCATCCTCATGGATGAACCGTTCTCGGCGCTCGACATCCAGACCCGCCAGCTCATGGAAAACGAAGTGCTCGACCTGTGGAACGCCAAGAAGAAAGCCGTGCTGTTCATCACCCACGACCTCGACGAAGCGATCGCCATGTCGGATCGCGTGGTCGTGCTGTCGGCCGGTCCGGCCACGCATCCCATCGGCGAATTCACGATCGACCTGCCGCGTCCGCGCGACGTCGCCGAGATTCGCACGCATCCGCGCTTCGTCGAACTGCACCAGCAGATCTGGTCGGTCCTGCGCGATGAAGTGCTCAAGGGATATCAACAACAGAAGACCGCGGCTTAGGCTTAAGCCAACGGCGGCCGGCACCTATAAAAATTCGGGCAAAGAAACATCATGTGGAAACTCCTCAAACCTAGTCATAAAAACCTGCTCTTCTGGCAATTGCTGGTGCTGGTCGTGGTACTGGCGGTGTGGCATATCGCCACGCGCAATGAACAGACCGCGTTCTTCTTCGGCGAGCCGCTCAAGGTCGCCGTGCGCATCTGGCAGTGGTTCACCGTCGGCAGCGGTTCGCTCGAAGTCGGTTTCGGCGACACCACTTTCTTCACGCTGAACTTCCCGGCGGAAATCTATTCGCACCTGCTGGTCACGCTGACCGAAACCGTGCTGGCCTTCGGCATCGGCACCGTACTGGGCCTGGGCATCGGCCTGTGGCTGGCGCTGTCGCCGCTGGCGTCGGCGATCCTTGATCCTTATGTCAAGGCCGCCAACTCGATGCCGCGCGTCATCCTCGCGCCGATTTTCGCGATGTGGTTCGGCCTCGGCATCTGGTCCAAGGTGGCGCTGGCGGTGACGCTGGTGTTCTTCATCGTCTTCTTCAACGTCTACCAGGGCGTGAAGGAAGTCAGCCCGGTGGTGCTGGCCAACGCCCGCATGCTCGGCGCCAACGCGCGTCAGTTGCTGCGCACGGTGTACCTGCCGTCGGCGACCTCGTGGGTGTTTTCCAGCCTGCACACGTCCATTGGCCTGGCTTTCGTCGGCGCCGTGGTGGGTGAATACCTGGGTTCGGCGCGCGGTGTCGGCTATCTGATTTTGCAGGCGGAAGGCAGCTTCGACATCAACACCGTGTTTGCCGGCATTGTCGTGTTGACGGCGTTTGCGCTGGTGCTCGACGTTGCCGTGGGCGTGATCGAGAAGCGCCTGATGAAGTGGCAGCCGAAATCGGGTGAGACCGAAAAAATGTAGCCGGTGCAGC
>NZ_AJHH01000167.1 GCF_000256565.1 Herbaspirillum lusitanum P6-12 | reverse complement strand
TCCTTTTTTTCGTCTGCGACAGCAAGATCAGCGCAAGCCATCCACGATCTTGTCCAGCTTGACGGCATCAGCGCAGAACTGGCGGATGCCTTCGGCGAGCTTTTCGGATGCCATGGCGTCGTCGTTGAGCGCCAGGCGGAAGCTCTTCTCGTCCAGCGAAATTTGCTTGAGGTCGGCCGATTGCGCGGCTTCCTTGCTCAGCTTGCGTTCCACCGGCGCATCGCTTTCGGCCAGCTTTTGCAGCAGGTCCGGGCTGATGGTCAGCAGGTCGCAGCCGGCCAGTTCGACGATCTGCGAAGTGTTGCGGAAGCTCGCGCCCATGACTTCGGTGGCGTAGCCGAACTTGCGGTAATAGGTGTAGATGCTGCGCACCGATTGCACGCCCGGATCGTCGGCGCCGGTATATTCCTGGCCGGACGATTTCTTGAACCAGTCATAGATGCGGCCGACGAACGGCGAGATCAGCTGGACCCTGGCTTCGGCGCAGGCGATCGCTTGCGGCAGCGAGAACAGCAGCGTCAGGTTGCAGCGGATGCCTTCCTTTTCCAGCACTTCGGCCGCGCGGATGCCTTCCCAGGTCGAGGCGATCTTGATCAGGATGCGCTCGCGCCCGATGCCGGCCGCTTCATACAGCTTGATCAGCGCGCGGCCCTTGGCGATGGTGCCTTCGGTGTCGAACGACAGGCGCGCATCGGTTTCGGTCGAGACGCGGCCGGGGATCAACTTCAGAATCTCCAGGCCGAAGGCCACCAGCAACTGGTCGATGATGCCGTCGGTGCCCAGCTTGCCATGCTCGCGCACGACCTTTTCCAGCAGCGGCTTGTACTCGTCCTTTTGCACGGCCTTGAGAATCAGCGACGGGTTTGTCGTCGCGTCTTGCGGCGCGAATGCCTTCATCGCCTGGAAGTCGCCGGTGTCGGCCACGATGGTGGTGTATTGCTTGAGTTGGTCTAGCTGAGTCATGGCAATCAATCTCGATGTGATGAACTAAATGACATTCTAACGTGGGACGTCGGCTTCACCGTTTTTTTGGCAACGGCGCACCGATGGCATTGAGCGATTCCAGATACGCGCCCAGCGGATGATAGAAGTCGGTCTTGCCGTGCGGCGGCTTTTCGGGGCCGTAGCGCGTATTGTCGCGCCGCAGGATGCGATACCAGCCGCCGCGTTCCTGATCGATCAGGTGCTGCATGCTGTATTGCCAGAGCTGGTCGTAGACTTCCCAGTAGATGTCTTCGCCGGTACGTTGCGCCAGCAGGGCGGCGGTCGCCAGCGACTCGGCCTGCACCCAGAAATACTTGTCGCCGTCGCAGACGCTGTTGTCGGGCGCGATGCCGTAGAACAGGCCGCCGTGCTCTTCATCCCACGCCACCGGAATCGTGGCGTCGAACAGGGCGCGGGCGCGCGGCGCCAGCCAGCTGGCATCGTCCTGCAAGTGCTCGGCGTGGCGTTCGAGGATCAGCAGCAGCTTGGACCATTCCGTCATGTGGCCAGGCTGGTAGCCCCAGGGGCGGAACATGTTGGTATTGTCGTGCTTGTTGTATTCCCAGTCGATCTTCCAGTCGGCGCTGTAGTGTTCCCAGATCCAGCCGTTGGCCAGTGCCGCCTGGCGTACCGTGATGTTGCGCGCGAGGCGTTCGGCGCGATGCAGGAAGCGCGGTTCGCCGGTCGCCTCGAAGGCGGCCAGCAAGGCTTCGCAACTGTGCATGTTGGCGTTCTGGCCGCGATAGTCCGAGACCACGCCTTCGGGCGTTGCTTCGTCGGCGTAGAGGCCATACTGCTCCGACCAGAACAGTTTCTCCATGTGGTTGAACGTTGCATCGATGTGGGCACGGGCCTCCCCGACGCCGATTTCAAACGCATGGGCATACGCCAGCAGCACGAAGGCCAGGCCGTAGCAATGCTGGGTGCGGTCGACCGGCACGCCGTCCTTGAGCACCCAGGCATAGCCGCCGTAGCTCGGTTGCCAATGCTGTTCCTGCAGGAATTTGAGGCCGTGGCGCACGGCGTCGCGATGTTCTTCCTTGCCGTTGAACCGGTAGGCCAGCGCGTGGCAAAACACCATGCGCGTGCTGTTGACCAGATGACGGCTGGTGTCGTACACGCTGCCGTCGTCGTTGAGGTAATGGAAGAAACCGCCGGCCGGGTCGAACGCGTGTTGCGTGAAGAAACCGATGTCGCGTTGCAGGCGCTCGTGCAGGAAGGCGGGCGTGCGGAAAGGGGTGGTTTGTGTCGTAGTCGAATTCATGGAAAAGCTCGGCGTAAAGATCAGCTTAAGATTAAGAGTTAGCTAAAAAAATCAACTAAAAAAATCAGCGGAAGAACGAATCGAATTGCATGTCGAATTTTTGCAGCGACTTCTGGGCATTCTGCATCTTCTTGCGGAACTCCGGCCCGCGCCGCAGCGCCAGGCCAACCGCCAGGATGTCGATCACCACCAGATGCGCGAGGCGCGCCGAAATCGGCGTGTAGGGGTCGATGTTGAAACTGAGGTCGATCGGCACCAGGACAGTCGCCAGTTCAGCCAGCGGCGTGCCGCTCGGTCCCAGCACGATGATGTCGGCGCCGCCCTTGCGCGCCAGTTGCACGCTGCGCAGCAACGCGGCGTTGCCGCCGCGCTGCGAGATCGCCACCACGGCGTCGCCGGGTTTGAGCAGCGAGGCTGCGATGCTGTGGATGTGCGGATCGGAGTAAGCCACGGTCGGCACGCCCGAGCGGAAGAATTTGTGTTGCGCGTCGTTGGCCACGATGCCCGAAGTCCCCTGGCCGTAGAACTCGATCTTGTTGGCCCGCGCCAGCACGTCCAGGGCCAGCTGGATGGCGTCCGGATTGAGATGATTGCGCAGGTCCAGCAGCGTGTTGATCGAGCGGCTGCAGATCTTGTTGACCAGGTCCACCGCAAGGTCGTCCTGCGCCAGCGATTCGTCCGCGCCGGGCAGCGCCAGCGCCAGACTCTGCGCCAGCTTCAGCTTGAAGTCATGCCAGCCTTCGTAACCAATGGCGCGGCAGAAGCGGATCACGGTCGGCTCCGACACCTCGGCATTCTTCGCCAGCGCGGTCAGGTTTTCCTGCAGCGCCAGTTGCGGATTGGCGAGGATCGCGGCCGCTACCTTCTTCTCCGATTTGGAGAGCGAATTGATATGCGTGCGGATGGAGTCGAGTAGCATGGACTTTGTCGGGCCTCTGATATGGCATGCCGCCGGTGACGTCATCGTCTCGGCGGGATGATTGGAACTTAAACTTCGGGCAGCGCTTCTTCACGCCACTGCAGGCCGTCGCGCCCGATCAGCGCGCTGGCTGCGGCCGGGCCCCAGGTGCCGGCGCTGTAGGGAATCGGATCGCTTTCTTCCTGGTCCCAGTGTTCCAGGATCGGCTCGACCCATTCCCATGCTGCTTCCAGTTCGTCGCTGCGCATGAACAGCGTGAGCTGGCCGCGCAGCACGTCGAGCAGCAGGCGCTCGTAGGCTTCCATGCGCGGTGTCTTGAATTTTTCGCGGAAATCCAGTTCCAGTTCCACCGGCTTCAGGCGCATGCCGTCGCCCGGCGTCTTCGCCATCAGGTTCATGTGCAGGCCTTCGTCCGGCTGCAGGCGGATCACCAGGCAGTTCGGCGTGCTGCGGCTGTTCTGCGCGAAGATCGAATGCGGCACGCTCTTGAAGCGCACCACGATTTCGGCCAGGCTGTCGGCCATGCGTTTGCCGGTGCGCAGGTAGAACGGCACGCCGGCCCAGCGCCAGGTGTCGATCTCGGCCTTGACGGCGACGAAGGTCTCGGTGCGCGAATCGGGATTGGCGTCTTCTTCCTTGCGATAACCCGGCACTGCCACGCCATTGACGTGGCCGGCGCGATATTGGCCGCGCACCACGTTCATGGCCAGCGTGCTCGGCGTAAAGCGTTTGAGAGAGCGCAAGACCTTCAGTTTTTCATCGCGTACGGAGTCGGCCGAATTCGATACCGGCGGCTCCATCGCGACGATGCAGAGCAGCTGCAGCAGATGGTTTTGCAGCATGTCGCGCAGTGCGCCCGACGTGTCGTAGTAATCGAAGCGGCCGCCCACGCCGAGTTCTTCGGCGATGGTGATCTGCACGTCGGAAATCCATTCGCGACGCCACAGCGGTTCGAACAGCACATTGCCGAAGCGCAGCGCCAGCAGGTTCTGCACGGCTTCCTTGCCGAGGTAGTGATCGATGCGGAAGATCTGCGATTCGCTGAAATAGCGGCCGACCTGCTTGTTGATTTCCTTGGCGCTTTCGAGGTCGTGGCCGAGCGGTTTTTCCAGCACTACGCGTGCATTCGGCGTCGCCAGTCCGGCTTGCGACAGATTGTCGCAGATCATCGAGAACAGAGTCGGCGGGGTGGCCAGGTAGAACACGCGCGAAATGGCGGGATCGTCGCGCATGGCGGCCACCAGGTTCTGGTAGGTGGCCGGTTCCTTGGCGTTCAGCGAGACGTATTGGATGCGGCCGCAGAAACGCTGCCAGACGTCGGCTTCCAGGGTGGCGCTGCTGACGTGCGGCTTGGAATTCTTCTCGACGATTTGCAGGAAGTCTTCATTGCTCTTGTTGTCGCGACCGATACAGATGATGCGTGCGCTCGGCACCAGGTCGCGGGCACGGTCACGCGCGTACAACGCAGGCAACAGCTTGCGCATGGCGAGGTCGCCGGTGCCGCCGAATAGAACCAGGTCAAAATCGGAAATAGCCATAGCAGTCTTCTTGTCGGTTTGTTGTTCGGTAAACGTAAATTGGCATATCAATTCTTTGTATCGGACAAGGCCTTCTTCGCCAGCGCAATCAGCGCATTGGTGGAGCAGTCGTGTCGCGCCGGCACCGCTTCGCCCGACAGTTCCGACTGGATGGTCTTGGCCAGCACCTTGCCCAGTTCCACGCCCCATTGGTCGAAGCTGTTGATGCCCCAGATCGTGCCTTGCACGAAGGTCTTGTGCTCGTACAGCGCGATCAGGGCGCCCAGCGTGGCCGGCGTCAAGGCGTCGAGCAGCAGCGTATTGCTCGGGCGGTTGCCGTTGAAGGTCTTGTGCGGCAGCAGGAAATTGATTTCATCATCATCGACGCCCAGCTTCTTCAGGTCCTCGCGGACCTCTTCGGCCTGCTTGCCGCGCATGAAGGCTTCCGACTGCGCAAAGCAATTGGCCAGCAGCACGGCATGATGGCCCGGCAAGTCGTGCGTTGCGTGCAGCACGGCGATGAAATCGATCGGCGTGATGTCGGTACCCTGATGCAGCAGCTGGAAGAATGCGTGTTGACCGTTGGTGCCGACGTCGCCCCAGATGAACGGACAAGTCGCCACGCCGACGGCGCTGCCGTCGCGCGTGATGCGCTTGCCGTTGCTTTCCATTTCCAGCTGTTGCAGGTAAGCGGGGAAGTGGCGCAGGTCGTGATGGTAAGGGGCGATCGACAGCGATTCGCTGTTGAAGCAGTTGCGGTTCCAGATGCCGATCAGCGCCTGGATGATGGGCATGTTCTGCTTCAGCGGCGCTTCGCAGAAATGCTTGTCCATCGCATGGGCGCCGGCCAGCAGCTCGCTGAAATTCTTGAAGCCGATCGCCAGCGCAATCGACAGGCCGATCGACGACCACATCGAATAGCGTCCGCCGACCCAGTCCCAGAACGGGAACATGTTGTCGGTATCGATGCCGAAGGCGCGTACGGCTTCCGTGTTTGTCGAGACAGCGACGAAGTGCTTTGCCAGATCGTCCACGCCCGCGCGTTGCAGGAACCAGTCGCGCGCCGAGCCGGCGTTCATCATGGTTTCCTGCGTGGTGAAGGTCTTGGAGGCAACGATGAACAATGTTGTCTCGACGTCAACGCGCTGTAGCGCATCGTGCAGATCATGGCCGTCGACGTTGGAGACGAAGTGCATCGTCAGGCGCGGATGGGCGAAGGTGCGCAGCGCCGTGCAGGCCATTTGCGGACCCAGATGCGAGCCGCCGATGCCGATGTTGACGATGTCGGTGATCGGTTTGCCGCTCAGGCCCAGCCACTGGCCTTCGCGCACGCGTTCGGTGAAGCCGTGAATGCGATCCAGAACCGCATGAACGTCGGCGCCGATGTGCTGTCCATCAACTTGCAGGGCCTGACCGCGCGGTGCGCGCAGGGCAGTGTGCAGGACTGCGCGGTGTTCTGTGAAATTGATCTTCTCGCCGTTGAACATGGCGGCGCGTTGCCGCTCCACGCCACGTTCGCGCGCCAGCTCGAACAGCAACTTGAGCGTAGTATTGTCGACACGGTTTTTGGAGTAATCGAACAGGATGCCGGCAGCCTTGACGGTCATGTGGTCGAAACGTTGGGGGTCGGCGGCGAACAGGTCGCGCATGTGCCGGTCGCGGACCTCGGCATGGTGAGACAAAAGTGCTTGGAAGGCTGCGGTCGCGGTAAGTGCTGTATGCGGCATGTTCTGCAATCTTGGCTGAAAGTAACGGGTATGGAAGAATCTTTACTATACAGGATTTACTACTTTTATGGTAATTTCACTACAATATTAATTGCCGTGGAATGCCGATAGTATCTCGTACAGCGCCTGTTTACAGTCGTTAGTGCTTGAAAATGCAAAATGGTTTCAATTAAATGTAGCCAGATAAAACAAGCGAAAGAAGGAGTTTTATTTAAAATTTTGTAGTAAAATTACATTTGTTAACGCTATCAGGAACCCAACATGTCTCTCAACGCTACCTTAGCCAGCGTCACGCGACGCATCGCCGAACGTAGTCGGCCCTATCGCACCGCCTATCTCGCCCGCCTTGAGGCCGCGCGTCATGAAGGTGTGCAACGCGGAGCGCTGTCGTGTACCAACCTGGCGCACGGCTTCGCCGCTTTTCCCGCCAACGACAAGCTCAAACTGAAGCAGGATCGTGCGCCTTCCATCGCCATCGTTTCGTCGTACAACGACATGTTGTCGGCACATCAACCTTTTGAGCGCTACCCGCAAATCATCCGCGACGCGGTGCGTGAAGACGGCGGCGTGGCGCAGTTCGCCGGCGGCGTGCCCGCCATGTGCGACGGCATCACGCAAGGCCAGACCGGCATGGAGCTGTCGCTGTTCTCGCGCGACGCCATCGCCATGGGCACCGCAGTCGCGCTGTCGCACAACATGTTCGACGCCGCGCTGTACCTGGGCGTGTGCGACAAGATCGTACCCGGCCTGCTGATCGGCGCATTGCACTTCGGCCACATTCCGGCGGTATTTGTTCCCGCCGGTCCGATGACCAGCGGCATGACCAATAGTGAAAAGGTCAAGATCCGCCAGTTGTATACAGAAGGCAAGATCGGCCGCGCCGAATTGCTCGAAGCCGAATCGAAGTCGTATCACGATGCCGGCACCTGCACCTTCTACGGCACCGCCAACAGCAACCAGATGCTGATGGAAGCGATGGGCCTGCATTTGCCCGGTTCCGCCTTCATCACCCCGAACACGCCGATGCGCGACGCGCTGACCGCCGCCGCCGCCAAACAGGCGCTGAAGATTACCGCGCAAGGCCAGCAGTACACACCGGTCGGCCGCCTGGTCGACGAGAAGTCCATCGTCAACGCCATCGTCGCGCTGCTGGCGACGGGTGGCTCTACCAATCACACGCTGCATCTGGTCGCCATCGCCAAGGCCGCCGGCCTGGTGATCGACTGGGATGATTTCTCCAAGCTGTCCTCGGTCGTGCCGCTGGTCACGCGCATCTATCCGAATGGCACTGCCGACGTCAATCATTTCCACGCCGCCGGCGGCACCGGTTTCGTGTTGCGCGAGCTGATCGACGCCGGTCTGATGCATGACGACGTCATGACCATCCTGGGCCAGGGCCTGCGCGCCCACGCCACCGAACCATTGTTCGACGATGCCGGCAAGGTTACCTGGAAGGCGACGCCGAAAGACAGCGGCGACGATACCGTGTTGCGTCCCGCGACCAACCCGTTCTCGGCAGATGGCGGTCTGAAGCTGTTGCAAGGCAATCTGGGCCGCTCGGTCATCAAGGTCTCGGCAGTCAAGCACGAGCACCGCGCCGTACAGGCGCCGGCCATCGTGTTCCATTCACAGGAAGCCTTCATGAAGGCCTTCAAGGCCGGTGAGTTGGACAAGGATTTCGTCGCCGTCCTGACGTTCCAGGGGCCGCGCGCCAACGGCATGCCGGAACTGCATGCGCTGACGCCGGCGCTGGGCATCCTGCAGGACAAGGGCCGCCACGGCTGGTCACCGACGGGCGCATGTCGGGCGCATCGGGCAAAGTGCCGGCGGCGATCCACGTGACGCCGGAAGTCCTGGCCGGCGGACCGTTGGGTTTTGTGCGGACTGGCGATATGATTCGTCTGGACGCCGAAGCCGGCATCCTGGAAGCGCTGGTGTCGGAAACCGAATGGGCTGCACGCACATCGGATACCGCCAACCTGGCAGGCAACCAGACCGGCATGGGCCGTGAATTGTTCGGCGTGTTCCGCGCCAATGTGAGCGCGGCAGAAGAGGGCGGCACCAGCTTTGGTCTGCCTCCAATCCTCGAAAATGAGAAAGCGACAGTATGAATATCCTGGAAATCATGCGTACTTCGGCGGTCATCCCCGTGATCGCCATCGACAAACTGGAACACGCCGTGCCGCTGGCCAAGGCGCTGGTGGCGGGCGGCATCCGCGTGCTCGAAGTGACCCTGCGCACCGAACACGGTCTGCCTGCGATCCGCGCCATCGCCGAACAGGTGCCTGACGCCATCGTCGGCGTCGGCACCCTGACCAGCCCGGAAGAATTCACCGCCTCGCGCGATGCCGGCGCCGTATTCGGCGTCTCGCCCGGCCTGACGGCAGCGCTGATCGCCGCCGCCAAGTCCAGCGGCCTGCCTTTGCTGCCGGGCGTGATGACGCCGTCGGAAGTGATGGCGGCGCGCGAAGCCGGTTTCCGCCAGTTGAAATTGTTCCCGGCGATGCAGGCAGGCGGCATCGGCATGCTCAACGCGATTGCCGGTCCGCTGGGCGACGTCACGTTCTGCCCGACAGGCGGCGTCTCGCAAGAGACCGCGCCGCAATTTTTAGCCTGCAAGAACGTCGCCTGCGTCGGCGGTTCCTGGCTGACGCCGAAGAACGCCATCGAAATCGGCGACTGGCACAAGATCACCGCATTGGCCAAGGCGGCCAGCGCACTGCGTCTGTAATCCTCATGTAATCCCGGTGGCGCTTTCGCGGTAGCGCAGCGTCATAATGCACAACGCCCTTGCTGATTCGAGCAAGGGCGTTGTCGTTTGCAGCGGCAGATTTTTATGCGGGCTTCAACTCCAGTTTCCGGCTCACACCGGCGACACCGCCGCGCTCTTTTTCTTATACGCCGCCACCAGCAACACGATGCCGAGAATAATCATCGGCACCGACAGCATCTGTCCCGCTGAAATCGTGATGCCGCCGAAGCTGACGTTGTAGTCCGGGGTGCGGAAATATTCGGTGAAGAAGCGTGCGCAGCCATACAGCAGCGAGAACATGCCGGCCACCGCCATGCGCGGGCGCGGCTTGCGCGAGAAGAACCACAGGATGACGAACAGCAGGATGCCGTCGACCAGCATCTGGTAGATCGGCGAAGGATGGCGCGGCAGGTTGTCGACGTTGGGCCAGATCATGGCCCACGGCAGCGAGGCATCAGCCACGCGGCCCGGCAGTTCGGCGTTGATGAAGTTGCCGAGGCGGCCGGCTGCATAGCCCAGCGGCACCATCGGCGCGATGAAATCCATGATGTCCATCAGATGGCGACCGCGCTTGCGACCCCAGATGTACATTGCGATCATTACGCCGAGGAAGCCGCCGTGGAAGGACATGCCGCCTTTCCATACCGCGATGATGTCGGCCGGATTGGCGAAATAGTAGCTCGGGTTATAGAACAGGACTTCGCCGAGACGCCCGCCGATGACCACGCCCAGGACGCCGTAGAACAGCATGTCGTCGAGGTCTTCCTTCTTCCAGCCGACCGCGGCGATGTGCGGTTGTCTGATGCGCAGGCGGCCCAGCGCGATGAACTGGGCGAACGCCAGCAGATACATCAGGCCGTACCAGTGCACCTGCAGCGGGCCGATGGAAAAGGCGATCGGGTCGGGCATCGGGTGGATCAGCATGGAAATTCTTTCAAACGATAGTAGGTGATGAAGGTGGCAAACCGGCTCAGGCCGGCGGTGACGCCACCATGTCAAGAAACGCGCGCAGCACCGGCGACGCACTGTCGCGTCGCCAGGCCAGCCCGGTTTCAATCAGGGGCGTCTTGCCGCTCAGCGGGCGGTAATCGACGCCGGGACGCTGCAGGTTAGACACGGATTGTGGCACAAGTGCCATGCCCATGCCAGCCGACACCAGGCCGACGATGGTCTGCATCTGGATCGCTTCCTGGCCGATGTGCGGCGTCACGCCGGCATCACGGAAGCAGCTCAGGATGGTGTCGTGAAAGGCGGGCGAAATGCGGCGCGGGAAAATGATCAGGGGCAGCTCGCGCAGGCTTTTGAGCGCTACGGCGTTCTTGCCGCGCACCACGCCGCTCGGGACCGCGGCCACCAGCGGTTCCGACAGCAGCGGCAGGTAATCGAGCGCGGCCTTGGATTTGTCCGGCAGCGGCGGCAACAGCAGGCCGGCGTCGATCTTGCCCTGCATCAGGTCTTCCAGCTGGATGTCGGTGGTGGCTTCGCGCAGGTCGATCTGCACCTGCGGATAGCGTGCGCGGAAGCGCTGCAGCAGCGGCGGCAAGATGCTGTAGTCGGCAGTCGAGATGAATGACAATGAGAGCAGTCCGGAAGCACCGCTGGCGGCACGTCGCGCCAGGTCGGGCAGTGCGCTCGCCTGTTGCAGGAGGCGCTGCGCTTCGGGCAGCAGGGCCAGCCCGGCCGGCGTCAACGCGACGCTGCGCTTGGTGCGGGCAAACAGCGGCGTGCCCAGCATTTCTTCCAGCGCCTGGATGGTTTGCGACAACGGCGGTTGCGTCATATGCAGCCGGATGGCCGCGCGGCCGAAGTGTTTTTCTTCGGCAACGGCGACGAAATAGCGCAGTTGGCGCAGCTCCAGGCGGGACTCGGTATTCATTCTAGTAATATGCAATCCATATTTATCGGTAATGAATCATATATTTGACAGCAGGCATCGCGCAAGGCACTCTAACCGGCAGCCAGAACCGCGTCCGCGCCATCATCGAACAATCGGACAGGTTCGCGCCAGTTTCGCTTCTGGTGCGAGCCTGCCCACACCTATTTCGGCTCAGTTCACTCAGTTTGAATTCCTCCAGGAGACCAGCAATGTCATTCAACCGCCGTTCAAAGAACATTACCCAAGGCGTTTCGCGTAGCCCCAATCGCTCGATGTATTACGCCCTCGGGTATGAAAAGGAAGACTTCGACAAGCCGATGATCGGCATCGCCAACGGTCATTCCACCATCACACCCTGCAACTCCGGCCTGCAAAAGCTGGCCGACGTGGCGATTTCCGCGATCAAGCAGGCCGGCGCCAATCCGCAGGTGTTCGGCACGCCGACCATTTCCGACGGCATGTCGATGGGCACGGAAGGCATGAAGTACTCGCTGATTTCGCGCGAAGTCATTGCCGACTGCATCGAGACGGCGGTCAACGGCCAGTGGATGGACGGCGTCGTCGTCATCGGCGGCTGCGACAAGAACATGCCGGGCGGCATGATCGCGCTGGCGCGCACTAACGTGCCGGGCATCTACGTCTACGGCGGCACCATCAAGCCAGGCAACTGGAAAGGCAAGGACCTGACCATCGTCTCGGCCTTCGAAGCCGTCGGTGAATTCTCCGCCGGCCGCATGTCGCAGGAAGACTTCGACGGCATCGAGCGTAACGCCTGTCCTTCGTCCGGTTCCTGCGGCGGCATGTACACCGCCAACACCATGTCGTCGGCGTTCGAAGCGCTGGGCATGGGCTTGTTCTACTCCTCGACCATGGCCAACCCCGACGACGAAAAGACCGGCTCCGCCGCCGAGTCGGCGCGCGTGCTGGTCGAAGCCGTCAAGAAGGACATCAAGCCGCGCGACATCATCACGCGCAAGTCGATCGAGAACGCCGTCTCGCTGATCATGGCGACCGGGGGCTCCACCAACGCCGTGCTGCACTTCCTGGCCATCGCCCACGCGGCGGAAGTCGAATGGACCATCGACGACTTCGAGCGCGTGCGCCAGAAAGTCCCGGTCATCTGCGATCTCAAGCCGTCCGGCAAATATGTCGCCACCGACCTGCACAAGGCCGGCGGCATCCCGGCAGTGCTGAAGGTGTTGCACGAAGCCGGCCTGCTGCATGGCGACTGCCTGACCATCACCGGCAAGACGCTGGCCGAAGAACTGGCGAATATCCCTGGGCTGCGCGCCGACCAGGACGTCATTCGTCCGATCGACAAGGCGCTGTACAAGCAAGGCCATCTGGCCATCCTCAAGGGCAACCTGGCGCCGGAAGGCTGCGTGGCCAAGATCACCGGCCTCAAGAATCCGGTCATTACCGGCCCGGCCCGTGTGTTCGACGATGAATACAGCGCCATGGACGCCATCCTGGCCGACAAGATCAAGCCGGGCGACGTGCTCGTGATGCGCTACCTGGGACCGAAGGGCGGCCCCGGCATGCCGGAAATGCTGGCGCCGACTTCCGCGCTGATCGGCAAGGGCCTGGGCGAATCGGTCGGACTGATCACCGACGGCCGTTTCTCCGGCGGCACCTGGGGCATGGTGGTCGGTCACGTGGCGCCGGAAGCGTTCGTCGGCGGCGTCATCGGTCTGGTGGAAGAGGGCGACTCGGTCACCATCGATGCGCGCCAGTTGCTGATCCAGCTTAATGTCGACGACGCTGAAATCGAGCGCCGCCGCAGCCACTGGAAGCAACCGGCGCCGCGTTACACGCGCGGCGTATTGGCCAAGTACGCGACGTTGGCGTCGACTGCCAGCAAGGGCGCCGTTACCGGCTGATGGCGGTTTTCAATGCCATGCGCAAGTAGTAAAAAAGCCGGAGCGATCCGG
>NZ_AJHH01000166.1 GCF_000256565.1 Herbaspirillum lusitanum P6-12 | reverse complement strand
AATGCCATGCGCAAGTAGTAAAAAAGCCGGAGCGCATACAGCTGTTCTTCCAATCGGTTGTAGAATACGCAGAACTTCTTGGAGGGTAATAATGAAAAAGCTTCTATTCATCGCATCAGCTGTGCTGGCATTCGGCGTCTCCGCCCAGGCTTCTGCCAATGCAGATCTGGCCAAGGCAAAGAACTGCATGGCCTGCCATTCGATCCAGACCAAGATCGTCGGTCCGGCGTTCAAGGACGTGGCGAAGAAGTACGCCGGTCAGAAGGATGCCGAAGACAAGCTGACGCAAAAAGTGTTGAAGGGCGGTTCCGGCGTGTGGGGCGCGATCCCGATGCCGGCCAACGCGCAAGTGTCGGAAGCCGAAGCGCGCACGCTGGTGAAATGGGTGCTGACGCTGAAGTAAGCACTACGCATGCCGCATCGAAAGCGTCCGCAAGGGCGCTTTTTTATTGCCTGCAGCATTCCCCCTGTCGCACGTTCCGTAAATCGTATCGACAATAAAAAACGCGCCTGACTTTCATCAGGCGCGTTCTCATGCAAAAGCTGCAGAAGCGGAAGCTTACTTGACCACAGCCAGCAGGGTGCGTTCACCCTTCTTGTATGTGTACAGAGTCAGCGAACCGTTCTTGATGTCGCCCTTGGCGTCGAAGGCGATAGTGCCTGTCACGCCCTTGTGGCTGATCTTTGCCAGTTCAGGCAGGTACTTGGCCGGATCAGCCGAATTTGCCTTCTTCATTGCGTCGGCGACAGTCAGCGTTGCATCGTAAGCGTATGCAGCGTTATAGACCACGTCGATGCCGAACTTCTTCTTGTAGGCTGCGCGGAAGTCGTCCATGCCCTTCTTGCCGGACTCGTCCACACCGCCTGCTTCAGCGCAGACGACCTGGTCGTCGATCAAGCCATCGCCTGCCAGACCTGGCAGGGAACCGGTACAGATACCGTCACCGCCCATGAACTTGGCAGTGATGCCCAGTTGCTTCATCTGACGCAGCATCGGGCCGCCGACAGCATCCATGCCGCCGAAGAACACGACTTCAGGCTTCTTGGCCTTGATCGAAGTCAGGATCGCGTTGAAGTCGGTTGCCTTGTCGTTGGTGAATTGCTTGCCGACGATGGTCGCGCCCGCGCCTTGTGCACCCTTGGCGAATTCTTCAGCAACGCCCTGGCCGTATGCGGTGCGGTCGTCGATGACGGCGACGTTCTTGGTCTTCAGTGCGGTGACGGCGTATTTACCCAGCACGGCGCCCAGTTGCGCATCGTTGGCGACCACGCGGAAGGCGGTCTTGAAGCCTTGTTGCGTGTACTTCGGATTGGTGGCCGATGGCGACACTTGCGGGATGCCTGCGTCGTTGTAGATCTTCGATGCCGGGATGGTGGTGCCGGAATTCAAGTGACCGATAACTGCGGCGACCTTCTGGTCGACCAGCTTGGTGGCGACGGCAGTCGCTTGCTTCGGATCCGATGCGTCGTCTTCACCGATCAGTTCGAATTTGACTTTCTTGCCGCCGATCATGAAACCCTTGGCGTTCAGTTCGTCAATCGCCATGCGGGCGCCGTTTTCATTGTCCTTGCCCATGTGGGCGTTCGGGCCGGAGAGTGGACCGACGTGAGCGATCTTGATGACTTCCTGTGAATAAGCTGCGCCGGCAAAAGCCAGTGCGATGGCGCCGGTCAATGGAATAATTGTGCTCTTGAGTTTCATAAATTCCCTCTGTAGATTGAAATAAACTACGCTTGCTCAGGACTGCTGAAAATCTCTTCCGGCTCGCATCCTTCGTTGTCTTCCTCCGAAGCGGCCGATGTTCCTGATTTTGCAACAGCCTCTTTTTTGCTTATTCAGAGACGTTTCGCAGATACAAAACACCCTGTACTATTCAACGTCGGTTTCCGAATAATGCAGACGGTACAACATAAGAAACGGCTTGCAAAGGTTTTTTGAGTGCCGAATTGAAAAAAATTGAACTTTCGTTTTTATGCCCAAATACCATACGCTCGACAAGGTCGATCGCAAGCTCCTGAACCTGCTGCAAAAGGACAATCAGATTCCGACTCGTATCCTGGCGGAGAAATTGCATATATCGCAACCGACCTGCCTGCGGCGCATCCGCGAGCTGCGCGAAGCCGGCATCATCAACGCTGAAGTGGCGATGGTGGACCCGTTTGCGCTGGGCTACGGCATGCTGGCTTTCCTTGAGATTTCGCTCAACAACCAGTCCGACGAGCATATGCAGGAGTTCGAGCAGCGCATGGCCAAGGAGGCCGAAGTGATGCAGTGCTACTTCGTGTCGGGCGAATATGACTATTTTCTGGCGGTGCATGTGATCGATATGGATGCGTACTATCAGTTCGTGCGCCGCGTCATTTCCGGCTCCGGAAATGTCCGTCACTTCCAGTCGCGTTTCCCGATGAAGCGAGCCAAGTTCGCCACACGGATCGCGTTTGACGAAAAAGCTGCCGAAATTCAGGTGCGTGTGCCGGAGTAGGGCGCAGCAGCAAAGCCAACTTCTTAGCACTTTCTGTGCCTGCGGCGTTTTTTTGCGGACGTCAAGTCGACGGGAGATGCGCTGGCCCGCGCCGATATTGACTGTTCGCATCTCGATAAAATTTGCAGAGCGCTCCTCGTCTGTGCTAACTTTGCGCCTGCCAGCGACGATACGGTGCAGCAACTTTGTCCGATGCACCAAATCCAATCGTCGTACCCATATCGGCTGCAGGTAGTCTGACTAAGCCGAATCCGCTGCGACCAGCGAACCATACAAGCGAACCCGATCGAGATTCAGCCTGCGCTGGCCCGGTCACGGCGCCCATCCATTTCACGTATCGACGCACTGAAGTATTGCCGCGCAGACGGCGAACATGGCGCGTCCAATCCGAAAACGCCTGGCAAGCGTGCACATGCGACAGTGTTCATTGCCAGTCACACATCATCAACCTTGCCGCCCGGCGGCAGACCAGAAGGGAAATCGTACGCATGCATGCTGTTGAACTGTTTATCCAGGACCTTGCCGTGATCATGTTGATCGCCGGCGTCGTCACCGTCGTGTTCAACCGTTTCAAGCAGCCGGTGGTGCTGGGCTACATCGTGGCCGGCGTCATCATCGGCCCGCACACGCCGCCGTTCAACCTGATCCAGGACGACAAGACCGTTCACATCCTGTCCGAGCTGGGCGTGATCTTCCTGCTGTTCTCGCTGGGTCTGGAATTCAGCCTCAAGAAGCTGGCCAAGGTCGGCGCCACCGCCGTGGTCGCGGCCGTCGCCGAGATCATGCTGATGATCTGGATCGGCTACGAGATCGGCATCTACTTCGGCTGGAAGACCATGGACGCGGTCTTCCTCGGCGCCATGCTGGCGGTGTCGTCGACCACCATCATCGTCAAGGCGCTTAATGAACTGGGCATGAAGAACGAGAAGTTCGCCCAGATCATCTTCGGCATCCTGATCGTCGAAGACATCCTCGCCATCGGCATGATCGCGCTGCTGTCGGGCATCGCCACCAGCGGTTCGGTCGATTCCGGCGAAGTCGTCAACACGGTCGGCAAGCTGCTGCTGTTCATGGTGGTGTCGCTGGTGGTCGGCATTCTGATCGTGCCGCGCCTGCTCAACTACGTCGCCCGTTTCAAGAGCAACGAGATGCTGCTGGTGACGGTGCTGGGGATCCTGTTCGGCTTCTGCCTGCTGGTCATGAAGCTTGAGTACAGCGTCGCGTTGGGCGCCTTCCTGGTCGGCGCGGTGATGGCCGAATCGCGCCAGATCCACCGCATCGAACGCATCATCGAATCGATCCGCGACATGTTCAGCGCCATCTTCTTCGTCGCCATCGGCTTGCTGTTCGACCCGAACGTGCTGGCCAAATACTGGTTGCCGATCACGGTCATCACCTTCGCGGTGGTATTCGGCAAACTGTTCAGCTGCGGCATCGGCACCTTCCTGGCCGGCCACGGCGGCCGCACGCCGATGCGTGTGGGCATGGGCCTGGCGCAGATCGGCGAGTTCTCCTTCATCATCGCCGCACTCGGCGTCAGCCTCAAGGTCACCAGCGATTTCCTGTACCCGATCGTGGTGGCGGTGTCGGCCGTGACCGCGCTGCTCACGCCTTACCTGATCAAGGCCGCCGATCCGCTGTCGGCCAAGGCGGTCGAACTGGTGCCGAAAAAGATTTCCGGCATCTTCGGCATGTATGCAAGCTGGCTGGAAAGCCTGCAACCGCAAGGCGAGAAGGCGGAGATCAGCAAGATCATCCGGCGCATCCTGGTGCAGGTGCTGGTCAACATCGCACTGGTGGTGGCGATCTTCCTGTGCGGCGCCTTCTTCGTGGACGGCATCGGCGGCCGGCTGTCGACCTGGATAGGCGATGAGCAGGTGCGCAAGGCCGTGATCTGGGGCGGCGCTCTGGTATTATCGCTGCCGTTCCTGATCGCCACCTACCGCAAGCTGCAGGCGCTGGCCATGCTGCTGGCCGAAGTCGGGGTCAAGCCGGAATTCGCCGGCGCCTACACCTCCGGCGTGCGGCGCGTGATTTCCGAAGTGATACCGGTGATGTCGATTCTCGGTATCATGTTGCTGATCTTTGTCCTGAGCGCCAGCATCTTGCCGCCGCTCAACCTGCTGGCCTTCGTGCTGCTGGGCGCGGCCGGGCTGCTGTGGTTGTTATGGAGCAAGCTGGTCAAGCTGCACTCGCGCCTGCAGATCGCGCTGTTCGAGACGCTGGACGAGAAGCCGGAAGATTCCCACTAATTGTTTTAACCAATCATTTCCATAGTCATGACTCAAGACGAACTCAAACAAGCGGTAGCCCGCGCCGCCATCGACTACGTGGTCGACGGCGAAATCATCGGCGTCGGCACCGGCTCCACCGCCAACTTCTTCATCGATGAGCTGGCCAGGATCAAGGACCGCATCAAGGGCGCCGTAGCGTCATCGGAAGCCACCGCCGAGCGCCTGCGCGGCCACGGCATCAAGGTGTTCGACCTCAACGACGTCGAAACCATGCCGGTCTACATCGACGGCGCCGACGAGATCAATGCCCAGGGTGCGATGATCAAGGGCGGTGGTGCGGCATTGACGCGCGAAAAGATCGTGGCCTCGGTGGCGCAGAAATTCGTCTGCATCGCCGACGGTTCCAAGCTGGTTGACGTGCTCGGCAAGTTCCCGCTGCCGGTGGAAGTGATTCCGATGGCGACCAGCGTGGCGGCGCGCAAGTTATCCGCGCTCGGTTGCGAGGCGAAGTTGCGCCTGAAGGACGGCAAGCCGCTGGTGACCGATAACGGTTGCTACATCCTCGATGTGGTCGGGCTGAGCATCACCGAGCCGGCCGAGATTGAAGCGGCGATCAACAACATCGTCGGCGTCGTGACGGTGGGCTTGTTTGCGCGGCAGGGGGCTGACGTTTGTTTGTTGGGGACGCCGGATGGGGTGAAGAAGCTGGAGTTCTGATCGGTCCCGGCCTTTCAAATTACCACTTGCATCCATCATCTGTAGAATTTCGTTCAGCACTTTCGTCAAATGAATATTTTTTTCCCGGATTTACGATTATGTACTCAACCGAATAAACGTTGGAGCCTTGAGATCCAACAATATATTTCCCTGTAACGTCTGACGTAGCAACTTCCACCCATGTACTTTCAAAATATGCGGGACGCCCCTCTGGCTGATCTAAGGTTTTTCTTGACACATAGACGATTGTAATCGGAGGTTTATTTTTTCCATATTTGATATATCCTCCTGTCCAGCCGCCGTGGGCATCGTCGGAATATCGCATCATCTCAAGTGGGCGTTTGCGCTAGACCCGTCGATCTGCAACTCGCGCGTAGCAACGGGTTGCATCAGCATCGCCAAAACGCAGTTCACAGAACTCGATGAACGCGGCCCGCTCAGATGCAGAAAGCTCATCAATGGGGGGCAACTCAAGCCCCTTCTGCGCAGGGTTTTCGAAGCGGACTTGCAGGGACATTCGATGCTTGATGAACGGTTCCCAAGAGACGCCGACCTCGTGATCTCCGACGATGCGCTCGACACCAACGAAGGCCCACAGCGCACCCGTCGCTACCACGCAGAGCACAACTTTGACAAGTAGGCTTTTCATGGTGCAACCAAGTTGAAATCTCGACGTATCGTGTCCGCGATGATCATCCCGTAGACGCCAGGGCATGCCCGGTTGGTGCCGTGGGTCTTAGCGAACTCGCGATGGCCGCCGAGGGTCTTGATGTCGAAGAACTGGAGCAGCGTTTTGACCAAGGTAGAAACAGCCTCAAGCTGCTTTTCAGTTGGCTCGTCATGCACGACGGCCACCTTGTCCTTCTGTTCGCCGATCCACTCTTTGACGCCAGCGATGACGCCACGCTTCTTCGTGACGTTCCATGCACCTGGCCCGTATTTCTCGGCCTCTCCGCGCACGCTCAAGTCAGCCAAGAAAACGATACCGATCACCCCGGTGTTGCCGCCTTCGATGTGAGCACCTCGAAAGCGCATATCAAGAGCTTCGTAAATCACCCCCTGGCAGTCGATGGCGTAGTGGTAGCTGAGATGCCCAAACGAACTGATGTCAGTTGTCTCAGCCTTCCAAAGCTCGGCGGCCCCATCGGCGGCACAGCTATAGCTGTTTCCTGCATGGTGAAGCGCAATTGCCTTGTAGTCCCAATCAGGATTGGGACTCGTTGCAGGCTCCTTTGCCTTCCAGTCGGAACGGGTCTTGAACTCGAACTTCTTGCGCCGAATTTCGACGATGATTCCCTGTCGCGTTGCGGCTTTGTGATTGACCTTCACCTGCACGGTATTGACCGTGGCAGCCCGCTTGGCTTCGATGACGGCCCAAGTGTCAAAGGTGCCCGTCTTGAGATCCTCGTTGCGAATGTCGCTCATGCTGTCAAGTCCTCTCGATCAATGGTTTCACCCTTGGGAGACTTGAACATGAAGTGGACGCCGATCTGTTCAGGTCGTGCGGTTTCGATGACCTCCGTGAAGCCCTCCCGATCCGTGACACCACCATGCTGAGCGCCGTTCTCGCGCATCAGGGTGTAGGCGCACTTGGGCATAGGGTCGCCCGTCTCGGGATCGAGCGCTTGAAACCGGATCGCGTGAGTCTCGTCGTCACCAAGTGTTGAGCCAAAAAATTGCGAGATTGGGGCGGTGGCAGCTACGTTCTGAGCCGCCCCGCCACCCTGATAGGCGACTTCTTCCGCTGTCATCATCTGCCAATCATTATCCTGATAAGCGATCAGTTTTGGCGCTGGCCTGCAATCACAGACACAGATGTCGTCATTAAGGGCTGGACGCTTTCCCATCCAGTTGTCATCCAGACGCGGGCCCTGTCCAATGATCGTGCCGGTCTTCTTACACGCTGGGCAGTAGACCTTATCGTTAAGCATGATGTAATAACGTCCATGCCATGTAGAGTGGTCTTGAGATGCGATTGGGATCCCACCAGATGAGGTCTTGTCACCTTCGAAAATGTAGAAGCGCTTCATGCCAGCGAGGCTTCCAATGAGGGCGGCATGTATCTCTCCTGGAAGAAACCGAGGACGGGTGGCATGCCTGCTCGAACAACCAGACCATGACCTTTCTGGTTACTGGTTTCGATGACGTCGCCATTGCTGGCGTGGCTACCCTCAACGGCAAGGCACTTTCCGTCATATATCGACGCAGCGCCCGCGCCTGACATGATGGTGGCAATTTCGCCATTCGGATAACGCACCTCATCGCCAACTAGCGCCACCGAAATACCGTCAATTGTTCGGCCTGAGGTGGCTGTATGAACTACGCCGCCATTCCTGGTTTTTGAACCCAACGTGACGAAATAATGCTTGCTAATGATGGGTAACGCCTTTATTCGCTGATTCTCTTCAATCCACCAAATCGCGTTTGGATCAGTGACTTCGATTCCGTTGTACAGCATACGTACCCCTTAGCGCATAGTTGGGAAATTGACATTTTAATCATAGAAAATTTCCGGCAAGTCCCTAATGCGGTTCAGTTGAAACAAAAAACGCCGCTACGAAAAAAATTCGAAGCGGCGCCTCTTGGTTTTACGGCTCTTGTTGCTTCAAAAAACGAAGCTGATTGGGCTTAACTGAACGTGTTAGCCCTTGTGGGCGGCTTTTTCATTGAGACGCATGGCCTGTTTCAAGGCTACTTCGCCTTCTCCTCATCCCGCGCAATCGCGACGCTCATCTTCGCCGGCACGATCCTCTTGCGCAGCGTGTCGTTGAGCTGGTCCAGCGTCAGCGCGGCGATGCGGTCGTCCAGTTGCGCCGCCCAGGCGTAGGTGCGATCGAGATCGAGCAGGTTGACCCAGCCGTTGCTGATGGTGTCGTCCTGCGCGCGCGATTGTTCGCGTTGCTGGCGGATGCCGGATTTGGCGCGGTCCAGTTCTTCCGATGTGAAGCCTTCCGTGATCAGGCGCTGCAATTCTTCGCGGATGGCGGCGTCGACCTTGTCCAGGTTTTGCGGCGCGGCGATGGCGCCGATGCCGAACTGGCCGGCATTGCTGAGCGCGCCGACCGACAAGGACGTGCCGAT
This sequence comes from Herbaspirillum lusitanum P6-12, assembly GCF_000256565.1. GTDB lineage: Bacteria > Pseudomonadota > Gammaproteobacteria > Burkholderiales > Burkholderiaceae_D > Herbaspirillum > Herbaspirillum lusitanum. The sequence continues at coordinate 13,981 of NZ_AJHH01000166.1, read as the reverse complement.
GCTGTACGACAGTCCTTCACGCTGGCGCACGCGGTCGGCCAGGCGCGACTTCATGCTGGCGCCGCCGATCAGGTAATTGGCGACCACCAGGGCAGGATAGTCGACGTCTTCGTCACGGATATCCAGGCCGAGCTTGGCGAGGTAGGTGCCGTTTTCCTTGTCGGGCGTGTTGATGAACTGGCGCGTCGGCGCCACCTCGGCGTAGTCCTGCAGCATGCGTTGATACGGCGCGGCGCTCTTCCAGCCGGCCAGGGTTTGCTGGATCACGCGTGCGGCTGTATCTGGATCGAAGTCGCCGACGATGGTGCGCGCTGCGCGCCAGTCGCCGGGGGGATAGTGGTCGAAGTGCAGCGACAAGGCTTCGGAGGCGCGTTCGGTCGGATCGTTGCGCGAGGATTCCAGGCTGACCAGCAACTGCTTGCGCAATTGCTCGAACTCGGCCGGTTCGAAACGCGGATGCTGCAGGACGTCGGCCATCAACTTCAGCGCCGCATCGAGATTGCCGCGCGTGGTCTGGAAGTTGTACACGCCGCCGGCGATCTTGAGGCGCGCAAATTCATCCGCCAGTTGTTCGCGCGTCATGGACATGCTGCCGCGCGACAGCATCTCGTCGGTCATGGCCGCGATGGTCTTCTTGCCGAACAAGGTTTTTTCATCGCCCCAATCCAGCTTGATGCGCACCGATACGGTCTGGCCGCGCGTTTTCTTCGGCAGCAACGCCAGCTTGAGGCCGCCCACGCGCAATTGCGTGGTGCGCAGATCAAGATTGGCGGGGGAGGTATCGAAGACTTCGCCGGTGGCGATCGCAGCGCGCGGACGGTACGATTGCAGTGCGCTTTCCAGGCTTGGCGCAACCGGAATCTCGCTGCGTTGCGGCTGGTCTTCAGGAATGAACAGTCCCACCGTGCGGTTGTCTCGGCGGAAATATTTCGCGGCGGCGCCGGCGACTTGCTCTGCGCTCATCGCGTCGACCTGATCGCGTCCGGCGAACAGCAGGCGCCAGTCGCCCAGCGCCAGCACGTTCGACAGCGAGATGCCGATGCGCTGGTGGTCGCTCAGCAGACGTTCATAACCGTTGGCATTGGACACGCGCACGCGCGCCATCTCGGCATCGGTGGGCGGCGTGGTCGCGAACGATTCGATGGCGTCGGTCAGCGCTTTGCGGACCGGCTCCAGCGGCTCGCCTTTCTTGATGACTGCGCCGATGATCTGCAGTCCCGGCGCATAACCGCTTAACTGGAATTGCATGATCGCGCTGGCCTTGCCGGTTTCCACCAGCAGCTTGTGCAGTCGGCCGTTGGGTGTGTCGGCCAGGATGTCGGCGGCAAAGCCCAGGGCGGTGGCGTCGGGGTGCAGGGCGGAGGGCATCTTGTAGGCCAGCGCCACCAGTTGCTGGTCACCGCGACGGCGGATCACGAATTGCCGTTCGCCGTCCTGGGTCGGCTCGACCGTCCAGAACGCGGGCAGGGTGCGCTTGGGCTTGGGCAGGCGGCCAAAGCTCTGGTCCACCCATTGCAGCACCTGGGCCGCATCGAACTTGCCGGCGATGAGCAGCACGGCGTTGTCGGGCTGGTAGTAGGTGCGGTAGAAGGCCTGCAGGTTCTCGATCTTCACGTGCTCGATGTCGCTGCGGTTGCCGATGGTCGAGTTGCCGTAGTTGTGCCAGTCGAAGGCGATGCTTTGCATGCGTTTGACCATCACCGAGCCCGGCGAGTTTTCGCCGCTTTCGAATTCGTTGCGCACCACCGTCATTTCGCTGTCGAGATCCTTCTGCGCGATGAAGGAATTGAGCATGCGGTCAGCTTCCATGACGATGGCCCATTGCAGGTTCTCATCGCCGGCCGGGAAGAATTCGTAATAATTGGTGCGGTCCAGCGAGGTGGAGCCGTTGAAGCTCATGCCGCGCTTGCTGAACTCTTGCGGGATCGCGCCGTGCTGCGGCGTGCCTTTGAACATCAGGTGTTCCAGCAAATGCGCCATGCCGGTTTCGCCGTAGTTCTCCTGGCGCGAGCCGACCAGGTAAGTCATGTTGACGGTCACGGTAGGCTTGCTGGCGTCAGGCATCAGCAGCAGCTTGAAGCCGTTGCTGAAGCGGTATTCGGTGATGCCTTCGGCAGACGGGCCCTGGCTGACGCCGGCGGGCAAGGGCAACGCCGGCGGCGTCTGGGCCAGCGCATGGGCGCCGCCGACGGTCAGGAACAAGGGGAGCAGGCAGCGGGCCAGTGAAGCGGGGCGGAGCAGGGACATGTTTTCCTGATGGTGATCGAAGGGGAGGCGCGACGGCTATTCTACGGAAGGCAGGGCAAAGGCGTCGTGACCGGCATGCGACCGGCCAGGCATGGAAAAATCCGAAGCAGGCAAGAAACAGGAAGGACGAGGCAGGAAGCGAGGCAGGAAGCGAGGCGGAAGGGCAGCAAAAGGGATGCGGTCCAGGCGGCGCAATGCGCCTGAACCGCGGAAGCACGGTTCAGCGTGCAGCTCAGTCGCCCGGTGGCGGGACGTAGCCTTGCGCTGCGTCGGCGCCTTCGCCGAAGAAATGCTTTTCCATTTGCACGGCCAGGTACTTGCGCGCGCCAGCATCAGGCGGTTTTCATTGACCAGCATGGTCTGGTGCTTGAGCCAGCCGGCCCAGGCTTCCTTCGATACGCTTTCGTAAATGCGCTTGCCCAGTTCGCCCGGGTACGGCGGGAAGTCGAGGCCTTCGGCTTCCTTGTTCAGTTTGATGCAGTGGATGGTGCGTGCCATGTTGATTCCTTGGTTAAAACATTGATGACGTATTCAGGGAAGACATGAGACCGGCTTAGGGAAGTCAGCGGTTGAGCGCATGGCAATGCAATCTCACGTCCTGATTTCTACATTATAGATTCTTGATCAGCACCAGTGACTTGCGTTGCCAGTTGTACATGTGCTGGCGATCCTTTGGCAGGTCGTCCACGGTGGCCGGGACGAAACCGCGCCGCAGGAACCAGTGCGAAGTGCGCGTGGTCAGCACGAACAGCTTGTTCAGGCCCGACTCTCGCGCGCGCGTCTCGATGTGCTTGAGGATACGTTCGCCGTCGCCCTGCGCCTGGACTTCCGGGTTGACGGTCAGGCAGGCCATTTCGCCCATTCTTTCCTTCGGGAAAGGATAAAGCGCGGCACAGCCGAAGATCACGTTGTCATGCTCGATCACCGAGAAGTAATGGATCTCGCGCTCGATCAGCTCGCGGCCGCGCTTGACCAGCGTGCCGTCCGCCTCCAGCGGTTCGATCAGCTTGATGATGCCGCCGACGTCTTCGATGGTGGCTTCGCGCAGGCTTTCCAGGTTCTCGTACGTGATCATGGTGCCGATGCCGTCATGCGTGAACAGCTCCAGCAGCACCGAACCATCGGTGGAGAACGGCACGATGTGGGCGCGCGAGACGCCCGCATTACAGGCCTTGACCGCGCTCTTCAGGTAGAAGGCAGCGTCGGGCGGCAGGAAGTTGGCCTGCAGCACGGCCTCTGCCTGGTGCGACGACAGTTCGCGGATGTCAGTGCCGCCGGCGTCGTGCATCAGCGGTGTTTCGGTCAGGAAAATCAGTTTCTCGGCGCGCAGCGCGATGGCGGCGGTGACCGCCACGTCTTCCATCGCCAGGTTGAAGGCCTCGCCGGTCGGCGAAAAGCCCAGCGGCGACAGCAGCACGATGCCGCCGGCATTGAGGATGGGATGGATGGTGTCGGCCGCGACTTTACGCACGATGCCGGTCAGCTGCAGGTCGGCGCCGTCGATCACGCCCATCGGGCGCGCCGTGACGAAGTTGCCGGAGATGACGCGGATCGCCGCGTGCGCCATCGGCGTGTTGGGCAAGCCCTGGCTGAATGCCGCTTCGATGTCCAGGCGCAACTCGCCGGCGGCTTCCTTGGCGCATTCCAACGCGGCCGGGTCGGTGATGCGCAGGCCGTTGTGGAAACGCGCCTCGACGTTGCGCAGCGCCAGTTGCTCTTCGACCTGCGGTCGCGAGCCGTGCACCACGACAATACGGATGCCCAGCGCATGCAACAGCGACAGATCCTGGGCCAGCACGGCCAGCCCGCCGGCCGTGACCAGCTCGCCCGGGAAGGCGATCACGAAAGTCTTGCCGCGGAAGGCGTGGACGTAAGGCGCTACGGAGCGCAGCCAGGCCACGAAGCTGGCGAAATCGGTGTCATTTTCCATGTTGCGCATTATAACCAGTCGTACCGCAGATGTTTGGCGCAAGGCAGTTTTTTGCACCGCAATGTTGCAGGGCTGTTTCACCCGTGCGAAAAGAGCCGTTTTGGGTCCGCCGGGCAGGCCAAGCGCAGGGAGTAGGTATAATGCCAGCCGTTATGTCCGCCCCCAATTCCCCCCAAGCTCCCCAGCCCAAAAATAAGTCCGCCCAGCAGTCGTCGCGCGTTGCCGCACCGCCGCGTGTCCAGGTGCGCAACCCGCTGCCCGAGATCACCTTCCCCGAAGAGCTGCCGGTTTCCGGCCGCCGCCAGGAAATCGCCGAGGCGCTGCAAGCCAACCAGGTCATCATCGTCAGCGGCGAGACCGGTTCCGGCAAGACTACCCAGTTGCCCAAGATCTGCCTGCAACTCGGTCGTGGCGAAAAGGGCCTGATCGGCCACACCCAGCCGCGCCGCATCGCCGCGTCGTCGACCGCCAAGCGCATCGCGCAGGAACTCGGCACGCCGCCGGGCGAACACGTCGGTTTCAAGGTGCGCTTCAACGACACGCTGAGCAAGGGCGCCTGGGTCAAGCTGATGACCGACGGCATTCTGCTGGCGGAGACGCAGACCGATCCGCTGCTGCGCCAGTACGACACCATCATCATCGACGAGGCCCACGAACGCAGCCTCAACATCGACTTCCTGCTCGGCTACCTGAAGCAGCTGCTGCCGAAGCGTCCCGACCTCAAGGTCATCATCACCTCGGCGACCATCGACGCCGATCGTTTCTCGCGCCACTTCGGCACGGAAGTCAACGGCGAGCTCAAGCCGGCGCCGGTGATCGAAGTCTCGGGCCGGCTGTATCCGGTCGAGATCCGTTATCGCCCGGTCGACAATGCCGACCGCAGCAATCTTGCGCCGGAAGTGGCCAATGCCCGCGCCAGAGCCGAAGGTCGAGCGACGCAAGCGCAGAAGGACCGCGACCAGCGCGACCTGATGGACGCCGTGGTTGATGCCGTCGATGAACTGGCGCGCATCGGCTCCGGCGACGTGCTGGTGTTTTTGCCCGGCGAACGCGAAATCCGCGACGCCGCCGAGGCGCTGCGCAAGCACCATCCGCCGCACGTCGAAATCCTGCCGCTGTTTGCGCGCCTGTCGGCGCAAGAACAGGAACGCGTCTTCAAATCGAGCAACGCGCGCCGCATCGTGCTGGCCACCAACGTCGCCGAAACTTCGCTGACCGTCCCCGGCATCCGCTACGTGGTCGATGCCGGTCTGGCGCGCGTGAAGCGTTACAGCTACCGCAACAAGGTCGAGCAACTGCAGATCGAGGCGGTCGCGCAATCTGCCGCCAACCAGCGCGCCGGCCGCTGCGGCCGCGTTGCCGCGGGCGTGTGCATCCGCCTGTACGACGAGCAGGATTATTTGCAGCGACCGAAATTCACCGAGCCGGAAATCCTGCGCTCGTCGCTGGCCTCGGTCATCCTGCGCATGAAGTCGCTGCATCTCGCCGATGTAGAAACCTTCCCCTTCATCGAGCCGCCGCTGGGCCGCGCCATCGCCGATGGTTACCAGTTGCTGCAGGAGCTCGGCGCAGTCGATGAGTTCAACCAGCTGACGCCGCTGGGCAATCAACTTGCGAAGTTGCCGCTCGATCCGCGCGTGGGCCGCATGATCCTGGCCGGCCGCGAGAATGCCTGCCTCTCCGAATTGCTGATCATCGCCTCGGCATTGTCGGTGCAGGATCCGCGTGATCGTCCGATGGAAGCGCAGGCCGCCGCCGACCAGGCGCACAAGAAATTCGCCGACGAGAAATCGGAATTCCAGAGTTACCTGCGGATCTGGAAGTGGTTCGAAGAAGCCGTCGAGCACAAGAAATCCAATCGCCAGTTGCAAGACCATTGCCGCGCCAATTTCCTCTCGCAGTTGCGCCTGCGCGAGTGGCGCGACGTCCATTCGCAACTGCTGACCATCGTGCGCGAGCAGGGCTGGCGCATGAACGAAGCGCCGGCGACCTACGAGCAATTGCATACCGCCTTGCTGACCGGCTTGCTCGGCAACGTCGGCTTCAAGTCGGATGAGGATCCGCATTACCTTGGCGCGCGCGGCATCAAGTTCCACATCTGGCCCGGTTCCAGCTTGCAGAAAAAAGCAGGCAAGTGGATCGTCGCCGCAGAGCTGGTCGACACCTCGCGCCTGTACGCGCGTTGCATCGCGCAGATCCAGCCGGAATGGCTGGAGCGCATCGGCGGCCATCTGCTCAAGAAATCCTGGGGCGAACCGCGCTGGGAAAAGCGCAGCGCGCAAGTCACCGCATCCGAACGCGCCACCTTGTACGGTCTGGTGGTGTACAGCCAACGCCGCATCAACTTCGGCCTGATCAATCCGCAGGAAGCGCGCGAAATCTTCATCCGCGACGCGCTGGTCGGCGGCGACTTCGACACGCGCGCACCGTTCTTCGCGCACAACCAGAAGCTGGTGCGCGAGATCGAAAACCTCGAACACAAATCGCGCCGCCTCGACGTGCTGGTCGACGACGAACTGATCGCCGCCTTCTACGACAAGCTGATTCCGGCCGACATCTGCAACGGCATTACTTTCGAGAAGTGGCACAAGGACGCCACCGCTGCCAACGCCGACCCCAAATTGCTGTTCCTGAACCGTGACGACCTCATGCGTCACGAAGCCGCAGGCGTGACCACCGAGCTGTTCCCCAAGACCATGACGGTGGCGGGTTTGTCGATGGCGCTGTCGTATCACTTTGAACCCGGCACGCCGCGCGACGGCGTCACGCTGACGGTGCCGCTGTACGCGCTGAACCAGGTATCCGCCGCGCGCTGCGAATGGCTGGTGCCCGGCATGCTCAAGGAAAAGGTGCACCTGCTGCTCAAGTCGCTGCCGCAAAAGCTGCGCCGCCATTGCGTGCCGCTGCCCGATTACGCCGCCGGTTTCTGCGCGCGCATGGAGGAGCGTCACCTGTTCGGCAAGGGCGACCTGATCGATGCGCTGATCGCCGACATCCGCGAGCAGATCACCATCATGGTCAAGAGCACGGACTTCAAGCAGGAGACCTTGCCGGCGCATCACGCGATGAATTTCAAGATCGTCGACGAGCACGGCCGCCAGCTGGAGATGGGGCGCAACCTCGGCAGCCTGCAAGCCGAATTCGGCGGACAGGCGCGCGAGCAGTTCCAGAAACTGGCCGAGCAGACGGCGATTACCGGGATTGCGACGCCGGCGGCTGCAACTTTGGCTGCAACCAGCGCCAAACCGGCAGCCGGAAAAACTGCGGCGGCTCCTTCAGGCGCGAGCGCGGCGTCGGTTTCCGAATATGGCAACCTCACCAACTGGACCTTCGGCGAGCTGCCCGAGCTGCTGGAAATCCAGCGTGGCGCAGTCGGGCCAAATTCGGGCAAGTCACAGACGCTGATCGGCTTCCCGGCATTGGTCGACAAGAAGACCCATTGCGATCTCGAAGTCTTCGACGATCCCGCCGACGCCGCGCGCCAGCATTTTGCCGGCTTGCGCCGCCTGTTTGCGCTGCAACTGAAAGAGCAGCTCAAGTATCAGGAAAAGAACATCCCCGGCCTGCAGCAGATGGGCATGCAGTTCATGGCGCTGGGATCGCAGGAAGAGTTGCGCGACCAGATCCTGTCCGCAGGCCTGGAGCGCGCCTTCATGCAGGAGCCGCTGCCGAAGAACGCCGACGAGTTCAACCGCCGCAAGGAAGAGGGCAAGGCGCGCTTCGGCCTGCTGGTCAATGAAATCGCACGCCTGGCAGGACTGGTGCTGGCCGAGTACTACACGCTGCCGAAGAAACTGCAAACCATCAAGGCGCATGCGCAGGCCTCGGCCGACATCCAGTCGCAGTTGCAGAACCTGGTCGGCAAGCGCTTCATCGCCGACAGCGACTACAACAACCTAATGCATTTCCCGCGCTACCTCAAGGCGATCAACGTGCGCCTTGAAAAGCTGCGCGCCGATCCGACCCGCGATGCGCGCCTGCTGTCCGAATGGACCCAGGTCGCCGCGCCGTGGCAGCGCGCGCAAAAAGACCACGGCGCCGGCGACCCCAAGATGCAGGAATTCCGCTGGCTGCTGGAAGAGCTGCGCGTGTCGCTCTTCGCGCAGGAGTTGAAGACGCCCATGCCGGTGTCGGTCAAGCGGCTGCAGAAGGTGTGGGAGACCATGCAGCGTTGATGGCCCGGCATGGAGTATTTGAAGAACGATGCCGCGATTAGCGTAGAATTGCAGCACTTTTACCGCAATTTATTTCCAAAAAGACAATGGCAATCAAATCCGACAAATGGATCCGTCGCATGGCGGAAAGCGAAGGCATGATCGAACCGTTCGAGCCCGGTCAGGTGCGCGAGGCCAACGGCCAGAAGATCGTCTCCTACGGCACCTCGTCCTACGGCTACGACATTCGCTGCGCCAACGAATTCAAGATTTTCACCAACATCAACTCGACCATCGTCGATCCCAAGAATTTCGATGAAAAATCCTTCGTCGATTTCCACGGCGACGTCTGCATCATCCCGCCGAACTCGTTCGCGCTGGCGCGCACGGTCGAATACTTCCGCATCCCGCGCAGCGTACTGACGATCTGCCTCGGCAAGTCGACCTACGCGCGCTGCGGCATCATCGTCAACGTCACGCCGTTCGAGCCGGAATGGGAAGGCTACGTCACGCTGGAGTTCTCCAACACCACGCCGCTGCCGGCCAAGATATATGCCGGCGAAGGCTGCGCACAGGTGCTGTTCTTCGAAAGCGACGAGATCTGCGAGACGTCGTACAAGGATCGCGGCGGCAAGTATCAGGGGCAGCATGGGGTGACTTTGCCGAAGACCTGATCCGTATCGCTTTCTTGTATCGCTCTCAAAAAACAGCCGCATGTTTCCCGAACATGCGGCTGTTTTTCGTTGGTGGACTGTCAGCGCTTTCCGGCTGCCTTCGCGCATTTCCTCGCCTCTGCAATAAACCGCTTTACCGCCCCTGATTGTCCGCTGTCGCGATACGCCAGATGCAGCGGCGCTTTCAAGTCGGGCGCGTCATCGATGCCGAGATAGCTGACCGACTCCAGTTCGACGTGGCGCATTGAGGCCGGGATGATGGAGATGCCCAAGCCTGCCGCTACCAGACTCAGCGTCGACAGGTTCTTGCGCGCTTCCTGTTCGACGCGCGGGCTGAAACCGGCGGCGCGGCAGGCGGCGATGATGGTGTCGTACAGGCCGGGGCCGCTGGGACGCCGGTTGAGTATGAACACTTCTTCGGCCAGCGCCGCCAGCGCCACGCTCTTGCGGCGCTTGTTGCGCACCAGCGGATGGGCCGCGGGCAGGGCGACGATCATTTCTTCCACCATCATGGTTTCGATCGTGATATCGCTGACGTCGCCCACTGGCGAGCGGATGAAGGCGACGTCGATGCGATTCTGGCTCATCAGCGCCACCAGGTCGGTGGTGCTGCTTTCCTCCACCGTCAATGCAACGTCCGGCACGGCGTCGCGGAACGCACGGATCACGGTCGGCACGAACGGATGCAACGAGGCGGATTCGGTGAAACCCACGGCGATGCGACCGAGCTCGCCGCGCGCGATGCGTCGCACGCCGGCCACGGTGGAGTCGACTTGCGCCAGGATCTGGCGCGCATCCGTCAGCAACGCCTGGCCGCTTTCGGTCAGTTCCATACCGCGCGGCAGGCGGTTGAACAGCGTCACGCCAAGCTCCTTTTCGAGCGCGCGGATTTGCTGGCTCAGCGGCGGTTGCTGGATGCCGATGCGTTGCGCGGCCTTGGTCAGGTGGCCTTCTTCGGCGACGGCGATGAAATAGCGCAGCAGGCGCAGGTCGATGGTTGACATATGATTTATATATGGTTGATGTGCTTGCCATATATTAGACAAAATAACGACGCAAGAGTAGCCTTCTGTCTGTGGTCGCAACGGCCGCGCAGAACAGAAGGCAGAACAGAAGGCCAACAGCATGCTCAACGACAACAATCCGCTTTCATCCACTCCGCCGGTCATGCCGGAAATCCGTGTCGTGCCGACCTCGCGCGAGCTGTTCCTCGGCTTCCTCGGGCTCGGCATGACAGCCTTCGGCGGCGCGCTGCCGCTGGCGCACCGCATGGTGGTCGAGCGCCATCGCTGGCTCAGCGAAGACGAATTCGTCGAACTGCTCGGGCTGTGCCAGTTCCTGCCGGGCGGCAACATCATCAACCTGTCGGTGGCGCTGGGCATGCGCTTTCGCGGCGTCAAAGGCGCGCTGGCGGCAATTCTCGGCTTGATTGCGGTGCCTTCGATCGTCGTGGTGATGCTGGGGATTCTTTACCAGCACTACCAGCACGATCCCTTGATCAAGCACTTGTTCGCCGGGCTGGCCGCGGCCGCGTCCGGCTTGCTGATCCAGATGGCGGTCAAGATCGCGCTGCCGCTGCGCAAGAACCTGGTGCTGGCCGGACTGGCGACGATCTGCTTCATCGCCATCGCCTGGCTGCGCATTCCCCTGCTGTGGACCATGCTGGTGATGACCCCGGTGAGCGTGGCGATCACCGCCAGGTTCGCCGGGAAGACTGCCGCGAAAGACGAGGCCAGGAAGGGAGCCGCATCATGATCCAGACCCTGATCGCGCTCGGACTGATTTTTTCGGAATTGTCGGTGCTGGCCTTCGGCGGAGGCAACACCATCCTGCCGGAGATGCAGCGCCAGGTGGTGGAAGTGCACCACTGGATGACGGCGGAAGATTTCAGCGCGCTGTTCGCACTCGGCCAGGCCGCGCCCGGACCCAACCTGATGATCGTGACGCTGGTCGGCTGGCACGTGGCCGGCTTCTACGGCATGCTGGTCACGACCATCGCCAAGTTCGGCCCGTCGTCATTGGTGACCATCCTGATGCTGCACGTATGGGAGCGTTTCAAGGACCGGCCGTGGCGGCGTCACGTGCAATCCGGCTTGCTGCCGGTGACCGCCGGCCTGGTGGCCGCCAGCGCCGCACTGATTGCGCATGCCTCGATCAGCAACGGCATCCTCGCGGCGATCACGGCGGCGACAGCCATCATTGCGCTCAAGACCAAGCTGCATCCTTTGTGGCTGCTGTTCGGGGGCGCCATGGCGGGAATGATTTTCCTGCGATAGCTGGTGGTTGTTTCAGGCATATCCCGGCAATAAAAAAGCCGATCCGGTTTCCCGGATCGGCTTTTTACTTACGTCCGGCGTTGCCGCTTACTGGCGCACGCAATCCACAAAGTAATCGCGGCGGCCGTTCACTTCACGCTTGACCAGGCCATGCACGTCGGTTTCGAAGCCCGGGAATTTCTCGTTGAAATCGCGCGCAAACTTCAGATAGTCGACGATGGTCTTGTTGAAGATTTCACCTGGGATCAGCAGCGGGATACCCGGTGGGTAAGGCGTCAGCAGGATCGAGGTAATACGGCCTTCGAGCTCGTCCAGCGGCACGCGGTCGATCTCGCGATGGGCCATCTTCGAGAACGCATCGGACGGCTTCATCGCCGGTTGCATGTCGGACAAATACATCTCCGTCGTCAGGCGCGCGACGTCGTAGGCGCGATAGGTTTCATGGATCTGCTGGCACAGGTCGCGCAGGCCCAGGCGCTCGTAGCGCGCGTTGCGGCCCTGGTTCGCGGCGGCGAACTCGGGCAGGATGCGCCAGATCGGCTGGTTCTTGTCGTAGTCGTCCTTGAACTGCTGCAGCGCCGTCACCAGCGTGTTCCAGCGGCCCTTGGTGATGCCGATGGTGAACATGATGAAGAAGGAATACAGGCCGCATTTCTCGACGATAACGCCATGCTCCGCCAGATACTTGGTGACGATCGAGGCCGGGATGCCGTTCTCGCCGAACTTGCCGTCCAGCGACAGGCCAGGCGTGACGATGGTCGCCTTGATCGGGTCGAGCATGTTGAAGCCCGGCGCCAGATTGCCGAAACCATGCCAGTCGTCTTCCGCCTTGATGACCCAGTCTTCGCGCTCGCCGATGCCGTCGGCGGAGAAGCTGTTCGGTCCCCACACCTGGAACCACCAGTCCTGGCCGAATTCCTGGTCGATCTTCTTCATGGCGCGGCGGAAGTCCAGCGCTTCGAGGATGCTTTCTTCCACCAGCGCAGTGCCGCCCGGCGCTTCCATCATCGCCGCGGCGACGTCGCACGACGCGATGATCGAGTATTGCGGCGAGGTCGAGGTGTGCATCAGGAAGGCTTCGTTGAAGGCGTCCTGATCGAGCTGCACGGTTTCCGATTCGCGCACCAGGATTTGCGATGCTTGCGACAGGCCGGCCAGCAGTTTGTGGGTCGACTGGGTGGAGAAGATCATCGACTTCTTGGCGCGCGGACGGTCCTTGCCGATCGCGTGCATGTCCTTGTAGAAATCATGGAAGGTCGCGTGCGGCAGCCAGGCTTCGTCGAAGTGCAGCGTGTCGATTTCACCGTCCAGCATTTCCTTCAGCGTCTCGACGTTGTACACCACGCCGTCGTAGGTCGATTGCGTGATGGTCAGGATGCGCGGCTTCTTGTTGACGGCTTCGCGGGCGAACGGATTGGCTTCGATCTTGCGACGGATGCTTTCCATCGTGAACTCTTCCAGCGGGATCGGTCCGATGATGCCGAGGTGATTGCGGGTCGGCATCAGGAACACCGGAATCGCGCCGGTCATGATGATCGAGTGCAGGATCGACTTGTGGCAGTTGCGGTCGACCACGACGATGTCGCCCGGCGCCACTGTCGAGTGCCACACCATCTTGTTGGAGGTCGAGGTGCCGTTGGTGACGAAGTAGCAATGGTCGGCGTTGAAGATGCGCGCCGCATTGCGTTCCGAATCGGCCACCGGACCGGTGTGGTCGAGCAGCTGGCCGAGTTCTTCGACGGCGTTGCAGACGTCGGCGCGCAGCATGTTCTCGCCGAAGAATTGATGGAACATCTGGCCGATCGGCGACTTCAGGAATGCCACGCCGCCCGAGTGGCCAGGGCAATGCCACGAATACGAACCGTCCTGCGCGTAGTGCACCAGCGCGCGGAAGAACGGCGGCGCCAGGCCGTCGAGGTAGGACTTGGCTTCGCGGATGATGTGGCGCTCCGGCGTGTCTTCGAACATGTGGATGAAGCCGTGCAGTTCGCGCAGGATGTCGTTGGGGATGTCGCGCGAGGTGCGGGTTTCGCCGTACAGGTAAATCGGGATGTCGGCGTTCTTGTGGCGGATTTCACCGACGAAGGCGCGCAGGGATTTCAGCGCAAAGTCGGTTTCTTCGGACGAGCCGGCGCCGAATTCTTCATCGTCGATCGACAGGATGAAGGCGGACGCACGTGATTGCTGCTGGGCAAACTGCGACAGGTCGCCGTAGCTGGTTACGCCCAGCACTTCCATGCCTTCTTCCTTGATGGCGTCGGCGAGGGCGCGGATGCCGAGGCCGGAAGTGTTTTCAGAGCGGAAATCTTCGTCGATGATGACGATGGGGAAACGGAATTTCATAGGTTCTCCAGGAGAACGCATGCGGGATCAGGGTCATGCGTTCAGTTCAGTTAAAACTTCGACTGCGCCTGGGCGAAAAGCTTACGCGCTCGGACGGTTGCTTTTTGATATGGGCAAACCGGTCAAAACAATGTCGCTGCAAGTTGAAAGGCTGGATCGGAATGTTCCGGATCTGGTGCGCTCCCTGGCTGGCAGAACCTTCGTGGACCTGTTGCTCGTGCTGGCGTTCCGGATCGCGGCGACGCTGCAGCGGAGGCAGGTTTTAAAAAGAAGCCGAATTTTCGCAGATATCGCCAAACGATGGGGCGAAAAATCCGCGCGTTTTTGTTGAAAATCAGGGAAAAACAACAAAAAGGC
>NZ_AJHH01000165.1 GCF_000256565.1 Herbaspirillum lusitanum P6-12 | reverse complement strand
GTGCGGGCCTTTCAGCGTCTTTCGTATGTCACAAATGCGTAGTCAAATCCCTGCGTTTCGGCGCGATGGGTTTCACGCGCGGTCTCGCGCCACAGCTCGCGGTCGATGGCCGGGAAGAAGGCGTCGCAGTCGAAGGCTTTGCTGATTTCAGTGACGATCAGACGCGTCGCCAGCGGCAGCGATTCGGCGTAGATCTGGGCGCCGCCGATGATGAAGGCGTCGACGCCGGCCACCAGCGCCGCGGCTTCTTGCAAGGATGACACTGTTTCGACGCCCGCGTGGGACCAGTCGCGGTTGCGCGTGATGACGATATTACGGCGATTCGGCAAAGGCCGTCCGATCGAGTCGAAAGTCTTGCGTCCCATGATGATGGGATGGCCCGAGGTGGTGCGCTTGAAGTGGGCGAGGTCGTCCGGCAGATGCCAGGGCAGGGTGTTGTTGATGCCGATGCCGTTCTGGCTGTCGGTGGCGACGATGACGCACAGTGCGCCGGAGGCGGAAGGTGTAGGTGACATGCCGATACTTGTGTAGGATTGCCGGAAGTCCGGCGCGCCTTGTGTCCTTTTGCGCCGCCGGTGAGCGCGTCATATTACAGGACAGTTCGCCCGCGATGGAACTTTATGGGTCGGAGTTGTCCTTATAGAGGTATCCCCGGTAACGTCCGCAAGAACCTGGCCAGCCTGTCCGTGGTGAGTCAGCGATGGTTCTTTGGTGGTTCTGCGCGGCAACGTTGTGGCGTAGTCTGCGACGCCATTGCAGGCAGCCCGCAGGCGCAGCAGCCCGGCCAACGCAGCAATCTTTCACGGTCTTGCCCGTGTTCCGACGAAGTGTTCGGTCAACTTGGGCAACATTGGGTAAACTACGCCAACTTTCGAAACGCGGAAGAGCGTTATCGGATAAGAAAAACTGCATGTCAGACGGAAATCCAATGGTCTTATCTTTGTATCGGCGGGGCGCCTTGAAAGCTGCCGCCAAGCTGCACCCGTCCCGTCTTCTGGGGCAACTGCTCGTGCCGGCTGCGCTGACCGCGCTGCTGGCCTTGTATGGAAACAACGCGGCAGCGTTCGACTTCAACGACGTCGCCGTGCGCGCCAAGGCGCTGGCCGGCAAGTCGTACAAGAAGCCGGCCGACAAACTGCCCAAGGAGATCAAGGATCTCAGCTACGAGCAGGCCAATCAGTTGCACTTCAAGCAAGATCGCGCCTATTGGCGTCCGGAAAAACTGCCCTTTGAGTTGTCATTTGTGCATCAGGGCGGCGGTTACGTCGAGCCGGTGCGCATCAATGAAATCATTGGCGGCGGCGTGCGCGAGATCGTCTTCAATTCGGCGTTGTTCGATTACAGCCATACCCGCATCGATCCGCGCCGCGTGCGCAACATCGGTTTCGCCGGTTTCCGCATCCGCTATCCGGTCAATTCCGCCAAGGAAAAAGACGACGTCCTGACCTTCCTCGGCGCCAGCTATTTCCGCGCCATGGGCAAGGGCCAGGGCTACGGCATTTCGGCGCGCGGCCTGGCGCTCGACACGGCGCTGTATTCGGGCGAGGAGTTCCCGCGCTTCACCGAGTTCTGGCTGGCGCGCCCGAATCCGGGCGACAAGGAACTGACCATCTATGCGCTGCTGGATTCGCCGCGCGCCACCGGCGCTTATCGCTTCGTGCTGCGTCCTGGCGTCGACACCACCATCGACGTCAAGGCGCAGCTGTATCTGCGCTCCAATGTCACCAAGCTTGGCATCGCGCCGCTGACCAGCATGTTCTTCTTCGGCGAAAACCAGAACGGACCGAGCGACGATTTCCGTCCCGAGGTGCATGACTCCGACGGCCTGTCGATCCAGTCCGGCACCGGCGAATGGATCTGGCGTCCGCTGGTCAACCCCAAGCGCCTGCTGGTGACCGCGTTCAGTCTCGACAATCCGCTCGGCTTCGGCTTGATGCAGCGCGATCGCCAGTTCTCCAGCTATGAAGACCTGGATTACCATTACGAAGCGCGCCCGAGCACCTGGATCGAACCCAAGGGCAAGTGGGGCGCGGGTCGCGTCGAACTGGTGCAGATCCCGACGCCGGACGAGACCAACGACAACATCGTCGCCTACTGGATGCCGAACGCCATGCCCAAGCCGGGCCAGCCGTTCAACGTCGAGTACAAGATGTACTGGCAGAGGGAAAGCGAGAAAAAGCCGCCGCTGGCCTGGGTGGCGCAGACGCGTCTCGGACACGGCTATCGCGCCAAGTCCGACGACAGCATCGGCATGTCGATCGACTTCGACGGCGGCACGCTCAAGAAGCTGCCTGCCAACGCCAGGGTGGAGGGGACAGTGGAAAGTGACGGCAACGGCAAGATCGTGAGCGTGACAACACGACGCAACGACGTCACTGGCGGCTGGCGCGTGGAAGTCAAGCTGCGCCGGACTGAAGAAAACAAGCCTGTCGAGCTGCGCGGTTTCCTGCGCAACGCCAATGGCGGCACAACCTTGTCTGAAACGTGGAGCTACATATTACCCCCCAATTGAGGCAAGCCTCCGACGCACCAAACGCATCAAACGCATCACTGGCCTCACTCGCGTCGCAACAGCTGGAGCGCTATCTCGACCGCCTGACGCTGGCGCCTGAACAGCGCCGGGCGTTGCTCGCCCATGTGAGCGGGCAGGATGCCGGCGACGCCATGCGCAATTTGCACGGCATGCTGGCAGGGGAGCAGCACAATCTGCATGACAATCCCGCGCAGGACTCGATTGCCGCGCGTCTCGAACTGGCTTATCCACACGCTGCGGCCGACGCC
>NZ_AJHH01000164.1 GCF_000256565.1 Herbaspirillum lusitanum P6-12 | reverse complement strand
GTCCCGGCGATACCATCAAGGTGGCGCCGCCGCTCAATCGCCGCTCGATGGTGCCGCGCCCCTGGGGTACGCTCAATCCGCTGTCGCGCTGGGTCGAAGAAGCCACGCGCGCCTTCGAACAGCGCGCCGCACGCCGCAAGGGCCTGCCGCCGAAAGAACAGGCCTTCGTCGAAGACACGCTTGACCTGCCCGATTCTCCCGATCCGCGCGGCTACTGGACGCACAGCGGCAACGTGCGCCGCGTGGTGCTGCTGATCCTGATGCTGATGCAAAGCGCGCTGGCCACGTATTTCATGAGCGACGTGCTGCCGTACCACGGCGAGAAGCCGCTCGAGATGGTCATCCTCGGTTTGTTCGGTTTGCTGTTCTGCTGGGTCTCGGCCGGATTCTGGACCGCCATGACCGGCTTCCTGGTGCTCATGCGCGGCGATGATCCGTATTTGATTTCGCATGAGCAGGCCGGGCCGAAATGGATCGCCCCCGATGCCCGCACCGCCATCGTCATGCCGATCTGTAACGAAGACGTGGCGCGCGTGTTCGCCGGTTTGCGCGCGACCTATGAATCGGTGCAACGCAGCGGCGACCTTGACCGTTTCGATTTCTTCGTCCTCAGCGACAGCGGCGAGTCCGATATCTGCACCGCAGAGATGCAGGCCTGGGCTGCGTTGTGCAAGGAAGTCGATGGCTTCGGCCGCATCTTCTATCGCCATCGCCGCCGCCGCGTCAAACGCAAGAGCGGCAACATCGACGACTTTTGCCGCCGCTGGGGCGCCGACTACCGCTACATGCTGGTGCTCGACGCCGACAGCGTCATGAGCGGCCAATGCCTGTCGACGCTGGTGCGCCTGATGGAAGCACATCCCGGCGCCGGCATCATCCAGACCGCGCCGCGCGCGCGCGGCCGGACGCGACACGCTGTACGCCCGCATCCAGCAATTCTCGACGCGCGTGTACGGGCCCTTGTTCACTGCGGGCCTGCACTACTGGCAACTCGGCGAATCACATTACTGGGGCCACAACGCGATCATCCGCATGGCGCCGTTCATGAAGCATTGCGCGCTGGCGCCGCTGCCGGGCGACGGCAATTTGTCCGGTCCGATTCTTTCGCATGACTTCGTCGAAGCTTCGCTGATGCGTCGCGCCGGCTGGTCGGTGTGGATCGCCTACGACCTTGACGGCAGCTATGAAGAAATGCCGCCGGCGCTGCTCGACGAACTCGGCCGCGACCGGCGCTGGTGCCAGGGCAACCTGATGAACTTCCGCCTGTTCCTGGCGCGCGGCATGCACGTGGTGCATCGCGCGGTGTTCGTGACCGGCGTCATGGCGTATTTGTCGGCGCCGTTGTGGGCGCTGTTCCTGGCGCTGTCGACGGTGTTGCTGGCCACGCATACGCTGATCGATCCGCAATACTTCGTCGAGCCGCGCCAGTTGTTCCCGATCTGGCCTGAATGGCATCCTGAAAAAGCCCTGGCGCTGGTCTCGGCCACCGCCACGATTCTGTTCCTGCCGAAAGTCCTCAGCGTGCTGCTGATCATCGTCAAGGGCGCCAGGGGTTATGGCGGCGCCTTGCGCGTGACGCTGAGCATGCTGATCGAATTGCTGTTCTCGATGATGCTGGCGCCGGTGCGCATGCTGTTCCATACGCGCTTCGTGCTGGGCGCTTTCCTCGGCTGGGCGCTGAGCTGGAAGTCGCCGCCGCGCGCCGACAATGAAACCGGTTGGGGCCAGGCAGTGAGCCGCCACGGCGTCCACTCGGTGTTGGGTGTGGCATGGGGCGCACTGGTGTACTGGCTCAACCCATCCTTCATCTGGTGGCTGATGCCGATCGCCGGCTCATTGATGTTCTCGGTGCCGCTGTCGGTGCTGTCGAGCCGCGTTTCGTTCGGTCGCCTGTTCCGTCGCCTTCAATTGTTTGTGATCCCGGAAGAAGTCGATGCGCCGCGCGAGCTGCGCGACACCGTGGCGCACCTGAACGCCACCGCGCCGCTGCCCGGTTTTGTTGACGCCGTGGTCGACCCGGCCGTCAACGCGCTGGTCTGCGCCGGCGCCCATGGCCATCCGCGCATGCCCGACCTCAGCCGCGCCGCCGGCGATTCGCTGGTGTTGCAGGCGCTGCGCCGCGGTCCTGCGGTGCTGACCGAAAAGCAGAAGCATACCTTGCTCGATGATCCGCGTCTGCTGTCGGCCTTGCACTACGCCGTGTGGAGCCAGCCGACGCGACACTCTTCCTGGATGACGCCGACATGAGGAGGGAACCCGTGGACAATCTCGACGACATGACCGCTGAAGATCGCCATCTGGGCGCCCCGGCCGATTCGTCCGCCGACGCGCGCCGACGC
>NZ_AJHH01000163.1 GCF_000256565.1 Herbaspirillum lusitanum P6-12 | reverse complement strand
ATATTGCGCGGCGCGGCGCGGCTGGAGCGCGTTGGCGCTGGTGCTGGCGATTGCCGCAGGCGCGGCCGGCTGGTACGGTTATCGCCAACGCCATCCGCAAGCGGTGCCGGTGCGGCTGGAAACCGTGATCGCAGAACGCAGCGACATCGAGCAGGTGGTCAACGCCATCGGCAACGTCGCCGTGCAGAATTACGTCGACGTCGGCACCAAGGTCTCCGGCCAGATTTCCGACGTGTACGTCGGTATCGGCGAGACGGTCAAGGAAGGAAAATTGCTGGTGACGGTGTCGCCGGTAGTGCAGGCCGGCCGCGCGGAAAACAATCGCGCCCAGATGGCCCGCCTGAAGGCTGAGTTGGCCGGGCAAAACGCCCAGCTCGATTTCGCCCAGCTGCAATTCCAGCGCCAGACCCAGCTCAAGGCCGAGAACGCCACGCGCCAGGAAACCTACGAATCGAGCCGCATGGGCATGTATTCGGCGGCTGCCAAGGTGGACGCCATCAACGCCCAGATCCAGCAGCTCGACGCCGCCATGAAGGAAGACGAAGCGATCCAGAAGCAGACCCGCATCGTCGCGCCGATCAGCGGCACCGTGGTGGCCTTGTCGGCGCGGATCGGGCAGACCCTTTCGGCCAACCAGGATGTGCTCATGCGCATCGCCGACCTGAGCAAGATGAGCGTGCAGGCGCGCGTCGCGGAAGAAGACGTCACGCGGCTCCACAAGGGCATGACCGCCTATTTCACCACGCCCGGCTATCCCGGCAAGCGCTGGGCCGGCAAGCTGCGCCAGATCATGCTGCTGCCTGCCGACGACAGTGGCCGCCAGGGCAAGAAGGCGTTCTATACCGTGTTGTTCGATGTCGCCAATCCCAGCCGGGAGCTGATGGCCGGCATGACCGCCGACGTCTTCTTCGTGCTTGACAAGGCCGAGCGCGCCGTCACCATCCCGGCCTCGCTGGTGGTCAAGCCGGACATCAAGGGCATGCAAAAACTCAAGGTCCTGCATGCCGACGGCAAACTGGAAACGCGCGAGGTGCGGATAGGTTTGCGCAACGCCGACAAGGCGCAGGTGCTGACCGGCCTGGCCGAAGGCGAGC
>NZ_AJHH01000162.1 GCF_000256565.1 Herbaspirillum lusitanum P6-12 | reverse complement strand
CGCAGGTCGACGTCGAGCCGGTGCAGAAGGTCGACGTTCCCAAGCAGTGGGGCGATGCTTCCGGCGCCGACGGTGCAAACAGCGTCGCGCAGCTGGCGCTCGACACCGACTGGTGGAAGCAGTTCGGCAGCGCCGAGCTGAGCGGTCTCGTCAACGAAGGCCAGAAGAACAATTTTGAAATCGCCGCCGCCATGTCGCGCGTGCGCCAGGCCGAAGCCAACGCCCGCATCGCCGGCGCGCCGCTGTTGCCCGACGCCGACTTCGCCGGCAGCGCCAACCGCGCCTTGCCGCTCAGCGGCGGCACGCCGACCACCACAGCCAGCGGCATGCTGGAGATCAACTACGAAGTCGATTTCTGGGGCAAGAACAGGGCCGGACTGGCGGCGGCGGAGGCCTCGCTGCGCGCCAACATGTACGACCGCGAGACCGTCGCGCTGACCGTCACCAGCGGCATCGTTTCCACCTTCCTGCAAGTGCTGTCGCTGCGCGACCGTCTCGAGATTGCCAGGCAAAACGTCGGCAACGCCCAGCGCGTGCTCAAGCTGGTCGAAGCGCAAAGCCGCGCCGGCGCCGCTTCGCCGCTGGACCTTGCGCGGCAGCGCTCGGCACTCGCCAATCAGCAGGCGGCCTTGCCCGACCTGATGCAGCAGGAGCGCGATGCGCAGACCGCGCTGGCGATTCTGCTGGGACGTCCGCCGCAAAATTTCAGCGTCGGTGAAAAAGGCCTGGCGACCATCCAGATGCCGAAGATCGCTCCCGGCCTGCCGTCCGAATTGCTGACGCGCCGTCCCGACATCCGCCGCGCCGAGGCGCGCTTGGCCGAAGCCAACGCCAACGTGGCGGTAGCGCGCGCCGCGCTGTTCCCAAGCATCCGCCTGACCGGCTCGACCGGTGCGCAAAGCAATGCATTACTGTCGTTGTTCGATGGTCCCAATCTGCTGGCCAATCTGGGCGCCTCGCTGACGGCGCCGATCTTCGATGCCGGCCGCCTGAACAGCCGCCGGGATCTCGCCGTGGCGCAGAAGCAGGAGTTGGTGCAGGTCTATCGTTCGGCGGTGGTGAGCGCCTTGTCGGAAGTGGAAAAATCGCTGGGCGCGATCCGCACCCTGGAAGAGCGCTATCGTCTCAAGAATCAGGAAGTCGACCAGGCGCGCTTTGCATTTGAATTGTCGGAAATCCGCTATCGCAGCGGCGCCGAAGATCTGATGGTGGTGCTCGACACGCAGCGCATCCTGTCGGAAGCGCAAAACCAGCTCGGCCAGATCAAGCTGCAACGACTGCAGGCCACGGTGTCGCTGTACAAGGCACTTGGCGGCGGCTGGCGCGACGACGTGCGCTACGGAAATCCGGGCACCGACTCGGGCGGTACGCCGCAAAAAATCAACGGCGCTTCCTGAGCGCCGTTCGATTCATTTCATTATTTCTTTTTCTTCAGAACAGGATCGCGCTTGTCGCCGGTCCCACTTCAACGTCCTGCATGTGCTGAGGCAAATTCGCCTGCCCTGAAACGATCAGCGGATAGAGCACGCCGATGCCGACGATCATGAGCGTGACGGCCGCGCACAACGCATCCCATCCCGACAATCCTGACAATCCCGACCATGCCGGCACCAGCAAAGTGCAGATGAATGTCAGCAAGGCAATGTTTCTTCCTGAGCGCAGCATGGGGATTCCCTTCGGGGCGATGTGTCCAGTCAATATAGGACGTCGCGGCGCCGAAGGGAAATAACAAATGCGACTTAGCTTAAACGCAAGCTGAGCGCAACGGCGGCTTGTTTTAATTCATTGGAAGAGGTGGGGCGAAGCCGGAGGTACGAGGGTGCGCGTGATGCAACAACAAAAACGCCTGCGATTGCAGGCGTTTTCATATGGATGCGAAACCGGCGTCAGACTGCCACGGGCGCCTTGATGTGCGGCTGGGCTTCATAGCCGACGATCTCGAAATCCTCGAACCGGTAATCGAAGATGGTTTCCGGCTTGCGCTTGATGACCAGTTTCGGCAGCGGGCCGGGCGTGCGCGCCAGTTGTTCCTGCACCTGCTCCATGTGGTTGGAATACAGATGGCAATCGCCGCCGGTCCAGACGAAATCGCCGACGTCGAGGTTGGTCTGTTGCGCCACCATGTGCGTCAGCAGCGCGTAGGAAGCGATGTTGAACGGCACCCCGAGGAAGATATCGGCGCTGCGCTGGTACAGCTGGCAGGACAGCTTGCCGTCGGCCACGTAGAACTGGAAGAAGGCGTGGCAAGGCGGCAACTTCATCTGCGGGATGTCGGCCACGTTCCAGGCCGATACGATCAGGCGGCGCGAGTCAGGGTTATTCCTGATCTGGCTGACGACCTGTGCGATCTGGTCGATGTGCTCGCCGTTGGGGGCAGGCCAGGAGCGCCATTGGTAGCCGTAGATCGGTCCCAGATTGCCTTCGGGATCGGCCCATTCGTCCCAGATCTTGACGCCGTTGTCTTTCAGATAAGCAATGTTGGTCGAGCCGGCCAGGAACCAGATCAGTTCATGCACGATGGACTTGATGTGCAGCTTCTTGGTGGTCAGCAGAGGAAAACCTTCCTGCAGATCGAAGCGCATCTGGTGGCCGAAGACGGAGCGCGTGCCGGTGCCGGTACGGTCGGTTTTTTCGGTGCCATGTTCGTAGACATGGCGCATGAAATCGAGGTATTGGCGCATGGGATCTGGTGCTGATGGAATGAGGGAGATTGTAACTTATTTGGGGGAGAGGGCAGGTTTGGGGCGGGGCTTGCCTTGCTCGAAGAAAGATCAGTGTCAGTTGCGAACAAACGCAAGCCGGAGAAAAATATCAGAGACCACCGGCATCAAGCTCACTTCTCAATACCCTTCCTCACCGCCGCCACCTGCTCGGCGCTAACCGCCCCCGCATGATTCCCCCAATTCCCGCGAATGAAGCTGACCACCTCCGCCACCTCCTGATCACTCAATCGCCAGCCGAACGCCGGCATCCCCATCGGCGAAGGATCCGATTTGGTGGACGGCATCGCGCTCCCTGCCAGCACCACATGAATCAGCGACGTCGGATCCGCCACATTGACCACCGCATTCTTTCCCAGCGCCGGGAACGCCTTCATCGCGCCGGTGCCGTCCGAGCGATGGCAGGCGTTGCAGTTGTTGAGGTACACCAGCGCGCCTGCAGTTTGCAGCTTGCCTGACCGCAGTTCCAGCGTGGCCGGTTGATCCGCGCCTGCCGCGTTGGATGCTGCTGTCGCTACCGGCGCCCTGGCGGCGCCGTCGGCCGATTTCTTGCCCGGCAGGCTGCTCAGGTATTCGCCGATGGCCAGCAGGTCGGCGTCGCTGAGGTGCTGGGTGCTGTCGTTGATGACCTGGCTCATCGCGCCGAATGCTGCGCCGTCTGTGGTACGTCCGGTGCGCAGGTAGGAGGCGATCTGTTCCTTGTTCCAGCGGCCCAGGCCGTCCTTGTCGTTGCGCAGGCTGGGCGCGTGCCAGTTGTCCAGCGTGTAGCCGGACAGGAAGCCGTCGTCGCTGCCGTCCAGTGACTTCTCCTGGCCGAAACGGCCGTGCGGGGTGTGGCAGGCGCCGCAATGGCCGAGGCTCTGCACCAGGTAGGCGCCGCGATTCCAGCTGACGCTTTGGGTCGAGTCGGCCTTGAACGGTTTGTTCTCGAAGAACAGCATGTTCCATCCCGCCATCAGGATGCGCATGTTGAACGGGAACGGCAACGCGGTCTTCGGATTGTCTTGCTGCACCGGCTTCACGCCTTGCATGAAGTAGGCGTACAGCGCCGACACGTCTTCGTCGCTGAGCTTGGCGAACGACGTGTAGGGCATGGCCGGATACAGGCGCACGCCGTTGCGGCCTTTGCCCTTGCGCAGCGCAGAGGCGAAGTCGTCGTAGCTGTATTCGCCGATGCCGGTCTGCTTGTCCGGCGTGATGTTGGTCGAGTAGATGGTGCCGAACGGCGTGTTCATCGGCAGGCCCCCGCTGAACGGCGCCTTGCCCTTGACCGTGTGGCAAGCCATGCAATCGCCGGCGCGGGCCAGGTATTCGCCGCGCTGGATCTGCTGCGGTTGCGGCGAGGACGGGGTCGGATGGGTCTGCGCGGCGGCGATCGCCGAGAGGCTCAGCGTCGCCGTCGCCAGCAAAGCCCGTGTCGCCCGTGTCGTCCGTGTGAAAAGAGGCGCGCTCATGCTTGCACCAGCGGTCCGGGGTTTTTCAGATAGCGCTCGCGGATCGCGGCGGCCGACCAGTAGGCCAGCGCGCCAACCATGCCGGTCGGGTTGTAGGCCCAGTTCTGCGGGAAGGCGCTGGCGCCCATGACGAACAGATTATGCACGTCCCACGACTGCAGGTACTTGTTGATCACGCTGTTGCCGGGACGATCGCCGCAGATGGCGCCGCCGGTGGTGTGGGTGGTCTGGTAGGGGCGCACATCATAGTGTTCGCCGGACTTGGTGGCGGCGGCGTGCATGAGTTTCGGCTTCATGGCCTTGGCGACATCCACCACGCGGTCGGTGACGTACTGGGTCATGCGGATTTCGTTTTCTTTCCAGTCGAAGGTCATGCGCAGCAGCGGCAGGCCGTAGGCATCGCGATAGGTCGGATCGAGGTCGAGGTAGTTGTCGCGGTTGGCCATGACCGACCCTTCCGAACCGATGTTGAACGCGTGCAGGTAATTGTCCTTGAGCGCCTTCTTCCAGCCGCTGCCCCATTTGGGCGTGTCAGGCGGCACGATGGATTGCCCGATGGGACGGCCGCCGGTGACCATCGCGCTGATGTAGGCGCCGCCGATGAAGCCCAGCGGACCGTGGTCGAACTGGTCGGCGTTGAGGTCATCCATGCCCACGCCACCGGCGCCGGTGCCGATGAAGGGGTTGAATTGCGTGCCCTTGGGCATGATCACGTTGATGCCGCCGTTGTACTGGTAGGCAAAGTTCTTGCCGACCACGCCGTCGCCGGTCTTGGGATCGTAGGGTTTGCCGATGCCCGACAACAGCAGCAGCCGCACGTTGTGCATCTGGTAGGCGCACAGGATCACCAGGTCGGCCGGCTGTTCCACCGACCGTCCTTGCGCATCGATGTAGGTGACGCCGGTGGCGCGCTTGCCGTCGCCGGCGAGGTTGATCCTGGTGACATAGGATTTGTCGCGCAACTCAAAGTTGGGCTTCTTCAGCAGCGCCGGCAGGATACAGGTTTGCGGCGATGCCTTCGCATACATGTAGCAGCCGAAGCGCTCGCAATAACCGCAATAGTTGCACGGTCCGAGTTGCATGCCGTAGGGGTTCTGGTACGCCTGTGACGCATTGGCGGCGGGAATCGGAAACGGGTGGTAACCGACTTCGCGCGCGGCGGTTTCGAACAGGGTGGCGGGCGCGTTGTTCTTCAGCGGCGGCAGCGGGTACTCGCGCTTGCGCGGCGCTTCGAACACATTGCCGCCCTCGATGATCTTGCCGTCCAGATTACCGGCCTTGCCCGACACGCCGGCAACGTATTCGAAGCGATCGTAGAACGGTTCCAGTTCGGCATAGGTCATCGGCCAGTCCTGGATCGTCATGTCGACCGGGATGAAACGCTTGCCGTAGCGTTGTTCGTAATGGCTGCGCATCTGCAGCTCGGCATCGTAGGCGCGCCAGGTGACGCCGTTCCAGTGCACGCCGGCGCCGCCGAGGCCGTTGCCGAGCAGGAAGGAGCCGAGCTGGCGATACGGCAGAGCGTCGTCATTGGGTGAATGGCGCACCGTGACGGTTTCCTTGCTGAGGTTTTGCATCAGCTTGTAGCGCTGCGCATAAGTGAGCTCGTCGGCGATCTTGGGATAGGCGAAGTCGGGATTGGTGTCGCGGGTCTCGCCGCGCTCCAGGCCGACCACGCTGAGACCGGCTTCGGTCATTTCCATGCCCATGATGGAACCGCTCCAGCCCATGCCGACCAGGACGACGTCTACTTTCGGTTTGGTGATGTCTGCCATGCTCGTTCTTCCTTGTTGTTCCTTGTTCTTGTGGCGGGTAAGGCGCTGCCTCACTCAGTTCCTTCATTTCCTCTAGCTGCGTTTGCCTAAGCTCACCGGACCATACGGATAGACCTTGTCGGACGGGCCGACGAAGTCGAGGAAGTCCGCACGCGCGCCGGGGAAGCCGATCATCTTCCAGCTCGCCATGCCCTTGTTGCCGCCGTGGATCGGGTCCGACAGGTAGCCTTCCTTGGTGTTCTGCAGCAGGAAGGTGAAGAACCACTGCGCCGATACCTGTTCGAATTTCAGCGTGCCGCCGTCCATGTCCTTGAACAGTTGTTCCTGCTCGGCCGGGGCCAGTTGGGCGAAGGTCTTGCCGCTGAAATTCTTGCGACAGTGTTCGTTGAGTGCAGCGATGCCGGCGCGGTACAGTTCACGCGGCGGCATGCTGGCCTGGTAGCCGAACAGCGCCGGCGCGTCGCCCTTGAACGGTCCCTGCATGTACCAGTTCGAGGCGTGGCCGAAGCCCGACTCCATCTGGCCGTCGATGAAGGCGGCCACGTTCAGTTCGAGCGCGCCCGGTCCTTCCGGATCGGCCGGGATCAGACGGTCGACGGCAGCCTTGAGGAAGGTCCATTCGTCGGCATTGAAGAAGCGCGGCTGGTAGTCGGCGCCAACAGCAACGTCGGCCGTTTGCGCCGCCGACGGCAACAACGCCGCGGTCGTCAATGCAGACGCAGCCGGAACAATGGCGATGGTCTTGAAGAGAAATCCGCGGCGCGAAGCCACGCCGGGTTCACTCGGAGGCGGGTTACCTTTTTTCATTGTTCACCTGGGCTGGTTAGCACGTGGCGCCGCACTGCACGGACGGTAGCGGACCTGCTGCGCCGTTTACCTGGGGTCGGCTGAAGCCAAGGCTTCGGCCTTTTGTTTTTTGCTGAAAGTTCGACCGGGGTGGTCGCAATGGTGTTCCGCAGGCAAGCTCGCCATCGGCAGACTCGCTTTCACAAACTGACAGCGAGTCGGCGGCACCGCGCATGAACAGGCGGAAAATGGCCGTCATCTGGAACCATCTTCTTCGAACGAAAAAGAAAGCTGACGGAAAAAAGAAAATAAAAAAAACGGCGCTCACAAAAATCGTGAAGCGCCGCGGGAGATAAAAAGTAAAGCAGCTCCTACATGGCCTGTAGGAGCCGGCTGAAGAGGCGTGTAGGCGGGATGGCGGTTCGCTTAGAAGCCGACGTTGTCGCCGCCCTTGAGCTTGAGCATCTGGCGCGCATCGTCCGGCGTCGCCACTTCCAGCGACAGCGCTTCGATCACGGTGCGGATGCGCTTGACTTGCGCGGCGTTGCTCTGCGCCAGCTTGCCTGGACCGTCCCACAGTGAATCTTCCAGGCCGACGCGGGTATGTCCGCCCATTGCCGCCGACATGGTCGCGATCGGGATCTGGCCGCGGCCGGCGCCCAGCACCGACCAGTAGTAGTCGTCGCCGAACAGGCGGTCGGCGGTGCGCTTCATGTGCATCACGTCTTCGACGTCGTTGCCGATGCCGCCGCGCAGGCCGAACACCGACTGGATCAGGAACGGCGGCTTGATCAGGCCGCGATCGATGAAGTGGGCGGCGGTGTAGAGATGGCCGATGTCGTAGCACTCGATTTCAAAACGGGTCTGGTTGGCGCTGCATGATTCGAGGATGTAGGCGATGTCCTTGAAGGTGTTGCGGAAGATGCGGTCGTCGGATTCGGCGAGGTAGGGCTTTTCCCAGTCGTACTTGAAATCCTTGAAACGGTCGAGCATTTCGTACAGGCCGAAGTTCATCGATCCCATGTTGAGCGAGGCGACTTCAGGTTTGAGTTGCAGTGCCGGTTGCAGGCGCTCTTCGACACCCATCGTCGGTGCGCCGCCGGTGGTGAGGTTGATGACGACATTGGATTTGGCTTTGATTTGCGGCAGGAATTTGCGGAATTCGTTGGGGTCTTGCGTCGGCTTGCCGTTTTGCGGGTCGCGGGCGTGGAGGTGGACGATGGCGGCGCCGGCTTCTGCTGCTCCCAGGGCTGCATCGCGGATTTGGTCCGGGGTGATGGGCAGGTGGGGGGACATGGAGGGCGTGTGGATGGCGCCGGTTACGGCGCAGGTGATGATGACTTTTTTGGGTTTGCTCATTTGGTTCTCCTGGTGATTGTTGGTTTGAGTTCGTTTGGTTCGAGTTCGTTTTTTTCGTAGCTAATTCTGTTTTCTCTTCGGACTACCGGGGTTGCCGGGGGTAGCCCGGCGGCTACTCACTTTCTTTGCTTCGCCAAAGAAAGTAAGCAAAGAAAGGGTTGGAGCACTGCTCCAACGCAACGATTCGCCGCCTCGCTTTGCGAGGTTCCCGTTGGCGCCGCACTCAAATCGGGAAGGGAAACAAACTCGCTGCGCTCAGACAAGTTTCCCTTCTTTTTCCGATTTGAGCACGGCGCCAACGGCGACTCATAAGCGGAATTCTTTTTTTCGGCTCGCTTCGCATTGCCTTGGGGGGCTCGCCTGCGGCATCGTGATTGTCTTCCTCGGCTGTAACCAATTACGTTGCTTGCTTCCGCTTATGCGCGACTAGTCCCATCAATCGATTGTCGCGCCAGCGTGATCGTTCTTCCAGTTGATCGGCTTTGAGCACGGTGCGCCGTTCATCCTCGATCTGTTTCAGCGTTGCTGCATCCCATTCGTTCGGCAGCTGCGTCTTTGCCACGTCGCGATACGTGTGGCCGTAGCGCCTGGCGTAGTCGAGCACGCCTTCGGGGGCGTTGAGGTCGATGGTTTCGAACGGGCCCATGAAGGACCAGCGCAGGCCGAGGCCGTCTTTCAATACCTTGTCCAGATCTTCCGACGAGGCGTAGCCGTTTTCGTACAGGTTCAGCGCTTCGTTGAGCACCGCGCCCTGGATGCGGTTGAGCAGGAAGCCGGTGATTTCCTTTTTCAACAATACCGGCGACTGGCCGGCGCGAGTGTAGATGTCGTGGGCGCGCTTCACCGTTTCCGCCGAGGTCCATGGCGCCGGGGCGAGTTCCACCAGCGGCACCAGATAAGGCGGGTTGACCGGGTGGGCGACCAGGATGCGGTGGCGGCCGGGGAGGTGTTCGGAGAACTCGGAGGTCGGGATCCACGAGGTCGAGCTGGTGAGGATGGTGTCGGGGGCGGCCAGCTTGTCCATCTCGGCGAAGATCTGGCGTTTGACTTCGACCGTTTCCTTGACGTTTTCCTGCACCAGCGCAGCGCCCTTGAGCGCTTCGGCCAAGGTGCTCGCCGGCTTGATGCGCGCCAGCACGACCTCCGGCGTTTCCGTGATCAGGCCGTGTTTGGCGAGGTCGCTGATGTTGTCGTGCAGGAGCTTGGTGCAGGCGCTGAGCGCTTCCGGCACGGCATCGTAGATGGCGACGCTGCAACCGGCGCGGGCGAAGACGATGGCCCAGGCGCGGCCGATCAGTCCGGCGCCGATGACGGCGATTTTTTCATTCATGGGTGTCTCCTTGAATTGGGGTGTTAGCCGAGATGCTCGACATTACCGCAGACCGACAAACTCTGCCCGCTGATGGCGGAGCCGGCCGGTGAGCAAATGTAGATGATCTGGTTGGCGATATCTTGCGCGGTGACCATCTTGCGCATCGACACCTTGGACAACAGGCGCTCGCGCATTTCTTCGTGGCCGATGTTGTAGGACGCCGCCTTGGCCGCGATCACGCGCTCCTGGCGTTCGCCGGCAACAATGCCGGGCAGGATGGCGTTGACGCGGATGTTGGCGGGACCGAGTTCCATCGCCCAGCTTTCGGTCAGGCCGATGACGCCGAATTTGGAAGCGGAGTAGGGCGTGCGTAGCGGGAAGCCGAGGCGGCCGGCTGCCGACGAGATGTTGACGATGGAGCCGCCGCCGGCTTTCTTGAGCAGCGGCACCGCGCGGCGCGTGCACAGGAACGGTCCGGTCAGGTTGACGGCGATGGTCTGGTCCCAGGCCGACAATTCGGTCTCTTCGACTTTGGCGGTCGGGCCGGCGATGCCGGCGTTGTTGACCAGCACGTCGAGCGTACCCCAGCGTTGCGCCAGTTCGGCGAACATGGCGTCGACCTGCGCTTCGTTGGCGACGTCGGTCTTGCTGTAGCTGACCGGCGCGTGGGCGAACTGTTTGCGGGCGCTGTCGAGGAAGTCGTCGCTGACGTCGCAGATGTGGACGTGCGCGCCGGCTTCGACGAAGGAGGCGGTGATCGCCAGGCCGATGCCCTGGGCGCCTGCGGTGACGACAACGCGTTGATCTTTCAAACTGGTGTTCATGTTGGTCCTTGTTACTGAAAAATTAAAAATTACAGCCAGAGAATTTGCTTGCGGTAAGTCAGGTCGGTCAGCAGCGGTTCGGCCGGGCCGGTGTGGAATACCGCGCCGCGTTCCAGCGCAAACACGCGGTCGGCCAGCGCCAGCACCAGGTCGAGGTTGTGCTCGACGATGACGATGGAGACTTCGCGGCGCAACTGATCGAAGACGGTGAAGAGTTCTTGTACGACTGCCGGCGCCAGACCCTCGAAAGGTTCGTCCAGCAACAGCAGCCTGACGTTGCCCGACAGGGCGCGCGCCACCGCCACCATCTGCTGCTCGCCGCCGGAGAGGAAGTCGGCCGGCGTATGCAGGCGCTCTTTCAGGCGGGGGAAGTAGTGCAGGATTTTTTCTTCACTCCAGGCGATGCCGTTGGAAGAATCCGTCTTGCGCGCAAGGCGGCCCAGCGACAGGTTCTCCGCCACCGTCATGCCGGCGAACAGGCCGCGTCCTTGCGGCACGTAGCCGATACCGAGGCGTGCGATATCGGGGGCGCTCAGGCCGGCGATGTCCTTGCCGTTGTAGCGGATGGCGCCCGAAGCAGGCTTGAGCAAACCGGTCAGCGCTTTGAGCAGCGTCGACTTGCCG
>NZ_AJHH01000161.1 GCF_000256565.1 Herbaspirillum lusitanum P6-12 | reverse complement strand
CGCTCAGCAGGTCGCCGATGTTTTTCTGCGTTTGCGGCGGCAGCGTCGAGGCGCTGTCCGGATCGGCATAGAGCTTGGCGGCGTCGCTTGCGGGTGCGGCGACATTGCTCGGCTGGTAAGCCGGCTGCATGGTGTTGACGGCGTAATACATGCCCTTGTCGTCGGCCGGAGTCAGCGTGCCGTCATTGGCGTATTTGGGTGCGCCGCCGAGCACCGATTTCGGCGTGCTCGG
>NZ_AJHH01000160.1 GCF_000256565.1 Herbaspirillum lusitanum P6-12 | reverse complement strand
CGGGTGCGCCGCCGAGCACCGATTTCGTCCGGTGACCGGCGGCGTGCCGGTGCCGGTGTAGATTTCCTGCACGCGCTGGTCGGCGCGCGCTTGGTCCGGGGTGCCCGACATCAGCACGCTGCCCTGGTTCATGACGGTGACTTGTTGCGAGAAGCCGAGCACGCGGTCGATGTCATGTTCGACGATCAGCACCGGGATATTCCCGGCGATGATCTTCACCAGCCGCGACACGCGTTCGCGCTCGGCGGCGGCGAGACCGGCCAGCGGTTCGTCCATCAGCAACACATGCGGCTTCGATCCCAGCGCAATGCCCAGATCGACCAGCCGTTGGCCGCCGTAGGAAAGTGCGCCGCCTTCGATCTCGTCGATGCCCTTGAGCCCGAGGAAGCGCATCAGCTCGTCGGTCTCGGCGTGGATCTCGGGATAGCTGTCGATGTCCTTCCACATGTTGAAGCGCGAAGCGTGACGCGCCTGCAGCGACAGCCGCAGGTTTTCGTAGATGCTCAGGCCCTTGAACAGGTTGGTGATCTGGAACGAGCGGGCCAGGCCGCGCTGGCAGATCTGGCCCGGCGTCAGGCCCTGGATTTCTTTGCCGTTCAGTTTCACGGTGCCGTGGTTGGGCACGAACATGCCGGAGATCAGATTGAAGGTGGTGGTCTTGCCGGCGCC
>NZ_AJHH01000159.1 GCF_000256565.1 Herbaspirillum lusitanum P6-12 | reverse complement strand
CCGCGCCGACTTCGGCCGGCGGACGCAGGCGATTCTTGATCAGTTGCCAGATGCCGACCAGTCCGGTCGGCGAGAACAGGATGAAGCCGACGAAGGCGAGGCCGAACCACAGCAGCCAGTTCTCGGTCCAGATCGACAGGCATTCGCGGAACAGGATGTAGAACAGCGCGCCCAGTGCCGGGCCGAGGAAGCTGCGCATGCCGCCGATCACCACCATCGCCAGCAACTCGCCGGAGAACGCCACCGAGGTCGGTTCGGCCGAGGCGAAGCGATGATGGAAGGCCAGTAAGGCGCCCGCCAGGCCGGTCACGCTGGCCGAGACGATGAACATGATCAGCTTGTAGACGATGGTGCTGTAACCCTGGAAGCGTGCGCGCTGCTCGTTCTCGCGGATCGCCACGATGGTGTGGCCGAACGGTGAGCGGATCACGCGTTGCAGCACGTACAGCACGATCAGCGCAATCACGCTGACGAAAACGAGGAAGGGAATCGACTGGTCCAGGTCGATGCCGGCCACGACCGGCCGCACCACATTGCCGAGTCCCGATTCGCCGCCGGTGAAATCGGTCCAGCGGAAGGCAATCGCAAACGTCAGCGCCGACAAGGCCAGCGTCAGCAGCGAAAAATACACGCCGCGCCGGCGCAGGATCAGGAAGCCGACAATCGCCGCCGACACCGCAATGAAGGCGATCGTGAACAGCATCGGCGCGACGATCTGGCCGGGGAACCAATATTTCTGCGACAGCGCCGCCGCATACGCGCCGACACCGAACCAGGCGCCGTGGCCGAACGAGGTCAGTCCGGTGTAGCCGACCAGCAGATTGAGACCCATCGCCGCGATGGCGTAAATGACGACGTCGGTCGAGGACGACATGGTCAGGCCCAGCAGTTGCAGCAGGATGGGGACGATGACCAGCGCCAGCGCGCCGATCCACAGAGTTTGATATTTGTTATACATGTCCGCTCTCATTCAAAACGTTCGATGCGTTCGCCGAGCAGGCCGCGCGGACGGAAGATCAGGACCAGCAGCATCAGCAGATACATCGACGCTTCACCGGCCGGTGCATAGAACTGGATCGTGATGCCGCGCACCACGCCCACCAGCAGCGCCGCCAGCACCACGCCCCAGAAACTGCCGAGTCCGCCGATCACCACCACCACGAAGGCGGCGGTCATGATTTCCGCGCCCATGGCCGGATGCACTCCGGAGATCGGCGCGAACAGCACGCCGGCCAGCGCAGCCAGACCGACGCCGAGCATCACGATGGCGGTCATGTAGGGATGCAGCTTGATGCCGAGCACTGCGACCATGTCCGGCTTTTGCACGCCGGCGCGCACCACGCGGCCGAAGGAAGTCTTGTTGAGCAATATCCAGATCAGCGCCAGCGCGACGATGACCGCCGCCAGCATCAGCAGGCGGTATTTGGAATACATGAAATCGCCGACCATGATCTGGCCCTTGAGCGCCGGCGGGATCGATGCCGGCAGCGGCGAAGCGCCCCAGAAAATGCGGATCACCTGTTCCGCCACCATCGCCAGGCCGAAGGTCAGCAGCAGGCCGAGGATGGGATCGGCCGAATAGAAACGGCGCAGCAGGAAGCGCTCGAACAGGATGCCGATCAGCGCCACCAGCAAGGGCGAAATGATCAGGGCGCCGGTGAAGCCGAGGTATTTGGTGATCTCCACCGCGAGGTAGGCGCCGATGGCGTAGAAGGCGCCGTGCGCCAGGTTGACCACGCCGCCGAGACTGAAAATCAGCGACAGTCCGAGCGCGATCAGCAGGTAGTACCCGCCGACCAGCAGGCCGTTGAGGATTTGTTCCAACAGGAAAACGATTTGCATTGCTGCTCCGGAGGGGGAGTACGGGAAAAAACGAGCGGTATCCGAAACCATCTGCCGTCGCTCGGGCTTTCACCGGAGCGACGGCGACGGATCATCCGGACTCAGGTAAAGGTGCAGGCGTTCTCTTGCATGGTCGGCGCGAGGATTTCCAGCGACTCATTCGGTCCCGGCACCGACGAGCCCAGCAGCATGAAGTCCCATTTGTCCTTGACTTGCGCCTTCGGCTTGGGCGTGACGGTGTACATCTCTTGCAGCAGCTGGTGATCCCAGGCGCGGTAGACGCCCTTGCGCGCTTTGAGTACGTCGACCTGCGCGCCCTTTTCGAAGTAGTCGATCAGCTTGGCGGTATCGAGCGTCTTGGTTTCGGTGATCGCCTGCACGATCGAGCGGAAAGCGACGTATTCGCCCCATGCCTGGTTCTCCGGCGGTTTGCCGAATTTCTTGGTGAAGGCGGCGACGAAGGCCTTGGCCGACGGCGCATTGACGTCGTGGTGCCAGGTGGTCGGCCAGGTGCCGGCGAAGCTGTCCGCGCCCGCGCCCCATGCGACCGCCGTGTCGAAGCCGAAACCGGCGATCGGGAACGGCAGGCCGAACTCCGAGTATTGCTTGATGAAGTTGGTGATCTGGTTGCCGGCCAGGTTGGAGATGACCAGGTCCGGTTTGGCCTGGCGGATCTTCAGAAGATAAGGGCTGAAGTCGGTGGCGTCGGTCGGCACCAGCTCGTCATTGGCAATCGTGCCGCCGTTGGCCTGGATCGCCTTGTCGCGCAGCGCGATGCCGTCAAGCACCGGCAGCGACCAGCGCCGCGTGATGAAGCGCAGTACCGAACTGGTGTCGTACAAGCTGTTGTCGACATAGCCCTTTTTCGCATACGGCGACACGATGATCGCCGGAATGCGCGTACCCGGACCCCACTTGTCGGCCTTCGGCGGCGCAGCATGATCCCAGAAGCCGCCGTTCTCGTCATAGGTCACGACGATCAGCATGTGCTTCCATTGCGGGCTCTGGCGCAGCTTGTTGACGACGTCGGCAATGTGCGCGTCACCCGATGCGACGTCGGCATAACCGGCGTGCTGGTTCAGGTTGCCCTGCGGCTTGTAGAACGACACGGCAGGCAGCTTGCCTATTCCTGCAGGAAGCTGGCGTCGAAGTCTTTCAGATGCTCGGCACGGTAAGCGGCGTTCTTGACCGGATCCATGTTGGCGAAATAGTTGAACGGCTGGTGATGGAACTGGAAGTTCGGGGTCGGCGACGGGAACTTGCGATCGCCCTGCGCCGCCTTCAGCGCGGAATTCGCGCGCGCGCCCGAGCCCGCGTCCTGCAGGAAGCTGGCGTCGAAGTCTTTCAGATGCTCGGCACGGTAAGCGGCGTTCTTGACCGGATCCATGTTGGCGAAATAGTTGAACGGCTGGTGATGGAACTGGAAGTTCGGGGTCGGCGACGGGAACTTGCGATCGCCCTGCGCCGCCTTCGGTCGCCGATGTTTTTCTGCGTTTGCGGCGGCAGCGTCGAGGCGCTGTCCGGATCGGCATAGAGCTTGGCGGCGTCGCTTGCGGGTGCGGCGACATTGCTCGGCTGGTAAGCCGGCTGCATGGTGTTGACGGCGTAATACATGCCCTTGTCGTCGGCCGGAGTCAGCGTGCCGTCATTGGCGTATTTGGGTGCGCCGCCGAGCACCGATTTCGGCGTGCTCGGCGCCGGCGTGAGGCGCACGAAATTGCCTTGCGCGTCGAACTCGACCTTGGAGATGCCGCCCTTGGCCGGCGACTTGTCGGCATTCGGGTATTGCGGCGTGCAGGCGCAGATCAGGTATTGATGATTCTGGAACGAACCGCCGAAGGAGCCCATGAAGAAGTTGTCGGCCAGCGTGTACTCTTTCGCCAGTTGCCACATCGCCATGTTGCTGCCGTCGTAGTAGCCCATCGACAGACCGCCGGCGTCGGAATAGGTCGCGAACCTGTCGTTCCTGCCGCCGTTGATCTGCATCTGGTTATTGTAGAAGCGATGCACCAGGTCGCGCGTGACGACGCTGGCTTCCAGCGCCACGCCATCCTTGCCGTCGATCTGAAACGGCTTGTTCGGCATCCCGGCCGACTGCGCCTGCGTGATCACCTTGCTCTGGCCCGGCGCGGTCATGCCGCCCCAGGTCGGCGGCAGCACCGGCAGCACGGCGCCGTCGACATCCACTTGCGGCAGGTACGCGCCTTTCGACGACGGATTCACGCCGGGGATACCGTTGGCGCCCGGGAACAAACCGTACAAGGTATCGAAGCCGCGGTTCTCGGCATAGATCACGACTACGGTATCGATATTGCGCACGGCGGCGTCATCGCCGGCGATGTTGGCGTTGCCGCCGCAGGCGGAGAGTCCCGCCGCAATGGAGATCGCGGCGACGGCCGCAAGCGACAAGCGGATTGGCTGGCTGAAAGACTGGCTGATGTTGGCTCGCATGGATTCTCTTTTAATTTGACATGGGAATGATGAGGCAGGATACAACCGACAGGGACACGATGCTAGCCGAAAAATATAACTGCAGAATGACATTGCAGGGCTGCGTGCGCTCCTTCATCGACAAGTCACAGAGTTTTGCTATCCTGCGCCCATGAAAGCCATTCCAATCATTGCCGCGCTGGCAGCGCTTGCCTTCGTGGCGCTGCGATTCGACAGCCAGTCCCCCGCCGTCGCGGCTTCCGGCTACGCTGCTCCCGCCTACACCGGCGCCGCCTATGCGCCGCAGCCGGGCCGCCGTCCCGGCGTGGAAGAAATGACCGCGCTCGGGCGCACCATGTTTTTCGATCCGTCGCTGTCAGGCTCCGGTCAGCAATCGTGCGCAACCTGCCACAGTCCCGAGCATGCGTTCGGTCCACCCAACAATCTGTCGGTGCAACTCGGCGGCAAGGACATGAAAACCGCCGGCACGCGCGCGGTGCCTTCGCTGCGCTATCTGCAAAACGTGCCGCCGTTCAGCGAACACTTCCATGATGACGACGGCGACGACAGCATCGACGCCGGCCCGACTGGCGGCCGCACCTGGGACGGCCGCGCCGATTCGGCGCACGACCAGGCGCGCATCCCCTTGTTGTCGCCGCACGAAATGGCCAATGCCTCGCCCGCCGATGTGGTGGCCAAGCTCAGGCGCGCGCCCTACGCCGCACAGTTCCGCGCGACCTTCGGCGAGACGATTTTCGATGACGACGCGCGCGCCTTCGAGTCGGCGCTGATGGCGCTGGAAGTGTTCCAGGAAAGCCCGGCCGATTTCTATCCCTACACCAGCAAATACGACGCTTACCTGCGCAAGCAGACTTCGCTGAACGCGCAAGAGTTGCGCGGGCTCGAATTGTTCAACGAGCCGACCAAGGGCAATTGCGCGTCCTGCCACATCAGCGAAATCCTGCCCAACGGTGCGTTCCCGCAATTCACCGATTACGGCCTGATCGCCGTGGGCGTGCCGCGCAACAAAAGGATTCCGGCCAACAAGGACCCGCGCTATCACGACTTCGGCCTGTGCGGACCGGAGCGCACCGACTTCCAGGACAACCCGGAGTATTGCGGCCTGTTCAAGACGCCGACCTTGCGCAACGTGGCGCTGCGCGGCAGCTTCTTCCACAATGGCGTTTTCCACACGCTGCAAGAAGTCATGGAGTTCTACGTCCAGCGCGATACGAATCCGGAAAAATGGTATCCGCGCAATCGCGACGGCAGCATCCGCAAGTTCGACGACCTGTTGCCCGCGCATTTTCCGAATGTGAATGTGGAAGCGCCGTTCGACCGCCAGCCCGGCGACAAGCCGGCGCTCAGCGATGCGGAGATCAAGGATGTGATCGCGTTTCTGAAGACGCTGACGGACGGCTACAAGCCGTAGTACTCAACACACGGCGATCCACTGCGGACGCACTGCGCGTTAACGACAAAAACCC
>NZ_AJHH01000158.1 GCF_000256565.1 Herbaspirillum lusitanum P6-12 | reverse complement strand
CCCCCCCCCCCCCCCCCCCCCCCCGGGTTCTTTACTGCAGCTGAAAACAATCAGGCAGTCGTGCTGATGGTGGTGCCGATGACTTCGCCGTTGGAGTTGCGCGAGGCCTGGCGCGCTTGCGCCTGACGGGTTTCTTCCGCACGCTGTTCCTCGATCCGGCGCTGTGCGTTTTCCGCATCCTGACGCGCCTGCGCACGACGCGCTTCGTCCAGGTTGTTCACCGATGGGCCGGTGTCGGGAGAACTCGAAACGGCGCCAGGGGAACTGGCAGTGATTGCGACGTCCATATTGACCACCTTTCAAACCAGATTTCAAAGCTGCCCGGCGTCTTGGAAAGCGCGGATAGGACTTCATCTTACACCTTCGCAGCCGTACGCCAAGCCACTTGGCAGAATTCGTTACAAACCCGAATTGCCCGATTGACAACGGATTACGGTCGATTGGCCAGTTCTTGCTCCGCCTGATTTGATGTCTGCGAGAAGACGGTGCCGGGCGTCTCGTCTCAAAGCCTGACGGCGACCGGCTATTCCCCCCTGGAAATTATTATGACGCCTTCCCGATGTCAGCAGCGCTGCGTTTGCTCGCCGCGCAAATATATCTTTCCATTGCCACAACATCAGGAAAACTCCGACTTCGCAGTGATCAATACGGCACAGCCGCTGCTGGTCGGTCCAGCACGTCAATGGCAATCCGGCACGTTCTGATCCAGGTACACCTCAAAGGCCACGGTGTTGCTCCACTTCTTTTTTTGCGCCGTCCAGAAGTCGCCGCGCGACCATTCAGCGACGGTCTGCCTGAAGTAGGCGATCGCCGCGCCGTCTGCGACGGGGACCTTGACCATCAGCATTGAACGGCTTTGCGGCGGTAACTGCGCGGAGAATTTTTTCCACTCGGGCAGCTTGAGCAATTCCTTGAGCATGGTGTCGTCATGCACGGCGGCGTCGCACTGGCCGATGCGCACCGCCAGCAAGGAGTCGGCCGGCGCACGCATCACTTTTTCGACGGCGCCGTAACGCGCGGTCATCTGCCCGACATACGAGCCGCCTTCGGACAGGCACACGGTGCGGCCCTTGAGCTGTTCCCACTTCCTGATATCGGTATCGGTGCGCATGATGGCCATCGCACCGGCGCTGTAGCCGGTCGGGATCAGCACGCTGCCGTCGGCGGCGGTGCCGCTGCGCGCTGCGCCCTCCTCCACCGTCACCAGGGCGATGTCGGGACGCGCGCCTTTCAAGGCTTGCACCGCCTTGCCGTCATCGCCGGTACCGGCGTTATTGGTATTGCGCACGCTGTCCAGCCTGAGGTTCAGACGTTTGGCGATATCTTCGGCGAGGATGACGTCGACGCCTTCCGGCGTACGGAATTTGGCGCCTGCGGTATAGGCCGGCGGCACGTAATTCTGCCCGATACGGACAGCGCCACGCGTCCTGGCGTCATCCAGCACACCGGCTTGCGCGCCCGTGAATGCGCTCACTGCCAACACGAAGGCGGACAGGCGCAGCAGGAGGACGAAGACGGACGGCGTATTCATCGGGATCAGACGTATTGGTAGCGCAGCAGACGATGCTTGAGGTTTTCAAGAATGACCTGATCGATCAGCGCGGCGAGGATGGCGATGGTCAGGATGTTGGTCATCACGCCGACCATGTCGGCGGTCTCGCCCGAGTACGCCAGCGTACGGCCGAGGCCCTTGCCGAAACCGATCAGCATCTCGGCTGAAATCAGCGCACGCCAGGCGTTGCCGAACGCCAGTTGCGCGCCCGTGATCAACTCAGGCATCACGGCCGGCAGGTACACGCGGCGCAACATGCCGAGGCGCGAGGCTCCCATGACGCGCGCAGCGGACACATGCACTTGCTGCACGCTTTCGGTGGCGTTCATGACCGATAAGGCGGCGGGGAAAAACGCTGCGATCGCGACGACGACAATGATCGGCAGATTGCCGAAGCCCATCAGGATCAGGAACAGCGGCACCCACGCAATCGAAGGAATCGACTGCAAAATGATGATGGCCGACTTGAGTACTTCGCGGAAGAAGAACAGCACCGCGCCGATCAGGCCGAAGCCGATGCCTAACAGCAGCGCCGCACCGTAACCGCCGCCCAGGCGCGTCAGGCTGCCCCACAGCGCGATCCGGAAAGCGGGCGTCTGCACTTCATTCCACAGCCGCGCCAGTACGGTCGGCACGCCCGGCATCAGGAAGTCAGGCAGGGACCATGCGGCAATCTGCCACATCAACAAAATGAAGGCGATCGCCAACACCATGGCGAATTTTTTACGGTAACCGGTAACGCGACGCTGAGAGCTCATAAATTAGAACTGAGTAAAACTGAGTAGAAATACAATGGCCGACGAAGTCGTCGGCCTGAATCGAAACTATGTTTAATTTTGAAAATTAATGGGAGAACCATCGCGGATCAGCAAGCGTAGCGAGCCGGTCAAGTTTGCGTCGAGAAGCGCAGCCGTACGGATGTACGGTGAGCATCGCAGACGCAAAATTGGCCGGCGCAGTAGCTTGATGACCGCGATTATTACAGTTTGCGGTCTTTTTGCCATGCTAGGTCGACGATGCTGCGCACTTCAAACGGCTTGCCGTCCTTGGTCTTCAGCGAACCCTGGGCTTGCAGGATATCGGCGATTTCCTGCATGCGGTTCTGTTCTTTTTCGTTCAGCTTGGCATTGAAGGTCTGGCTCTTGATGGCGTCGCGGATCACGTCTTCGCGCAGTACTTCGCCATGCTTCAGGGTCTTCAGCGTCGGCTCGGCGATGAAGTAGCCGGCGATCAGCTTGGCCGCTTCGGCAGGCTTCTTCTTCAGCAGTTCGATGGCATCGCGTTGCGCGTCGAGCGACTTCCACACGGCGGCGCGGCGGTTCTTCAGGGTGTCGCCGGACGTGATCACGACCATGCAAGGGAAAGGCCAGACTTCGCCGATTTCATAGATTTGCCTGACCGGTGCGATCAGTTGCGCGATGCGCGCTTGCGGCTCGAACAGGAAGGCCGCGTCGACGCGCTTGCCGACCAGCGACTGCACCGCCACTTGCGGGCTCACGCCGAGCACGTTGACGTCGTCGGCCTTGAGGCCGGCGTCACGGAACACCACGCCCTTCAACACCACATCGGCGGTGCTGCCTTCGGCTTGCGAAGCCAGGGTCTTGCCCTTGAGGTCGGAGACCTTGTTGATGTGCGCGTCTTCACGCGCGACGATGGCGTGGTAGCCGAGTTGCGCGCCGCTGACCACCTTGAGGTCGGCGCCCTTGGACGCCCAGGCCACGGCATTGGTGAAACCGAACACGCCGCTGTCGAGCTGGCCGCCGACGATGGCCTTGATCAGGTCGGTGCCGGACTTGAATTCGATCAGTTCGACGTCGAGGCCGTACTTCTTGTACAGGCCGGCTTCATAGGCAGCCATTGCCTGCGCATCGTCCATCACGCGCAGATAGCCGATCTTGAATTTTTCGAGCGCCATGGCCGGTGTGGAAAACACCAGTGCGGCCAATGCCGTGGATGCCACCAGCAGCAAACGTTTCAATGTCGATTTCATATCCCAACCCCTTCTATGGTTTTAGCAAACTCGTCCTGTTCGGCATGAATGCCGAGCAGGCAGAGAATTTCGCGACGGATCGCCGAGAACTCCGACAGATCATGCGTCTTTTCGTGATGCACCAGATTGAATTCCTTGAGCACGGTAGCCGGACGCGCGCTGAACACCAGGATGCGGTCGGCCAGGAACAGCGCTTCATCGACATCGTGCGTGACCAGCAGCACGGTCGGCGCCTTGCCCTGCACTTCCGAACGAATCAGTGTGCGCAATGCATCCTGCAGGGTCATGCGCGTCAATGCATCGAGCGCGCCAAACGGCTCGTCCAGCAGCAATGCTTTAGGCTGCGAGATGAAGGCGCGCGCCGTTGGCGCATGCCGCCCGAGACCTGGTGCGGATAGTAGGCTTCGAAGCCCGACAGGTTGACCTTGGCCAGCCATGCGCGCGCCTGCGCGGCGGCGGACTTCTTGTCGACCTTCTGGAATTCGAGCGCCAGCGCGACGTTCTGCTCCAGCGTGAGCCACGGATACAGCGCGTTTTCCTGGAACATCAGCGTGCGTTCCGGATGCGGGCCGGTGACCGGCTGGCCGTCGGCGAGAATGGAACCGGAGCTCGGTGTTTCCAGGCCGGCGGCAATGTGCAGCAGCGTCGACTTTCCGCAGCCGGACGGACCGACCAGCGCGACCAGCTCGCCCTGCTCGATGTCGCGGCTGAAATCGTCGATGACGTGCAGGCCGGAAAAACTCTTTTGTATGTTTTTGAAAGATAGCTTCATGAATTCTATGCCGGCAATGCCGGCAGTGCTGACAAGGAGTAAAGCGCGTCGCCGATGCGTTGCACTCAAGGCAACTTTGCACGGACTTTCAGACGGTAGGTTGCGACTCTACTGGCATCGTGCTTGCCGGACAACAATTTAAAAGACGTATGCTTATGCGAAAAACAAATAAGCATAAATCTTTTATGGAAACATTTATTTTATGACAATGTTTTGAGCAGCGTCGCCACGTCCGGATAACGCAGACGCACGCCGAGTTCATTGCGCAAGCGGTCGTTGCGCAACCGGCGCGACTCCGACATGAACGACAGCATCATCGGCGTGACCTGTTGCTGCAGTTCGGCGCGCGGCAAGCGCGGCGGCGCCGGCAAATTGAACGTGCGCGCCACGGCGTCGAAATAGTCGCCCATCTTCATGTCCGAATCATCCACCGCGTGATACACACGCAGCGGTCGCGCCTGGTCGATGGCGCGCACCGCTATCGCCGCGAGATCGTCGGCGTGAATGTGATTGGTGTAGACGTCGTCCTCGGCGCTCAACGCCGGCGTCCCCAGGTTGACCTTGGCCAGCCATGCGCGCGCCTGCGCGGCGGCGGACTTCTTGTCGACCTTCTGGAATTCGAGCGCCAGCGCGACGTTCTGCTCCAGCGTGAGCCACGGATACAGCGCGTTTTCCTGGAACATCAGGGTGCGCTCGGGATGGGGGCCACGGATGGTCTGACCGTCACCGGCGACGCTGCCGCTGCTGGGCTTTTCCAGGCCTGCCGCCATGTGCAGCAAGGTGGACTTGCCGCAGCCGGAGGGGCCGACCAGCGCGACCAGCTCACCCGATGCGATCTCGCGGGTGAATTCCTCGATCACGTGCAGGTCGCCGAAATGCTTGGCGACATTGTTGAAAGATAGCTTCATGTGGTCCTGCGGATGGTCCGCGCCAGGGATGGGTGGAACGGGAAGGAGCGTCGGCCCGCGGCACGGGCGCCACCATGGGCCGCTGCGGTCTCCCCCCTTTTATTCAGGCATGCACTGTACTGTTGCCCGCTATGCAAAACAACTACTTAATAATCGTATGCTTATTCGTATTTCGAATAAGAAAGCAGCCGAAATTGCATAAGGCCGTCAGGCTCTCGTCAGTTTCCATTCCGACAACAAGCTCTG
The DNA here is from genome assembly GCF_000256565.1 of Herbaspirillum lusitanum P6-12. Taxonomy (GTDB): domain Bacteria; phylum Pseudomonadota; class Gammaproteobacteria; order Burkholderiales; family Burkholderiaceae_D; genus Herbaspirillum; species Herbaspirillum lusitanum. The sequence continues at coordinate 715 of NZ_AJHH01000158.1, read as the reverse complement.
CACGTCCGGATAGCGCAGGCGCACGCCCAGCTCTTCCTTGATGCGGCGATTTTGCAGCCGGCGCGACTCCGACATGAACGACAGCATCATAGGCGAGACGCTGCGTTCCAGTTCGGCACGCGGCAGCCGGGGCGGGCGCGCCAGGCCGGCGGCATCGGCCACGGCGTCGAAGTAGTCACCCATCTTCAGTTCGGTATCGTCCACCGCGTGGTAGAGGCGATTGGGCGCGCCCAGGCGCAGGGCGGCCAGACTGACGCGGGCCAGGTCATCGGCGTGGATGTGGTTGGTATGGACGTCTTCCTGCGCCAGCAGTGCGGGCAGGCCCTTGTGCAGGCGCTCCAGCGGCAGGCGGTCGGCGGCATAGATGCCCGGCACGCGCAGGATGGAAAGCTTGCCGTGACGCCGCCGCGCCCAGGCCCGCAGCACCGTTTCGGCATCGACCCGACGCACGGCGCGGGTGTTCTGCGGATTGACCCGACGCGTCTCGTCGAAGCTTGCGCCAGCGCAATCTCCGTAGACACCGGTGGTGCTGATATAAACCAGGCGCGCGCCCTCGGGTAAAATGGCGGCCAAATTGCGGGTGCGGCGGTCTTTCTCACCGGAAGATTGCGGCGGAGCAAGATGCACGATCACCTGCGCCAGGCGCGCCAGACGCGCCAGCGTGTCAGGCCGGTCGAGGTCGGCCGCGCGCGCGCGCGCGCGCGCGCGCGCGCGC
>NZ_AJHH01000157.1 GCF_000256565.1 Herbaspirillum lusitanum P6-12 | reverse complement strand
GCGATTGCAGCAGACGCTCGGCCACGCGTGCGCGCAGGCGGCTCATCGGTACGCGTTCTTCCGGACGGTTTTCCAGGCTGGCCTTGCCTGGAGCGGCAACGGCTTGCAGTGCCGGTTTGGCGGCGGCGGCAGCTGGGGCAGCTGCCTTCGGTGCATTCAGGGAAGCCAGCACGTCGCCCTTGGTGACGCGACCATCCTTGCCTGTGCCCGACACTTGCGATGTCGACATGTTGTTGTCGGCCAGGATCTTGGCGGCGGCAGGCATGGCGACGTCGGACTTGTTCGCCAGTTCAGGCGCTGCGACCGGTGTCGGTTCGTTGGTGTTTTGCGGTGCAGGAGCAGCCTTGACTTCCAGCGGGCTCACTTGTGCGGACGCGTCGGTGTCCAGGATCGCGATGACTTCACCTGCGACCACGGTCGAGCCGTCGGCCTTGATGATCTGGGCGATGACGCCGGCTTCCGGCGCCGGCAATTCCAGCACGACCTTGTCGGTTTCGACGTCGATCAGGTTCTCGTCGCGTGCGACGGCTTCGCCCACTTTTTTATGCCATTGCAGCAGCGTGGCTTCTGCAACGGATTCTGATAATTGCGGGACTTTTACTTCGATTTGTGCCATGTAACTTCTCCGATTCGGGTTATTCAATAAACATCAGCGCGCATCGCCCTCGCAATGCGCGCCGTGCAAGATCTGCTTACTTAGTCAGGACAAAGCCCTTGAGTTTGGAAAACGCGGTGTCGATCAGCGCCTTTTGTTGCGCATAGTGCTTGTCGTAGTAACCGACCGCTGGCGATGCGCTGGCTGGACGACCTGCATACGCAAGCTTTTGACCGTCAGTCAGATTTTCAAAGATGTTGTGCTGGATCTGCAGCCATGCGCCCTGGTTCTGCGGCTCGTCCTGTGTCCATACCAATTCCTGGAAGTTCGGGAATTGCTTGAGCGCAGCAGCGAACGCCTTGTGCGGGAACGGATACAGTTGTTCGACACGGATGATTGCCGTGTCGGTCTGACCGCGTTCCTTGCGTGCATTGACCAGATCGTAATAGACCTTGCCCGAGCAGGCGATGATGCGCTTGACCTTCTTGGCGTCGAGTTTGTCGTCCAGTTCCGGAATGACGGTCTGGAACGATCCCTTGGCCAGATCGGACAGCGGCGAACCGGCATCCTTGTTACGCAACAGCGACTTCGGCGTGAGGATGATCAGCGGCTTGCGGAACAGGCGGATCATCTGACGGCGCAGCAAGTGGAAAATCTGCGCGGCGGTGGTCGGCTGGACAACTTGCATGTTGTTGTCGGCGCACAGCTGCAGGTAACGCTCAAGACGTGCGGACGAGTGCTCAGGACCTTGGCCTTCGTAACCGTGCGGCAGCATCTGTACCAGACCCGAGGCACGGCCCCACTTCACTTCGCCGGAGCTGATGAATTGGTCCATCACGACTTGCGCGCCGTTGGCGAAGTCGCCGAACTGAGCTTCCCAGATCGTCAGCGTGTTCGGTTCGGCAGTCGAGTAACCGTATTCGAAACCGAGCACGGCTTCTTCCGACAGCACGGAGTCGATGACGGTGTAAGGAGCCTGGTTTTCTGCGACGTTTTGCAGAGGAATGTAGGTGCCTGCATCCCAACGTTCACGGTTCTGATCATGCAGAACGGCATGACGGTGGACGAAGGTGCCGCGGCCTGCATCCTGGCCGGTCAGGCGGATGGCGTAGCCGGACGCAACCAGCGAAGCGTAGGCAAGATGTTCGCCCATGCCCCAGTCCAGGTTCAGTTCGCCACGACCCATTGCAGCGCGGTCGTTGATGACCTTCTCGACCAGCGCGTGCGCCTTGAAGCCTTCAGGGATGGTGGTGATGCGTGTAGCCAGGCGCTTCAGCTCTGCCAGCGGGACTGCCGTGTCGGCAGCGTCGGTCCACTTGCGGTTCAGGAACGGCAGCCAGTCGACGGCGTACTTGCTCTTGAAGTTGGTGATGACCGGGTCGACAGTATGCTTGCCGCTATCCATCGCATCGCGGAAAGCCTTGACCATGACATCGCCGCCGTCGGCCGGGATGGTGCCTTGCGCCGCCAGTTTTTCAGCGTACAGCTTGCGTGTACCCGGATGTTGCGCGATCTTCTTGTACATCAGCGGCTGCGTCAGCGCCGGTGTATCTTGTTCGTTGTGACCCAGCTTGCGGAAGCAGATGATGTCGACAACGATGTCCTTCTTGAACTGCATGCGATAGTCGACCGCGATCTGCGTGGCGAACACGACGGCTTCAGGATCGTCGCCATTGACGTGCAGCACAGGCGCTTCGATCATCTTGACCACGTCCGAGCAGTACAGCGTCGAGCGCGAGTCGCGCGGATCCGACGTGGTGAAACCGATCTGGTTGTTGATCACGATATGCACGGTGCCGCCGGTGCCGTAGCCGCGCGTCTGCGCCAGATTCAGCGTTTCCATCACGACGCCCTGGCCGGCAAAAGCGGCATCGCCGTGGACCAGAATCGGCAGCACTTGCGAACCGTCCTTGTCGCCGCGACGATCCATACGCGCCTTGACCGAACCTTCAACCACAGGGTTGACGATTTCCAGGTGGGACGGGTTGAACGCCAGCGACAGGTGGACCGGGCCGCCCGGGGTGCTGATGTCGGAGGAGAAGCCTTGGTGGTACTTGACGTCGCCGGCCGGCAGGTCGTCGGCGTGATGGCCTTCGAACTCCGAGAACAGCTCTTGCGGCGTCTTGCCGAGGATATTGACGAGCACGTTCAGACGGCCGCGGTGGGCCATGCCGATAACGATTTCCTGCACGCCCTTTTCACCTGCGCGCTGGATGGTTTCATCCAGGGAGGCGATGAAGCTTTCGCCGCCTTCCAGCGAGAAACGCTTCTGGCCGACGTATTTGGTGTGGAGGTAACGCTCCAGGCCTTCAGCCGCGGTCAGACGGTCGAGGATGTGTTTTTTCTTTTCAGCCGAGAATTGCGGCAGCGCGCGTGTCGGCTCCAGGCGTTCCTGGATCCAGCGCACTTCAGCCGGGTCGCTGATGTAGGTGAATTCGGCGCCGATTGAACGGCAGTACGTATCGCGCAACGATTGCAGCAGGTCGCGCAACGATGCGGTTTCGCCGCCGAAATACGTATTGCTGATGTTGAACACGATATCCATGTCGGAATCGCTGAAACCGTAGAAAGTCGGCTCGAGTTCAGGGATGCTTGGGCGCTCCTGGCGTTGCAGCGGATCCAGGTTGGCGAAACGGGAACCCAGGTCGCGATAGCCTGCGATCAGTTGGGTTGCAGCGACGCGCTTGCGGCCCATTTCGGTGTCGGCGGAAGCGACCACGGTGCGGATCGGACCTTGCTTGGCGCGCTCGGCGAACGAAGCGATTACCGGTGCATGGGCGACGTCAGGACGATTGGAACCATCAACTGCAGGCACGTGTTGCACCGCGTCGAAATAGGCACGCCAATTGTCTGGTACGGATCCGGGATTATTGAGGTACGCCTCGTACAGTTCTTCCAAGTACGGCGCATTCCCACCAAAGAGGTAGGAGTTGAGATTATATTGCTCGTAGAGCTGAGTCATATCTGGCTCACCTTTCTTCGCGTTTCGCGAGATTAGCGGGTTAATCTAACCTTCCGCGACACGGCCTGACCGGTTAGCGGATTGCACATCAAGTTGTGGGGAAGGACCATGTCTACCTGAACTTTTTTGAGTTATCCAGTCAGCATAGGCCGAATTATATATCCTTATTTCCAATAAAAAAGCGAATCCACAGGGATTCGCTTTTTTATTTGTGCCATTTGTTGCACTGGCGGAAGGCAAGGCCGAGACCTTTGCAGAACCGCTACACAACAAGCTGCAACGAGATGATGACAGCTTGATGACCGACCTTGCCGGACGGCCATCAAGCCGTTATCAGACGCGCTTGTCGATCGGCGAAACGTCGCGTTTCGCGGAGCCGACGAACAACTGGCGCGGACGACCGATTTTTTGTTCCGGATCGGAGATCATTTCGTTCCATTGAGCAATCCAGCCCACGGTACGCGCCATTGCAAAGATGCAGGTGAACATCGATGTCGGGATGCCCAGCGCGCGCTGAACGATACCCGAGTAGAAGTCGACGTTCGGATACAGCTTGCGGGACACGAAGTAGTCGTCTTCCAGCGCGATCTTTTCCAGCTCCATGGCCAGCTTGAACAATGGGTCGTCGTGCAGGCCCAGTTCATTAAGGACTTCGTAGCAGGTTTCACGCATCAGCTTGGCGCGTGGATCGTAGTTCTTGTAGACGCGGTGACCGAAGCCCATCAGCTTGACGCCGGAGTTCTTGTCCTTCACCTGCTTGATGAACTCAGGGATGTTGTCGACCGAGCCGATGCCTTCCAGCATGGTCAATGCAGCTTCGTTGGCGCCGCCGTGAGCAGGACCCCACAGGCATGCGATGCCGGCCGCGATACATGCGAACGGATTCGCACCCGACGAACCGGCCAGACGGACGGTCGATGTCGAGGCGTTTTGCTCGTGGTCTGCATGCAGGATCAGGATGCGGTCCAGCGCGCGCACCAGCACTTCGTTGACCTTGTATTCTTCGCATGGGTTCGCGAACATCATGCGCATGAAGTTGGCGCTGTACGACAGGTCGTTGCGCGGGTACACGAACGGTTGGCCGATGTTGTACTTGTACGCCATGGCGACCAGTGTCGGCAGCTTGGCGATCATGCGGATCGCGGAAACGTCGCGATGCACCGGATTGCTGATGTCCAGCGAGTCATGGTAGAACGCCGACAAGGCGCCGACCGAACCGGTCAGCACTGCCATCGGGTGAGCATCGCGACGGAAACCGCGGAAGAAGAAATTCATTTGCTCGTGAACCATGGTGTGCTGGGTCACTGTTTCGACGAATTCTTCCTTTTGCGTTGCAGTCGGCAGTTCGCCGTGCAGCAGCAGATAGCAGGTTTCCAGGAAGTCGCAGTTGACCGCCAGTTGCTCGATCGGGTAACCGCGGTACAGCAGCTCGCCCTTGTCGCCGTCGATGTAGGTGATCGATGAATTACATGCCGCTGTCGACATGAAGCCCGGGTCATAAGTGAATTTGCCGGTGGCGCCGTACAGCTTGCGAATGTCGATGACATCCGGACCGATGGTGCCCTTGTAGACGGGGAAATCCAGGGACGGCGTGCCATCCGAGAACGACAGGGTCGCTTTGATATCTGAGGTGGGCATAATTCTTCCTTCAGCTGTGATGATGAATCGTTAATCAAAAATCGCAAATCAACCGCTTTAGAGCCTGTTGCAAAATGAACTTCGCATCCCTCGCCTGCCTGCATGCACGATGCACGACGTCGCCAACTTCGCTTTGCAACAGCCTCTAATACAACGCCGGCCGCTTTTGAACCAATCTTGCCAGAACTCCGTGGAACGTTCAGGCGCTACGCAATTTTTTGAGCAAGGCGTGGACCTGGGGCAAGTCCACCGCTGCTTCAGGCTCCTTGCGCACAAGGAGCAAGTCCATCAGGTCGTTGTCGCCAAGATCCATCAGGCGGGAAAACGCGTCGACTTCGTCATCGGTCATGCTCTCTTCATTGGCGTCGAGGTAACGCGTCAGGATGAGATCGTTTTCCAGCAATCCGCGACGAGCGCGCCAACGCAGGCGTGCACGTTTGGCGGGATCGTCTTGATGGCTTTGGGACATGGATTCAAATCACTTCTTAATCGGTGCTGACTTCATTCTTCCGGCCACACTGGCAAACCGGCGCGGAAGGCAATCACTGGTGAAACATGGATAAAACCACGGGCGGAAGTCGCCTCCCGCCCGCTTGCTGCAAACTGCTTATACCGCGCGGCGAACCATCAGTTCCTTGATCTTGCCGATGGCTGCGTTCGGGTTCAGACCCTTCGGGCAGACATCGACGCAGTTCATGATGGAACGGCAACGGAACAGGCGATACGGATCTTCCAGATCGTCCAGGCGCTGGCCGGTCGCTTCGTCGCGGCTGTCCGCGATGAAACGGTAAGCCTGCAGCAGGCCGGCAGGACCGACGAACTTGTCCGGATTCCACCAGAACGACGGGCACGATGTCGAGCAGCATGCGCACAGGATGCACTCATACACGCCGTCAAGTTCTTCACGCTGTTCAGGCGATTGCAGACGCTCTTTTTCAGGAGGAATGCTGTCGTTGATCAGGTAAGGCTTGATCGAATCGTATTGCTTGAAGAAGTTGGTCATGTCCACGATCAGGTCGCGGATCACCGGCAAACCTGGCAACGGCTTCAGAACGATGGGCTCGCTCAGTTCGTTCAGGTTGGTGGTGCAGGCCAGGCCATTCTTGCCGTTGATGTTCATTGCGTCCGAACCGCACACGCCTTCACGGCATGAACGGCGCAGCGCCAACGAATCGTCGACGTCGGACTTGATGCGTTGCAGGGCGTCCAGCAGCATCTTGTCGGTTGGCTTCAGCTCGACGGTCAGGTCTTGCATGTACGGCTTTTCGTCCTTGTCCGGATCGTAGCGGTAGATCTTGAATTTCAGAGTACGTGTCATGTTCTGACCTTTTAGAAAGTACGTGCTTTAGGTTTAAATGTTTCGACTGTCAACGGTTGCATGTTGACTGGCTTGTAGTCGAGACGATTCCCCTCGGAAAACCACAGCGTGTGCTTCAGCCATTCGACGTCGTCGCGCTTTTCGTAGTCGCGATGTGCGTGCGCGCCACGCGATTCTTTGCGGGCTGCTGCGGAAGTGATGGTTGCCTTGGCTGTTTCAATCAGATTGTCCAGCTCAAGCGCTTCGACGCGTGCGGTGTTGAAGACCTTGGACTTGTCCTTGAACGAGACGTGCTTGCGACGCTCGTCCAGTTCCATGATCTTGGCACGGCCTTCGTTCAGCAATTCATCGGTGCGGAACACGCCGCAGTAATGCTGCATCGTGGCGCGGATTGCATTGGCGACGTCCTGCACGCGCTCGGAACCGGTGCTGGTTTCCAGACGCGCGACACGTTCCATGGCGCGATCGGTTGCGTCGGATGGAATTGGCTTGTGGCTGCGATCCTGCAGACGGCTTTCAACGATGTGATTACCCGCTGCGCGACCGAACACCACCAGATCCAGCAGCGAGTTGGTGCCCAGACGATTGGCGCCGTGCACCGATACGCAGGCGCATTCGCCGATGGCGTACATGCCCTGCACCACTTCCTTGTATGAACCGTTCTTCGGTGCGACGACCTGACCGTATACGTTGGTCGGGATACCGCCCATCTGATAGTGAATGGTCGGCACGACAGGAATCGGTTCCTTGGTCGCATCAACGTTGGCAAACTTGTGCGCGATTTCCAGAATCGACGGCAGGCGCTTTTGAATCGTATCGGCGCCGATGTGACGCAGATCCAGCAGCACGTGATCCTTGTGCTGACCGACGCCGCGGCCTTCCTTGATTTCCTGGTCCATCGAGCGCGACACGAAGTCGCGCGGCGCCAGATCCTTCAGCGTCGGCGCATAGCGCTCCATGAAACGTTCGCCGTTGCTGTTGATCAGGATGCCGCCTTCGCCGCGCACGCCTTCGGTGATCAGCACGCCCGCGCCGGCCACGCCGGTCGGGTGGAACTGCCAGAATTCCATATCCTGCAGCGGCAGGCCTGCACGCGCCGCCATGCCCATGCCGTCGCCGGTATTGATGAAAGCATTGGTCGAAGCGGCCCAGATACGGCCTGCGCCGCCGGTTGCAAACAGCGTGGTCTTCGCGTGCAACATCATGATTTCGCCGGTTTCCATTTCCAGTGCAACCACGCCGATCACATCGCCTTCGTTGTCGCGGATGACATCAATCGCCATCCATTCAACGAAGAAGTGCGTCTTGGCGCGGACGTTGCGCTGATACAGCGTATGCAGCAGTGCATGACCGGTACGGTCAGCCGCAGCACAGGCGCGCGCCACCGGCTTTTCACCGAAGTTGGCGGAGTGGCCGCCGAACGGACGCTGATAAATGGTGCCGTCGGCATTGCGGTCGAAAGGCATGCCGAAGTGTTCCAGCTCGTAGACGGCCTTCGGTGCTTCGCGGCACATGAATTCGATGGCGTCCTGGTCACCCAGGTAGTCCGAACCCTTGACGGTGTCGAACATGTGCCAGTACCAGTTGTCTTCCGACATGTTGCCCAGCGACGCACCGATGCCGCCTTGAGCAGCGACCGTGTGCGAACGGGTCGGGAAAACCTTGGAAAGAACCGCGACGTTCAGACCGGCTTCCGCCAGTTGCAACGAAGCGCGCATGCCGGATCCGCCGGCGCCGACAATAACCGCATCAAAGCGGCGTGTAGGAATTGTGGATTTGATAGCTGCCACGATTACACTCTCCACAAAATCTGTGCCGCCCATCCGGCGCACACAACCAGCCACAGGATCGTGGCAACTTGCAAGACCAGGCGCACGGCGACCGGCTTGACGTAATCCATCCAGATATCACGCACGCCAATCCAGGCGTGATAGAACAAGGCCATGAAGGCTGCGAACGTCGCCATCTTGAACCACTGATGCGAGAACATTGCCGCCCAGCCGTCATAAGAAAAACCACTGGAAGTCAGGAAGCACACCAGCAGAACGACGGTGTACAAAGCCATGACGACGGCGGTAGCGCGTTGCGCCAGCCAGTCGCGCATGCCGTAATGAGCGCCCACGACGAGGCGCTTCGATCCGATATTATTGTTTGCCATTTTTAGAATGCTCCGAACAGTTTCAACGCCACCACGATCATCAGTGCGATGCTGACGACCAGAACCGGCCGACGATTTGCGCGCGCTGTCCTTGTCCAGACCGATGTGGTTGTCCATGACCAGGTGGCGGATGCCGGCACAGAAATGATGAAGATATGCCCAGGACAGGGCGAGGACGACAAGCTTGACGAACCAGTTGGAGGCAAAGCCCTTCAGGTACTCGAAGGTGCCTTCGGAGAGCAGACTGTTATCCAGCAAATACAGGATGAACGGCAGCATCAGGAACAGGAACAGACCACTGACACGGTGCATGATCGACACCAGCGCAGCCAGTGGCATACGGTAACCAGCAATTTGGGTAATATTAATGTTACGAAATTGTGGCCGTGGTGGTTTAGCGGCTTCAGACATAACAAGGTTCTCCTCAGATTTAAAACAATCCCGCAATTTTCGCCGATTTCATGAACCTTCACCAACACTTATTCTGCTTCGCAGCAAATTAGGTATTTCAAAGTCGACGAACGGATGCGAGCAAAGGACATCCCCTGCAGGTTTAATTCAATTCGCTCTGGTAGTGATAATTCAACGTCAAATACAAGCCGCGTCGCATCTCTACCGGCTTGTCGCCATAGGTGAAGGAAGCGCGGTCCACACTCAACAAAGGCGTCTGGGGCGGAACCCCCAGCAGTTCCGCAGACTCCGGATCCGCCCCCACGGCACGAATCTGCTCTTCAGCGCGAATCATGCGTGTCCCGAATTCGGTTTCAAAGAGGCCGTACAACGGCCCTTTATATTCCATCAGACGTTCCGCGGTCAGCCCCTTGAAAATAAGACCGGGCAACCAGATTTCTTCAAGTATGGTCGGAACGCCGTTAAATGATTTTACCCGTTTGATGAAGATCACGGAGTCGCCCGACTTCATGTCGAGCTGACGCGCCACTTCGGCCGGCGCACGCACGCGCTTGACTTCGATGATCTTGTTTTCGGCGCGCTGCGGAACGTCCGTATCCGCGGTCAACCGCAGGAAACGAAATTGCGCATGGGTTTCATGATGTGTGGCAACAAACGTGCCCTTTCCTTGCCGCCGCACCACCAGATTTTCAGCAGCCAGCTCGTCGATCGCCTTGCGCACGGTCCCCTGGCTCACCTTGAAACGGTTGCCGAGTTCGACTTCGCTGGGGATCAGTTCGCCCGGCTTCCACTCGCCCGATTCCAGACGCTGCGTGATCAAGGCCTTGATTTGCTGATAGAGGGGGCTGAAGGTAGGCGCTGCTCCGGCAACACTGGTGCCCACGCTTTGCGCGTCGCTGTTATTCGAATTGGGCAGGCTGGAGCTCATAACCCCAAATTTGACCACAAAAACCCTGTTCGCGTCCAGTGAAAAGTATTTAATAAGATGTCTTATATAAGACATAAGATAGCGATTGACAGACCACAAAGGCAGGCCTACACTCGCGGGCATATTCAGAGACGAGCAGGTTTTTGGTCGTGCTTGCAGCGCAATGTATCAGGACTGCGCGATGTGCGTCGTACCGGTTCGCGAATGTCGAATTGTCGGGACGGCAAAACAACTGACTGACTGCGCTTTCGACGGTATGATTACAGTCTCTTGAAAGAATACGAAGTAATTGCCGGCGTCTTTCCGCGACCGGCGAGGAGTTGGGAAGCACTTCCAGGACTTGTTTCAGCGCGTTTGCAACATGTTTTGCGAGCGCCTCCCGATTCCGGCAGTATTGAACGCTTTCTATCACCACTTTGGAGATTCACATGGCTAAAGCCCCCAAGCGTGTTGCCGTTACTGGCGCCGCCGGTCAAATCGGTTACTCACTCCTCTTCCGCATTGCTAACGGCGACCTGCTCGGCAAAGACCAGCCAGTGATCCTGCAGTTGCTGGAAATCCCCGACGAAAAAGCACAAAAAGCCCTGAAGGGCGTCATCATGGAAATCGATGACTGTGCATTCCCGTTGCTGGCCGGCGTGACCGCGCACAGCGACCCGCTGACAGCATTCAAGGATGCCGACATCGCTCTGCTAGTTGGCGCCCGCCCACGTGGCCCAGGCATGGAACGCAAGGATCTGCTGGAAGCCAACGCACAAATTTTCACCGTGCAAGGCAAGGCGCTGGACGCAGTTGCTTCGCGCGACGTCAAGGTTCTGGTGGTCGGCAATCCAGCCAACACCAATGCTTACATCGCCATGAAGTCGGCGCCGAATCTGCCGGCCAAGAACTTCACCGCCATGCTGCGCCTGGACCACAACCGCGCGCTGTCGCAGGTTGCAGCCAAGATCGGCCAACCGGTTTCGGCGATCGAAAAGCTGTGCGTCTGGGGCAATCACTCGCCGACCATGTACGCCGACTACCGTTTTGCGACAGCCAACGGCAAGGCCGTCAAGGACCTGATCAACGACCAGGTCTGGAACAAGGACACCTTCCTGCCGACAGTCGGCAAGCGCGGCGCAGCGATCATCGAAGCACGCGGCCTGTCCTCGGCAGCATCGGCAGCCAACGCAGCGATCGATCACGTGCATGACTGGATCCTCGGCACCAACGGCAAGTGGACCACCATGGGTGTTCCATCGGACGGCTCCTACGGCATCCCTGAAGGCACCATGTTCGGCTTCCCGGTCACCACCGAGAACGGCGAATACAAGATCGTCCAAGGCCTCGAAATCGACGAATTCTCCCAAGAGCGCATCAACATCACGCTCAAGGAATTGTCGGAAGAGCGCGAAGGCGTCAAACACCTGGTCGGCTAATTGACCAGCGCGCGGCGGGCTTTCACAGCCGCCGCGTCATTTTGCATACATTCGGAATTCAGCAGCAATGCATCCCACCCAGGTCTTGTTCCCAGGCACCCGACAACCGGTCTTACTACCGGTCTGCGACCATTACGCCGGCTCTGAAAAGCTGATGCGCAAGTCGATCGCCCTGCAGCAAGAGCTCGGCCCGGTTTTTGATATCACCCTCGACTGCGAAGACGGCGCCAGCGCCGGCAACGAAGCCGAACACGCGCAACTGGTTGGCTCCTTGATCGCCGGCGACGACAATCGCTTCGGCCGCATCGGCGCCCGCGTGCATGACGTGACCAGCCCCTTTTTTGAACAAGACGTCGCGACGATCTGCGCTAGTGCCGCCCTGCGGCTGGCTTACCTGATGCTGCCCAAGGCGGACGGCCTGGCCGATGTGCAACAAGCCCTCGCCGCCATCGCTCGCCACACCAGTGCCGCCGGTCGCCGCATGCCGCCGCTGCACGTACTGATCGAAACCCACGGCGCGCTGGAAGACGTCCGCTTGATCGCGGCGCTGCCGCAGGTCGAATCGCTGTCCTTCGGCGTGATGGACTTCGTGTCGGCGCACTATGGCGCCATTCCGGGTGCGGCGATGCGCGCGCGCGGCGCAGGAGTTCGGCTATACCCGGATGTGGAGCATCCATCCAAACCAGATCAAAGCAATCGTGCAAACCCTGTCCCCCGCCAACGATGAAATCGATGCAGCGGCACAAATCCTGCTTAGCGCCAGGGACGTGCAGTGGGGCCCGATACAGCATGGCGGCACATTGCATGACCGTGCCAGCTACCGTTATTACTGGAGTATTTTGCAGCGCGCCCATGCCGGCGGCGCTGCCCTGCCTGCGGAAGTCGCAGCCTGGTTTGCAGAAACCGGCACGACCGCTGCACCGATTTCAACCACCCTGCAACATTGAACATTAACTGACGCACGATGAAAAAATACCTGACCGCCCTGACTCTCGCAAGCGCCCTCTGCGCCATCGGCATGCCATCTGCATTCGCCGAGACCGGTGCGCCTGCGGCAACCGCCACCAAGAAGCAACCAGCCAAGAAAAAAGCAGCGCATCCCAAAGCTGCCGCCGCGGCCGCCAAGCCCGCTGAAAAAATGGCACTCTCTTCGGACGCTGACGACGACGAAAACGAGCCGGAAATCGGCGGCACCAAGTCTGCCGACTTCCACTGCGAAATGGGCAACAAGCTGACCATTTACAAGAACGACGACGATGACAAGCACATCGCCATCCGCTGGAACAAGCGTATCAATCGCCTGACCCGCGTGACCACCACCACCGGCGCCAACCGTTTCGAAAACCGCAAGGTCGGCCTGGTCTGGATCGGCATCCCGGCCAAGGGCATTCTGCTGGATTCCAAGAAGGGTCAGCAACTGGCGAACGAATGCAAGAACGCAGAATCGGCGACTGCAGAAGCGCCGGCAGCCCCGAAAAGCTAAGCAGCAAACAGGTAACAAGATTCAGTGCAAATTCAGAACGAATTCAGCACGGATCGAGAAGTAATGCAGTCCCGTATTTGCAACGAAACCAAGCTTCGTAGCGCTAACAAAGTATTTACACCATCCGTAATCTAAGGAGAAGAGGCCATGTCCCGCAACACATTGAACACCCTAAAGGAATTCAGCATTTCCGGTTCCAAGAAAGGCAAGTTCTACTCACTGCCCGCCCTGGAAAAGAAACTCGGGATCAACATCTCCCGTCTGCCAGTGTCGATCCGTATCGTGCTGGAATCCGTCCTGCGCAACTGCGACGGTCAGAAAGTCACTGAAGAGCACGTCAAGCAATTGGCAAGCTGGAGCGCCAAGGGCGCTCGTGTCGATGAAATTCCGTTCGTAGTTGCCCGCGTCGTGCTGCAGGACTTTACCGGCGTTCCTCTGCTGGCCGACCTGGCCGCGATGCGCAACGTCGCCAAGAAGCTGGGCAAGAATCCAAAGAACATCGAGCCGCTGGTGCCGGTGGATCTGGTTGTCGATCACTCGGTGCAGATCGACCATTATCGCGAAAAGAAAGCGCTCGACCTGAACATGAAGCTGGAATTCGAGCGCAACAACGAGCGCTACCAGTTCATGAAATGGGGCATGCAAGCATTCGACACCTTCGGCGTCGTGCCTCCGGGCTTCGGCATCGTCCACCAGGTGAACCTGGAATACCTGGCGCGCGGCGTGCACAACAAGACCGGCGTCTACTATCCCGACACACTGGTCGGTACTGACTCGCACACCACCATGATCAACGGTATCGGCGTGGTCGGCTGGGGCGTGGGCGGCATCGAGGCGGAAGCCGGCATGCTGGGCCAACCGGTTTACTTCCTGACACCTGACGTGGTCGGCGTGAACCTGACCGGCGCGCTGCGCGAAGGCTGCACCGCAACCGATCTGGTGCTGACCATCACCGAACTGCTGCGCAAGACCAAGGTCGTGGGCAAGTTCGTCGAGTTCTTCGGCGAAGGCACCAAGTCGCTGTCGCTGACCGACCGCGCCACGATCGCCAACATGGCGCCTGAATACGGCGCCACCATGGGCTTCTTCCCGGTCGACAAAGCAACCATCGACTACTTCAAGGGCACCGGCCGCACCAAGGCGGAAATCGACGCGTTTGAATCCTACTTCAAGGCACAGAACCTGTTCGGTATTCCAAAGGCCGGCGACATCGACTACACCAACGAAGTGTCGCTGGATCTGGGCACCGTTGCACCATCGCTGGCGGGTCCGAAGCGTCCGCAAGACCGTATCGAAATCGGCAACGTCAAATCGACTTTCGCCGACCTGTTCGCCAAGCCTGTCGCCGAAAACGGCTTCAACAAGAAGATCGAAGATCTGACGAAGACATACACCAACGCCGACGGCGTCGATGTCAAGAACGGCGACGTGCTGATCGCGGCGATCACATCGTGCACCAACACATCGAACCCAAGCGTGCTGCTGGCAGCCGGCCTGCTGGCCAAGAAGGCTGTTGAAGCAGGCCTGAAGGTTGCTCCGCACATCAAGACATCGCTGGCGCCTGGATCGCGCGTCGTGACCAAGTACCTGGAAGCAGCCGGCCTGTTGGGCTATCTGGAAAAACTGGGCTTTGGCGTGACCGCTTACGGTTGCACCACTTGCATCGGCAACGCCGGCGACCTGACACCAGCAATGAACGAAGCGATCGTCAAGAACGACATCGTGGCTTCCGCGGTGCTGTCCGGCAACCGTAACTTCGAAGCGCGTATCCATGCGAACATCCGCTCGAACTTCCTGGCATCGCCTCCGCTGGTCGTAGCTTACGCCATCGCCGGCAACATGAACGTCGACCTGATGACGCAACCGGTCGGCAAGGGCAAGGGCGGCAAGGAAATTTTCCTGGGCGACATCTGGCCGACTTCGCAAGAAATCGAAAAGCTGTTGAAGTTCGCGATGAACGCCAAAGTGTTCAAAGAGAACTACGCCGACGTCAAGGGCGCCCCAGGCAAGCTGTGGGAAGCCATCAAGGGCGTCGCTGCAGGTCAGGTCTACAACTGGCCGACTTCGACTTACATCGCAGAACCGCCGTTCTTCGAAAACTTCACCGAAGTGCCGACAGCGGCAGCAACCGGCATCAGCGGTGCGCGCGCTCTGGGCGTGTTCGGCGACTCGATCACCACCGACCATATCTCCCCGGCCGGTTCGATCAAGGATTCGAGCCCAGCAGGCAAGTGGCTGCAAGCCAACGGCGTGCTGAAGGCGGACTTCAACTCCTACGGCTCGCGCCGCGGCAACCATGAAATCATGATGCGCGGCACATTCGCCAACGTGCGCATCAAGAATCTGATGGTGCCGGGCGTTGAAGGCGGCGTGACGGTTCACCAGCCAAGCGGTGAACAGATGGCGATCTATGATGCAGCCATGAAGTATGTCAACGACGGCGTCCCAACCATGGTATTCGGCGGCGAAGAGTACGGTACGGGCTCCTCGCGCGACTGGGCTGCCAAGGGCACTCAACTGCTGGGCGTGAAGGCTGTGATCACCCGCTCCTTCGAACGTATCCACCGCTCGAACCTGGTCGGCATGGGCGTGTTGCCGCTGCAATTTATCGGTAACGACAGCGTCCAGACTCTGGGCATCACAGGCGAAGAAACTTTCGACCTGAAGGGCCTGGAAGGCGAGATCAAGCCGCAACAGGAAGCAACTCTGGTGATCCATCGCAAGAACGGTGAAACCAAGGAAGTCAAACTGCTGCTGCGCATCGATACGCCGATCGAAGTGGACTACTACAAGCACGGCGGTATCCTGCCGTTCGTTCTGCGTCAACTGCTGGCGGCTTGATCGGCTCCCTGCAAAGACGTCCCGCGTTGCGGACACGCAGCAAATAAAAAACGCCGGTTTCGTTATACGACGCGGCGCGCGCGCACTGGGCGTGTTCGGCGACTCGATCACCACCGACCATATCTCCCCGGCCGGTTCGATCAAGGATTCGAGCCCAGCAGGCAAGTGGCTGCAAGCCAACGGCGTGCTGAAGGCGGACTTCAACTCCTACGGCTCGCGCCGCGGCAACCATGAAATCATGATGCGCGGCACATTCGCCAACGTGCGCATCAAGAATCTGATGGTGCCGGGCGTTGAAGGCGGCGTGACGGTTCACCAGCCAAGCGGTGAACAGATGGCGATCTATGATGCAGCCATGAAGTATGTCAACGACGGCGTCCCAACCATGGTATTCGGCGGCGAAGAGTACGGTACGGGCTCCTCGCGCGACTGGGCTGCCAAGGGCACTCAACTGCTGGGCGTGAAGGCTGTGATCACCCGCTCCTTCGAACGTATCCACCGCTCGAACCTGGTCGGCATGGGCGTGTTGCCGCTGCAATTTATCGGTAACGACAGCGTCCAGACTCTGGGCATCACAGGCGAAGAAACTTTCGACCTGAAGGGCCTGGAAGGCGAGATCAAGCCGCAACAGGAAGCAACTCTGGTGATCCATCGCAAGAACGGTGAAACCAAGGAAGTCAAACTGCTGCTGCGCATCGATACGCCGATCGAAGTGGACTACTACAAGCACGGCGGTATCCTGCCGTTCGTTCTGCGTCAACTGCTGGCGGCTTGATCGGCTCCCTGCAAAGACGTCCCGCGTTGCGGACACGCAGCAAATAAAAAACGCCGGTTTTGCGCGCGCTGCAGGACACGCTGTAAAGCACACCATGAACGGCATTGGCGAACCGGCATGCCCGTCAGCAATACCCGGCCCGATGTCGAATCAACTACAATAGACATTCTCATCATTTGATTGTCAATATTTCATCATGCGCCGCCCCGCCAAACGCTCTTCCTCCAGGTTATCCGCTGAAAGCCAGCGCCTGGTCAATTCATCACAAGCGGTTGCCGGTTCTACCAGTCGTCTCGAAGAAAGAGCCTGGGAACGCACCCTTGATCTGCAACTACACAAGCAGCTGAAAAGCAATCATCAGGGCATGATCGACGTCGCCCTCGACCACCTTTTCAAATCCGATCTGGACGGTTACGACGTCCTGGTGGAAGCGGTCGAAGCAAACAGCGAAGCCTGCGCTCTCGATTACGACGGCAAGGTCTACAGCGTGCAGTTGCTGGCATTGCCGGTGCTGGCCTGGACGCGTTTCAGCATCGCTTCCGGCAACTTGCCGAGCGAAGTGCGCGACGGCTTGTTCGCCCATCTGCATGCGCACGTGCTGGCCGACAACGTCCATCTGGCATTGGCGCCGGCCTTGTATGCGATCGAACAGCTGCCGCGCCATCATGCCGACGTCTTCGCGATGACGCAGCGCATGGGCCAGGCCGCGCTCAAGCAAAGCATGCCGCAGCTGTCGCTGGAGCAAACGCCGACCGCGCCCTTCCTGGCCGATACGCGCTACCTGATCGCTGCGGTTGCCGTGCCGACCGGCGCACCGGTATTCCGCTGGCAAATGGATGAACATGGCTCGGTTGTGCACGAACGGGAGACGGCACTCAAAGCATGGACTACCCAGGCCACGCCGCTGTTGACCCGCTTCCTGCCCGGCTGCAATGTCGAGTTGCTGCTGCCGCAACCGTATTATTTCGCTTGCCGCGAAGCGGACAAACGTATCCGCCCTGCCGCCATTCGTGCGGCCGATCACTATCTGACCCAGACGCTGGGCGTAGCCTCGTCGGAACTGCACGCCAACATCGGCAGTTTTTGCGAGAACATCAACGGCCAGATCGACGAGTACCGCGTCGGCTTCAGCCTCGGCAACGACGACGGTATCGTGTACGGCATCGTATGGCCGCTGTATGAGCAGGAAGATGGCGATGAAGTACGCGATCTGTCCGCGCCGGACAGTGCGCAGACGCCGATGGAAGAAATCCTGGGAGTATTGCGCGACTGCGGGATCGTGCAAATCAAACTGCACGAGGAGCGCTATACGATGGAGTTCTGCGACGATTGTGGCACACCGCTATTCCCGGCGCCCGATGGCGATCTGGTGCATGCCGAAATGCCGGAAGATGCACCGGCATCGACCGAACACTTCCACTAAGCTATCTTTCCCTGCCTGCCGATGAGCGTCCGAGACGCTTGTCGGCACGGCCTGCCACACCATTTCGCGATCCAAAAGAAAACGGGCTCCTGCCGCAGAGCCATGCGGCAGGAGCCCGTTTCCGGACTTGATGCTTGAAGCGGCTTAAGCTGCCAGCTTCTCGATCAGGCCCATGTCGGCGCTGGACATCAGCTTGTCGATGTCGACCAGAATCAGCATGCGCTCATCCAGTGTGCCCAGACCGATCAGGTAGTCGGAGTCGAAAGTTGTGCCCATTTCCGGCGCCGGCTTGATTTGCTCAGGCGACAAGGTGATCACGTCGGACACGCTGTCCACCACCATGCCGACCACACGGCCGGAAATGTTCAGGATGATGACAACGGTGAATTGATCGTAGGTCGGTTCGCCGAGCTGGAACTTGATGCGCATGTCGACGATAGGGACAATGATGCCGCGCAGATTGACGACGCCCTTGATGAATTCCGGCGAATTGGCGATACGGGTCACGGCTTCGTAGCCGCGGATTTCCTGAACTTTCAGGATGTCGATGCCGTATTCTTCCTTGCCGAGCGTGAAGGCCAGGAACTCATTCCCGGCGCTGTCGGACTTCTCGCCGAAGCCGGAAATATTTTTCGAAATGGTGTCAGACATGATAATGGCCCTTATAAAAAATCAGGAAAATACAGATTCGTCGTTCAATTGCCGGCTTGATCGTAACAATGCGGCAACGTCGATAATCAAGGCTACGCCTCCGTCACCCAGAATAGTAGCACCAGAAATCCCTGCAACCTTACGATAATTGGATTCCAGGTTCTTGACAACAATTTGCTGCTGACCGATCAGGTCATCGACGAACAATGCAGCTTTCTTGCCATCCGATTCCAGGATTACCACCAGCCCCTGCGACGGATCGGTGAATGTCGGCTCGATATTGAAAATTTGATACAGCGGAATCAGCGGCAGATATTCGCCACGGACTTTGATGACCTTGCCCTGACCGCTGATTTCCTTGACGTCCTGCGTCGCCGGTTGCAGCGACTCGACCACATAGCCGAGCGGCAGGATATAAATCTCGTGACCGATCCGGATCGACATGCCGTCCAGGATCGCCAGCGTCAGCGGCAGCGAGATCGAAATCGTGGTGCCGAAACCCTTGCTGGAGCGAATATCGACAGCGCCGCCCATCGCCAGGATGTTGCGCTTGACGACATCCATGCCGACACCACGGCCGGACACATCGGTGACCTGCTCCGCAGTCGAAAAGCCCGGCTCGAAAATCAATTGCCAGACGTCGCCGTCACTGAGGTTATCGGACACCGCCATGCCTTGCTGCTTGGCCTTGGCCAGAATCTTGTCACGGTTGAGACCGCCGCCGTCGTCGGTGACTTCAATGATGATGTTGCCGCCCTGGTGTTCGGCCGACAGCGACAGCGTGCCGTAATCGGTCTTGCCTGCTGCCAGGCGCGTTTCTGGAATTTCGATGCCGTGATCGACACTGTTGCGCACCAGATGGGTAAGCGGATCGACGATGCGTTCGATCAGGCCCTTATCCAGTTCCGTGGCGGCGCCATGGGTGACGAATTCGACACGCTTGCCGAGTTTGGCGGCCAGATCGCGCACCATGCGCGGGAAGCGCGAGAACACGTAATCCATCGGCATCATGCGGATCGACATCACGGATTCCTGCAAGTCGCGCGTATTGCGAGTCAGCTGGCTGACACTGTTGAGCAGATGCTCATACAGCATCGGATCCAGTGAGCCGGTACGCTGCTCAATCATGGCCTGCGTGATCACCAACTCACCCACCAGGTTGATCAATTGATCGACTTTTTCGATGCCGACGCGAATCGACTGCGATTCATGCACGGTTGCAGGCTTCTCGCCCTTGGCTTTCTTTTCGCCGCCTTCCGTCACGGCCAGGGCCGGAAGATCGTCGTCAGTGTGTACGGCAGCTTCTGCCGCCTGGTTGGCCTTATCGGTCTCGCCTTGCGGAACAAACGGCTCGAAGAAACCATAGCCGCGTTCTTTATCCGTTGCATTCACCGGCACAAACGGCGCGAAGAAACCATAGCCGCGCTCTTCGTCGGTTGCATCTTGCGGCACGAACGGTGCGAAGAAACCGTAGCCCTGCTCTTCTTCTTTGGAACGCCCGGCGACTGCTTGTGAAATCTTCAGGTCATCCGTGTTCACCAGGAAGGAACAGATTTCGACGATGCTGTCGGCGGCCTTGGCGGTGTCCAGGATGAACACGCAGTGATCGCCTTCAGCGTCGGCTTTTTCAATTTTTCCGAGCAAACCGAGTTCTTGCTGCAAGGCCTCGATGTCGCGCTCGGCCAACTTCGGCAATTCAATACGATACCGGCTGACGCCGCCCGGGCCGACCAGCGGCTGCGCGCCCTTGGCTTTTTTGCCGGCGCCTTCGGACAGCGACTGCAACAGCTTGCGTACGTCGGCTGCCGCATTCAGATCGACGGTCGCGCCATGGCGATGACCGTCCAGCATGGATTTGATAACGTCTTTGGCGGCCAGGAAAGCGTCGACGTGCTGACTTGTCAGCGCCATTTCATGTTGGCGGATGCGGTCAAGCAGCGACTCCAGCACGTGGGTCACTTCGGTAATGTCGTTCAGGCCGAATGTGGCCGAACCGCCTTTGATGGAATGCGCGGCGCGGAAGATCGCGTTCAGATCTTCGTCGTCGGGATCCGACACATTAACGGCCAGCAGGAGCTTTTCCATTTCCGCGAGGCCTTCCTCCGCCTCGTCGAAAAACACCTGGAAAAACTGGCTCATATCAATGGTCATGATTGGGCTCCGTCATGGATGCTGTAGGTCTGTCTTTTATCGTTGATTTTCGACACTAGCCGATGACTTTTTTAACCACTTCGGTCAAACGCTGCGGATCGAACGGTTTGACCAGCCAGCCGTTGGCGCCGGCAGCCTTGCCTTTGGCCTTCATCTCATCGCTGAACTCAGTGGTCAGCATCAGAATAGGCACGCGTTGATAGCTCGTAAGCGCACGCAGGGAACGGATCAGCGTCAGGCCATCCATGCGCGGCATGTTCTGATCGGTCAGCACCAAGTCGAAAGTCTGCAACTTCGCCTTGTCCAGCGCCTCTTGCCCGTCCACCGCTTCGGTGACTTGATAGCCGGCTGCTTTCAGGCTGAACACCACCATCTGGCGCAATGACCCCGAGTCGTCTACCGCAAGAATTGTTTTAGACATCATTACTCCCTGTTCTTCATTTACGGCCATGAGTTGTTCGAACTCATTATGCCGCATCCATTATCAAAAAATTACTATTGTGCGATTGATTCAATCCATCTTCAAATCACCTAAGAGCCTCGCCGAATCTGCATATCGAGGCGACTTTGCTTAGAACAATTCGATGTCGCCGCTTTCCATGCGCGTTTGCCGTACTGTTTTCCACAGGCCATTTTCAAGCGCGGTCAGGCGTTCTTCCATCGACTCGACCGTGTTCTTGAGCAGACTCTCGAGCATCTCAGCCGATTGCGTGGAATCGGGCATAATCTCAAAGCTGTTCGCACTGAGCACACCCAGCGCATCGCGCAAGCCAATCACACGACGCACAATACGCTCCAGCAACTGGCTGGTCATGTCCTGGAATTGCAAGCCTGTCACTGCAGCGTTGACGTGCACCGTAATGTCATCCTGCATGACCTTGAGGCGAGCGATGTCCTCAGCGGACAAAGTACCGTTGCCGGCCATGACCACTTCAAGTTCCTTTTGCTGCGCGAGGACAGCGGTGTGCAACTCCATGAAACTTGACCCTAGCTTCTCGATCGCTTCGCCGAGCAGGATATTGGTCTGGACCAGATCCGTCTCGACTTCAGTCAGTTGCCTGCTTCCACCGCTTGCCGTATCGAGCAGCAAGCGCTTGAGCTCTTGCAGCATTTTGGGTGTCGACATTCAGAGCCCTCCTTCTCAATTGGGCCGGGTGTTTAAAATCCGTTTTAATTCTTGGCCGGTTCGCTCAAACCATCTTTTACTTCAGCTTCCGACGACACATCGAGTGAAGACGATCCACCATTCTGCACCAACTCTTCCGCCTTCTTGTTCATCACGATGATGCTGATGCGGCGATTGATCGGGTTGAAGGGATCTTCCTTGTCCAGCAGCACGGCGGACGACAGGCCCACCACGCGCAATACCTTCGATTCATCCATGCCGCCGGAAATCAACTCACGACGCGACGCATTGGCGCGATCGGCGGACAACTCCCAATTGCTGTAGCCCTTTTCACCGCTCGAATACGGTGTCGCGTCAGTGTGGCCGGACAGGCTGATCTTGTTCGGCACATCATTGAGCGTTTTGCCGATCTCGCGCAGGATTTCACGCGTATAGGGTTGCAGCTGGGCGCTGGCCAGTGCGAACATCGGACGGTTCTTTTCGTCCACGATCTG
This sequence comes from Herbaspirillum lusitanum P6-12, assembly GCF_000256565.1. Classification (GTDB taxonomy): domain Bacteria; phylum Pseudomonadota; class Gammaproteobacteria; order Burkholderiales; family Burkholderiaceae_D; genus Herbaspirillum; species Herbaspirillum lusitanum. The sequence continues at coordinate 3,692 of NZ_AJHH01000157.1, read as the reverse complement.
GATGCGCAAACCTTCAGATGTAATATCGATCAGCAGCTGATTCTTGAATTGCTTTAAGGTCGGGCTGCTGTCGATGGCGGTCTCGATGCGCTTTTTCAACTCATCCAGACGAGCGCGTTCGGCCTTTTCCAGTTCGGCCTGGGCAGCCCGCACGCTGCGCTTGCTGGTAATATCGTTCTCGCCCTTGCGCAACTGCCCTTCCTGGCGCGTCAGATCCTTGCCCCCGCCGGGCAACACGGTATTCGCGTCGCCGCTGCCGGAACCGCCGGCCATCGCGACTTTGAGAGGGGTTTTGAAATATTCCGCAATACCGTTGAGATCGCCCTTCGCGGTCGACCCCAACAGCCACATTAACAGGAAGAACGCCATCATCGCCGTCACGAAGTCGGCATAGGCGATCTTCCAGGCACCGCCGTGATGACCGCCGCCGCCCTTCTTGATGCGTTTTACAATAATGGGACGTAGCCCTTCGTCGGCCATGCCTTACTCCTGCTGATGACTGGTCATATCGGGTTACTTGCTTTTTGCCTGTTTGACGTGTTCTTCCAGTTCCAGGAAGGACGGACGCTCCGTCGAGAACAGGACCTTGCGACCGAATTCGATCGACAAAGCAGGTGCGTAACCATTCAGGCTGGCGAGCAAAGTGACTTTGACGCATTGATAAATCTTGGTCGACTCATGCAGCTTTTGCTCCAGCAAGCTCGACAACGGGCCCACGAAACCGTACGCCAGCAGAATACCGAGGAAGGTACCTACCAACGCATGCGCAATCAGCATACCCAGTTCGGACGGCGGGATACCCACCGACTCCATGGTGTGGACCACGCCCATGACCGCCGCCACGATACCGAAGGCCGGCATGCCGTCGCCCAGCTTGGCGATGCAATGCACCGGGATTTCGCCTTCGTGATGATGAGTTTCGATTTCGTTGTCCATCAGATTTTCGATCTGGAACGCATCCATGTTCCCTGACACCATGAGGCGCAGGTAATCGGTCATGAATTCGATCAGGTGATGGTCAGCGAGAACGCCGGGATATTTGCTGAAAATCGGGCTCGACTCAGGTTCCTCGATGTCGCCTTCGATCGACATCAAACCTTCTTTGCGAGATTTGGTCAGGATTTCAAACAACAACGACATCAGCTCCATGTACAGAGCCTTGGTATAGGTCGAGCCTTTGAAAACAGTCGGCAGCGCCCTCAGCGTAGCCTTGATGGCCTTGGTGTTATTACCGACAAGGAAAGCGCCCCCCGCTGCTCCGCCGATCATCAGCAACTCAATCGGCTGAAATAACGCCCCGAGATGCCCCCCTGCCATTGCAAATCCGCCGAAGACGGACAACATGACGATTACATATCCAATTATGACTAACAAGTGCCTACTCCCGTCCCAGTGGCGTTCAGTGTTTTTACCTGCTATCAGGTTACATGCAATCCCATCAACCAAATGATGGAATACATGACCGAAAGCGGGCTTTCATTTTCAATTACGACACCAAAGATAAAAACTTGATAACGTGCGGAGAATGTAACACAGCTCTTTTTTGTTTCACATACGCCAACCATACAAAGCCGGCCCATTTTCTTTCGGATGCACGACGACATCCGGTTGCACATCTTCGATGACGAATTCATAGCTCAGCAACAGCGTCCCCGGACGCATTTCCGCTCGCGCCTTTTGCCATAATGCCGTCATCGCCGCAGGCGACAGATAAGCGAAGATCGCATCGTAGTCGCGAAAATCCAGGCGCGTATAGTCGCCGCGTACAAAAGCGCCGCGACTGCGAGTAAGCAAGGCGCGTACCTGGCTTACCAGCCAAGGCAACGGCGCCAGCTCGATGCCGGTGAAACGACTATCGGTGCGCAATCTGGACAGATAAAGGACGGCACCGCCCAACCCGCTGCCGATATCGATCACGCGCAGGGGCTGGTCAGCCGGCAACAAAGCAGCCACCGCATCCCAAGTCGACTGCCCGGACGGATAGAACGGCACCTGGCTGCGGAACGTCGACCAGAACAACAGCAGCAAAAAGAGGAAAACCGCGAGGAACAGCACCGGCGGCAAATGAAGGGAATTCACCAGCACGGCGGCCGGCGGAAAGAAAAACAGGATCGGCCCCCACCATGAAGCCATGCGGCGCAGATAAGCGATGCCGGCGGCCAAAGCGCCATGCAGGAAAGCGAAAGGAATGGGAGAAATAGCGACGCCGAACAGCTGTTCGACGGCCTGTGCGGCCAGTAAAGCGAGGACCAGTGCTGCACAAAGAATGAACAACGCTTGAACTGCAGGTGCCTGCAGAACGGGTCTGCGCTGTCCCAACGTCATCTCGGCCTCCAAGCCTGCATCAAAAGCCGATTATTGTAACGCGACAGTATTCAGAATGATCCGTGTCAGGCAATAGCGGCGACCAGTTGCGCTTCAAGCGCAGCTGCGGCTGCAGCAGCGATGGCAGGCGCGGCAATCGCGTCCTTGGCCTTCTTGGTTTTGCCGGCGCGAGATGGCATGTGGCATAGGCCGCACAGGTAATCCTGATGCAGATCCAGGCGATGTACGACAAAATGACCGCGGCATTTGCTGCACGGGGTGGTCGTCAGCATCTTGCTTTCGAAGAAGCGCACCAGCGTCCAGGCACGTGTGAGCGACAACACGGATTCGTCGCCGTCGGCGATCTGACCGGCCTGCTCAAGATACAGCTTGTAGGCTTTCATCACGGCTTCAATGCCGGAGATCTTGGCGTACTCAATCAGGTATTTATGGATATTGATGAACAACGATGAATGGATATTCGGCTGCCAGGTGATGAACCAGTCTGTGGAGAATGGCAGCATGCCCTTCGGCGGCGAAACACCTTTCAACTCCTTGTAGAGCTTGAGCAGGCGCTCACGCGACAGGGAAGTTTCAGACTCCAGCAATTGAAGACGCGCCCCCAGATTAATCAACTCTATGGCCAATTGAATCTCTTGTGATTCAGTAATCACGCTTTTCTTAGCCATGAACACACCCCCGATATTTTTTAATTACAACTAAACTTCTTTGCCAACCTGATTGACGCTTAACGTCGAATCATTCTCCCGGGTTGACCGAGTCAACCCAAACATACCACGGAGGATGAGTGCAGTGTCAGGAAATTTGTTCGACCGGCTGACAGGCCATCAAAATCGCTGCATGGGATTGGGCCAGGCCCTTGTCTTTGTTGTAATTGGTCAGCATGCCGAGGATTGCACCGTCGTCGAAGCGGAATCGCGTCAACATCATGTTGGTGCCGGCAAGTTTCAGAATTTGTGCGTTGCTCAGACCTTGAATCATGTCTGCTATCTCGTCGCTGATACCAAGACGGAATATGGCGGTTGCCTTGTCGGATCGGATCATTTGCTGAGCCAACATCAAATAACTAAGATTTGCATCACGAATTTCAGCCATCATGTCATTGGTATTCATTTAACCCCCACCTCAAAATCAATTTACACCCGGTTACTTTTTCTTACCGGTGAGGCTGATTCTGAGGGGGTGTTGAAAGGCAGGAAATTAGTGGATGTCGGTATTTTTCGTCGGTTCCGACCCAAGACATATATAGGATTTTGTCTTACAAAAACATTGCAAAGTTTTCTAAAAAATCAAGATGTTTTTCTAAAGCCCACACCCACATTGGGTTTGGAAGACGATAGAATTTTCATTTTTAAAAAAAAAAAAAA
>NZ_AJHH01000156.1 GCF_000256565.1 Herbaspirillum lusitanum P6-12 | reverse complement strand
ATTTTTTTTAAAAATTTTTATTAATATTTCTTGCGATTGAAAATCGTCCTGTTTTCCTACTTTGTTGTCGCCAAACGACTATAAAAAGTCGAAAAAACTTCAAATTTCAGACTTTGCAACAAGAACCCTCGAGAAAACTCCTTAACTTTTACAAATACTTACCTTCAAGGTCAAATTTGGCGGTCTTGATATCAAGGCGACAAAAACCTACTTCGCAGCATGCAGTGCATCCAGGCTTTGCGCGATGTCGGCGATCAAATCTTCGGCCGCTTCCAATCCGATATTGAAGCGAACCAGTCCGCCCTTCTCCGTCCAGCTCTTACGCATGGTTTGCATACGATAAGGTACGCACAGACTGTGGGCGCCGCCCCAACTGAAGCCGATCTTGAATAGCGCCAAGCCGTCGACGAAACGATCGATTTGCGCTTCGCTGAATCCTTCATCAAAAATCACTGAGAACAAACCACCTGCACCGGTGAAATCACGCTGCCAGAGTTCGTGTCCCGGGCAGTCCGGTAATGCCGGGTGCAAGACTTTGATGATCTCGAGCCGCTGCTTGAGCCAAGTAGCCACTTTGCGCGCAGCGGCATCGTGCGCATCGAAACGCAGTCGCATCGAGGACAGGCTGCGCAGCACCATATAGACGTCGTCCATGCCCACGCCGAAACCCAGCCGCATATGCGCCAGTTCGATCTTGTGGTTGAGCTCATCGTCGCACGTGATCACGGCGCCCATGAGGACGTCCGAACCGCCGGACTGATATTTGGTCAGCGCCTGCATAACGATATCAACGCCATGATCGAAAGCACGGAACGCCAGTCCGGCCGACCAGGTATTGTCCATCGCCACCGGCACACCGCGAGCACGCGCCGCCCGGCAAATGGCCGGCACGTCGGAAACTTCCATGGACACCGATCCCGGCGCTTCGGTCCAGATCAGGCGCGTATTGTCCTGGATCAGCCCGGCGATGCCGGCGCCGATCAGAGGATCGTAAAACCGTGCCGTAATGCCGAAGTCTCGCTCCAGCCAGACAACCTGGTCGCGGTTCGGGCCATAGACGTTATCAGGCAACAGCACGTCGTCGCCGGACTTGAGCAATGCGAGGTTAACCATGGCAATGGCGGCAAGACCGCTGGGAACGATGCGGCAATGACGACCGCCTTCGATTTCAGCAAGACGCGCTTCCAGGGTGAACGTGGTCGGCGTACCGTGCAACCCGTAGGTGTAGCCGCTCTTCTCTTTCCAGTTGCGCGCTCGCATGGCTGCGACATTGGGAAACAGCACCGTGGACGCGTGGTTGATGGCCACCGGCAACGCGCCGAAATTGTCGGGCGCGGCGTACTTACTGTGAATCAGGCTGGTCTGAGGGGTATATTTTTCTGCCACGAAGAGCCTCGAATGAAATCTGGTTGGAAAGACGCAGCACCGCCAGGAATCATCCTGCTTGCGCCACAGGCGCTTAAGGTGCGCCGACTTTGAGCGAAAACGGTTTGGTGACGGAGCCGTCGAGCGTGGACCAGGTCCCGCTGAGCAGACCGTTTTTGAAGCTGCCTTCCCACTGGCCGGACACGTCCTTGCCGTTGTGGGATTCTTCCATCATCAGGTCGTTCTGATCGACTTCGCCAGCCAGCAATATCTGCGCGCTCTGGCCGAACACAAAATATTTCCCCTCCAGGCCGTCTTCGTCCGCCTTTGGCTTTACGCTGAGTTGGACCTGTGCATCGCCGAGCGTGCCGCGCAGCACTGCCGGCTTGCTCAGCATCTCCTGCAGACTGCCAGGAGTTGCTCCTGCAGGCGACGCTGCCGTCGTGGTTACTGCAGCCCCGGCTACAGCTTGCTGCGCCTGAGTGCAAATGGTAAAGCCGGACAACACAAACAACAGCAACAATCTTGAAACGCCAGCCATCATTGCGCCGCCGCCCACAAATCGTGCGCATCCGCAGCGGTGACGACGACATCGACGAACTCGCCGACCACGAGCTTTTTATGCGGTTCGAACGGCGGCTTGACGTAGACCACGCCGTCGATTTCAGGCGCATCTGCAGACGAGCGTCCGATGCCGCCGCTACGATCAATCTCATCAATCAGCACCCGCAAGGTTTTCCCGACTTTCGCTTGCAGACGTTTTTTGGAAATCTCTTCCTGCAATTGCATGACGCGCCCCCGGCGCTCTTCACGGACTTCTTCCGGCACCGGGTTGTCGAGCAGATTCGCGGTCGCACCTTCCACAGGGGAATAGGCGAAGCAACCTAGGCGGTCGATTTCGGCTTCCTTGAGGAAGTCGAGCAGGTATTCGAACTCGGCTTCGGTTTCACCCGGGAAACCGGCAATGAAGGTGGAGCGAATGGTCAGATCAGGACACATCTTGCGCCAAGCCTGGATGCGTTCAATGTTCTTCTCGCCGCTGGCCGGACGTTTCATGCGTTTGAGCACATCCGGATGGGCGTGCTGCAGTGGCACATCCAGGTATGGCAACACGTGGCCCTGCGCCATGAACGGGATGATCTGGTCCACATGCGGATAGGGGTAGACATAATGCAGGCGCACCCAAGCGCCGTAGCGGCTGGCCAGTTCGCCGAGCGCTTCGACCAATTGCGTCATGTGGGTCTTGACCGGCTTGCCGTTCCAGAACCCCGTGCGGAACTTGACGTCGACGCCATAAGCGCTGGTGTCCTGCGAAATGACCAGCAATTCCTTGACGCCGGCATTGAACAGGTTTTCGGCTTCCAGCATGATGTCGGCGATCGGCCGGGACACCAGGTCGCCGCGCATGGACGGGATGATGCAGAAGCTGCAGCGATGATTGCAACCTTCGGAAATCTTCAGGTAAGCGAAATGCTTGGGCGTGAGCTTCACGCCCTGCGCCGGCACAAGGTCCAGGAAGGGAGCATGCGGCTTGGGCAAATGCTTGTGTACTGCCTGCATGACTTCGCCGACGGCGTGCGGGCCGGTGACTTCGAGTACCTTGGGATGGATTTTCTGGATCAGGTCGTCGCCGTCGCCGTCTTTTTTGGCGCCGAGGCAGCCGGTGACGATAACCCTGCCGTTTTCGCTCAACGCCTCGCCGATCGCATCCAGCGACTCCTGCACGGCAGCGTCGATGAAGCCGCAGGTATTGACGATGACCAGATCGGCGCCATCATAGGACTTGGCGGTATCGTAGCCTTCGGCGCGCAGTTGCGTGAGGATTTGTTCGGAGTCCACCAGCGCCTTGGGGCAACCGAGTGAAACGAAGCCGACCTTGGGGGCTACCTGGGGTACGACGGGAGAAGCATTGGACATGACGGATGGACTAAAAAGGTAAAAAAACGGAGTTCAGGACGAAGCCGCTATTGTACCCTTTGGCAGGCGGGGCAGCCGTAAAACGGCACACCCGCCTTGACAGAATGACTACTTCTTGGTCGGATCGGTGGGAACGAACGGGAAAGTCCCGAACATGTTCTTGGTCTGGCTCTGCATCTGCTCCTGCATCTGGACGAACAGGGTCTTGCTCTGTTCGATGTAGTTGCTCATCATGCCTTGCATCATCGGCCCCTGCACATTCATGAATTGCGCCCACATTTCCGGGCTGAACGGCTTGCCTTCATAGAAACCCTTGGAGTTTTCCGTCAGCTTGTTCTGAATGTCGATAAACGCCTGGATGTTCTTTTCCAGGTAAGAACCCATCATGCCCTGCATGGCGTGGCCGTAGTAGCGAATAATCTGCGACAACGCCGCGCTGGAGAACATCGGCGCACCATGCGACTCTTCTTCCAGAATGATTTGCAGCAGAATACTGCGCGTCAGATCGTCGCCGTTCTTGGCGTCGACGACAGCAAATTCCTCGTCGTCGAGGACCAGCTGCTTCACGTCGGTCAACGTAATATAAGAACTTGTTTGGGTATCGTACAGGCGGCGATTTGGATATTTTTTAATTAAACGCTCGCCTGATTTTTTTGCACTTGTCATCTGAAATTCCAGTCTGTTTTCAGCTATATAAGCGGACCCCTGTTTTTAGATTGAAGTCGGTCCGCTGGCGTAACGCATTATAGGCGGGAAACTACGCATGCATACAAGTACGCAGTTTCCCGTAAATACAAGTCGACAAATCGGAAAAATGCATCCCGATTCCCGGCCGCGGTTAACCCATGTGCAGGCCGCCATTCAGCGAAAAGTCGGAACCGGTGGCGTAACCACCTTCATCCGAAGCAATCCAGGCGATGATGGAGGCGATTTCTTCCGGCTCTGCCAGACGCTTGACCGGAATGCCGGCGACGATTTTCTCCAATACTTCAGGGCGAATCGCGCGCACCATGTCGGTGCCCACATATCCTGGCGACACGGTGTTGACCGTCACGCCCTTGGTGGCGACTTCCTGCGCCAGCGCCATGGTGAAACCATGAATGCCGGCCTTCGCAGTCGAATAATTGGTCTGGCCGAACTGACCTTTCTGCCCATTGACCGATGAAATATTAATGATGCGTCCCCAGTTGCGGTCCACCATGCCCTCGATAACCTGTTTGGTCACGTTGAACAGCGAATTCAGGTTGGTGTCGATGACCGCGTCCCAGTCGGACTTGCTCATCTTGCGGAACTGGCCGTCACGGGTGATGCCGGCATTGTTGACCAACACGTCAACCTCGCCGATCTCTGCCCTTACTTTGTCAAACGCGGCCTTGGTCGACTCCCAGTCGGCAACATTGCCTTCGGACGCGTGGACGTCGAAACCCTGCTCGCGCATGGAAGCCAGCCATTTGTCTTTACGGGCAGAATTGGGGCCGCAACCGGCGACTACCGTGTAGCCGTCTTTGGCCAGACGTGCGCAAATCGGGGTACCGATGCCCCCCATGCCGCCGGTCACATATGCGATACGTTTTACCATGGTCCTGCCTCCTATTTGTGTCGGGTGGATAAGTTCCGGGGATGACGACGACTGCTATTTCACGTTGCCGTGCATGCAGACATCTTTATGAAATCGCATCCCGTTCTTGCTGCTTGCTGCTTTACTGCCTGGTTGATCTTCGCAGACCTTGTTGGTCGTATAGACCTTATTCGGCCCTGACTTTGACGTACCTTCCCGGCGCCGGCTCAATCGCTTTATATTTGGCGCTGCCGGCCTTCTTCGGCGCGGCAACCTGCTTGCCGGCATGCCTGGAAAGAAAATCCGACCATTCCGTCCACCAGCTGCCGGGATGTTCCACCGCGCCGGCAAACCATGCTTCGGGATCGGCCCCGATCTTGTCGTTGGTCCAGTAACTGCGCTTCTTTTTCGCAGGCGGGTTGATCACCCCGGCGATGTGTCCGGAAGCACCCAGCACGAAGCGGTTGTTGCCCGGCTTCCTGGCATTGAGGATCGATGTCGACGCATACGCCGAGGCCCATGGCACGATGTGATCTTCCCGCGAAGCGTAGATGAACGCAGGCATGTTGAGCTTGTAGAGATCGATCTTCTCGCCCGCGATGGTCAGCTTGCCCGGTTCCTTGAGCGCGTTCTCCAGATACATGTGACGCAGGTAATAGCAGAACATCGGGCCCGGCAAATTGGTGCTGTCGGCATTCCAGTAAAGCAGATCGAATGCTTGCGGCGTCTCGCCTTTGAGATAGTTCGACTCCACGTAATTCCAGAGCAGGTCGTTCGGCCGCAGGCTCGAAAACGCCGAGGCGAAATCGCGCCCCGCCATCAGCCCGCTTTTGCCGATCATCTGCTCGCGCATGCCGATCTGGACATCGTCGATATAGACATCGATGGCGCCGGTGTCGAGGAAATTCAGGAACGCCGTCAGCAGTGTCAGGCTGGCTACCGGGTCTTCGCCACGTGCAGCCAGAACCGCCAGCGCGCAGGAAAGAATGGTGCCGCCGACGCAGAAGCCGAGCGCGTTGATCTTGTCTTGTCCGGAAAGCAGCATGCCTGGAAAGAAAATCCGACCATTCCGTCCACCAGCTGCCGGGATGTTCCACCGCGCCGGCAAACCATGCTTCGGGATCGGCCCCGATCTTGTCGTTGGTCCAGTAACTGCGCTTCTTTTTCGCAGGCGGGTTGATCACCCCGGCGATGTGTCCGGAAGCACCCAGCACGAAGCGGTTGTTGCCCGGCTTCCTGGCATTGAGGATCGATGTCGACGCATACGCCGAGGCCCATGGCACGATGTGATCTTCCCGCGAAGCGTAGATGAACGCAGGCATGTTGAGCTTGTAGAGATCGATCTTCTCGCCTGCGATGGTCAGCTTGCCCGGTTCCTTGAGCGCGTTTTCCAGGTACATATGCCGCAGGTAATAGCAGAACATCGGCCCCGGCAAATTGGTGCTGTCGGCATTCCAGTAAAGCAGATCGAATGCTTGCGGCGTTTCGCCCTTGAGATAGTTTGACTCGACGTAATTCCATAGCAGATCATTCGGCCGCAGGCTCGAAAACGCCGAGGCGAAATCGCGTCCCGACATCAGTCCGCTTTTGCCGATCATCTGCTCGCGCATGCCGATCTGAACGTCGTCGATATAAACATCGATCGCGCCGGTATCGAGGAAATTCAGGAACGCCGTCAGCAGCGTCAGGCTGGCTACCGGTTCTTCGCCACGTGCAGCCAGCACCGCCAGCGCGCACGAAAGAATGGTGCCGCCCACGCAGAAGCCGAGCGCGTTAATCTTGTCTTGCCCGGAGATTTCTTGCGCCACATGAATCGCGTTCACCACCGCGTCGTCGACGTACTGATCCCAGGTCGCCGTCTCCATCGAGGCATCGGCATTGCGCCAGGAAATCAGGAAAACCGTATTGCCCTGCTCCACCGCATAACGCACCAGCGAGTTCTGCGGCTGCAGATCAAGGATGTAAAACTTGTTGATGCAAGGAGGCACGATCAGCAGCGGACGCGCGTGTACCGTTTTGGTCAGCGGCGCGTATTGGATGAGCTGAAACAGTTCGTTTTCGAACACCACCGAACCTGCGGTCGTGGCGACATCCCTGCCGACTTCAAAAGCGGTTTCATCGGTTTGCGAAACCCGGCCTTTTTGCAGGTCCGCAAACAATTGTGCAATTCCGCGCGTCAGGCTTTCACCATGCGTGTCGATGATTTTTTGCTGCGCTTCGGGATTGGTCGCCAGGAAGTTCGCCGGCGACAACGCATCGATCATTTGCTGCACCGCAAAACGAAGCTTCTGCTTGACCTTGTCCGTCGATTGGACCGCATCGACCATGGAAGTCAGAAAGCGTGCATTGAGCTGGTAGGCCGCCGCATGAAAGGCAAAAAACGGATTCGACTGCCATGCCGGCGCAGACATGCGGCGGTCGGTGACGGCGGGAATCTGGGAGTTTACTGCGGTCTGCCACAGGCTCGCGAACTGGTCGGCGTAGTCTTGCTGCAACCGGACGACGTCGGCAGGATCAAGCGTGGCGCCAAGATCGCCGAGCTGCTTCTGGATCGACTGCACGTCAAGCTGGCCGACAGCCGGCGATTGCCATTGCGGCCATGTCTGCCACGATTGTTGCCACGTCTTGGGATCAGATAACTGGCTGAGCCATGCTGAAACAACGGGAGGGACGCTTTGCGGGTTCTGCGTATTCATGCTCGCTTCTACAATTTTCGCGTATTGTTACGGTTTGTCGCTCAGTCTGTGAAACCAGAAACCACAATGTACATCGTCGCAATCGCATGGTTATATGTCGTCTTCATGATGTCGATTACCGAACAGTCGGTCACTGCAGGAATCATGACGTTTTTCCTGTACGGCGTATTTCCCTTGACAATTGTTTTATACCTGATGGGTACACCGCAACGCAAGCGGAATCGTCAAATCCGGGAAAAATCGAAAGCGGTGCGCGAGGCAGGACAAGGCCCGGAAAACGAGACGGTGCAGGATCCGAAAAACGAGTCCTGACACGCAATGAGAAATTCGCCGCCATACCGACATGAGGCGCGAGAATTACACGGCAGCGCAAAACTGCCAATAGAAGAAATACGAAAGTTGGAGATCGTGTTCAGCTACGCGTAAATGGCATATTCGCCGCATGCAGCGCAAGGAATTCCATTAGCGCGTCCTCGATGCCGTTGCTGCGCCAGCGCGGCACAACATAGATGATCGCAGCGCCGGTCCGCCCATCCATCCGCAGGGCGCAATTTCCCACATCAAGCGCACCGACGATTTCCGGTCCAAGCCTGGCGTAAACGCGCAAGCCATCCGTACGCGTTTCGACGTCGAACTGCAAATTCGTCAGCGCCATAGATGTGAGCTCAGGTGCAGTCCCAGCAGCAGCAAACCGATGAAGAAGCAGCGGCGAAACAGCACTGCCGAGATCTTCCCGCGCAACCACTGTCCGATGAACATGCCGCCCAGCGCCGGCGCCAGCGCCATCGCCGAAATCGCCGCGCCTTCCATCTGCAACGCGCCGCCTTGCGCAAGTCCGGCCGCCATGGCAATCGTCGACACCGTGAATGACAAACCCAGCGCTTGAATGAGTTCGTCTTTTTCCAGGTTGAGCGCCTGCAGATACGGCACCGCAGGAATCACGAATACCGCCGTCGCTGCAGTGACAAATCCAGTGGTCAGACCGATCAACGGCGACAGATATTTTTCGCTGCCGGCATTGACCGAAAATTTCACTGCCGCCAATCCCGACACGGCATACACGACCAGCGCCACGCCGAGAAAAACCGTCGCGCGCCCGCCTGCGTCGGTCGCCAAAACACTGGCGCCGAGCAGAGTACCGACAAAGATCCCCAACAGCATCAGCCAGAGCCGGCGCAACAGCCACATGAAACGTCCGCCGGCCAGCAATTGCCAGACATTGGTCACCAGTGAAGGCACGATCAGAAGCGCCGCCGCCTGCAACGGCGGCATGAACAAACCCAGCAAGCCCACTGCAACGGTCGGCAAACCCAGTCCGACCACGCCTTTGACGAAACCTGCCAGCAGAAAGATGGCGGCAACGGCGGACAGCAACATGAAATGGGCGGCATCAAAAGACAAGCTGGTCGGCACGGCGGCTCCTCGGGATTCATTCAACAATGCGCCAAGTCTGCCAGCTATCGTCATGCGGGAAAATCTGGAATACACTGAGCCAGCCTTCGTTGCTGCCGAAGGCTGGCCCGCCAACTCCATCCGTAAATCCGCCATCATGAGCACACGTCTTGACCTGAGCGACCTGCGGCTATTTCTGCATGTCGCGGAAACCGGCAGCATCACCGCCGGCGCCGATCGTTCTCATCTCGCGCTGGCATCCGCCAGTGCGCGCATCCGCAGCATGGAAGACGCACTCGGCGTGGCCTTGCTGCTGCGCGAACGGCGCGGCGTGCGACTGACCGAAGCCGGACGCGCCCTGCTGCACCACGCCCGCACCGTGCACCAGCAAATGGATCGGCTGCGCGACGAGCTCAGCGAGTATGCGCACGGCCTCAAAGGCCACATCCGCCTGCTCGGCAACACTGCGGCCATCAGCGAATTCCTGCCTGATGCGCTGGGAACATTCCTGGCGCAAAACCCGTATATCGACATCGATCTGGAAGAACGGCTCAGCCACGAAATCGTCCAGGCCATCGTCGACGGCGTCGCCGACATCGGCATCGTCGCCGACTCAGTGCCGACCGGCCCGTTGCAGACCATTCCCTTCCGTCAGGACCGGCTGGTCGCAGTGCTGCCGCGCAGGCACGCACTGGCGCGCCGCAAGACGTTGCAGTTCGCGGAACTCGTGGACAGGAATTTTATTGGACTGAGCAACGGCAGCGCGCTGCAGGAGCATCTGGCCGGTCATGCGCTGCGCGCCGGCAAACGCCTGCAATATCGCGTCAGGCTGCGCAGCTTCGATGGCATCTGCCGGATGGTGGAACGCGAAGTGGGCATTGCCGTGATTCCCGAAACAGCGGCTTTGCGCTGCAAGCAAACCATGGAAATCAACTCCATACCGCTCAGCGATGCATGGGCGAAACGGCAGTTGCTGATTTGCGTGAGAAGTCGCGAGGAGTTGCCGGGACATACCCGGCAGTTACTGGAACAATTGACGGGACCGGATGTGGCGGCTACCTGAGCCAGATAAGCGAAGCCATGCGGCCGGTCTGCTTGTCGCGCCGATACGAATAGAACCGCTTGTCGCTGACGGTGCAGAAGCCGCCGCCCGCAACCCGCCGCACGCCAACCTGCTCCAGCCGCTGGCGCG
>NZ_AJHH01000155.1 GCF_000256565.1 Herbaspirillum lusitanum P6-12 | reverse complement strand
CGCAACCCGCCGCACGCCAACCTGCTCCAGCCGCTGGGCGCGCCAGCTGGTAGATGTCCGCCAGGAATTTTCCTTCGCGTCCGGCGATGGCCGCGAACGCTGAACGGCTTGCGGGATCGTGCGCGGCAAACGCCTCGAGTACATCCTGACCGACTTCAAATTGCTGAGGACCGATGGCAGGTCCCAGCCAAGCGCTGATTTCGCGAACGGCGCGGCGTGCGACTGACCGAAGCCGGACGCGCCCTGCTGCACCACGCCCGCACCGTGCACCAGCAAATGGATCGGCTGCGCGACGAGCTCAGCGAGTATGCGCACGGCCTCAAAGGCCACATCCGCCTGCTCGGCAACACTGCGGCCATCAGCGAATTCCTGCCTGATGCGCTGGGAACATTCCTGGCGCAAAACCCGTATATCGACATCGATCTGGAAGAACGGCTCAGCCACGAAATCGTCCAGGCCATCGTCGACGGCGTCGCCGACATCGGCATCGTCGCG
>NZ_AJHH01000154.1 GCF_000256565.1 Herbaspirillum lusitanum P6-12 | reverse complement strand
TGATACGCGCGATAATCACGATTACGATAGCGCGGCCGCGCATGGCGGACACGGTGTTTTCCAGCACGCCGCCGGCCAATCCGCGCCAGCCTGCATGCGCTGCGCCGACCACGCTACCGGCAACATCGCACAGCAATACCGGCAGGCAATCCGCCGTCATCATGACGCACACCGCTCCGGGCTCACTGGCAATGCAGGCGTCGGCATCAGGCGCACCCTGCACCTGCACCGCATCAGCGACATTGACGCCATGCACCTGCGTCAACCAGGAAGGTTCAGCGGGCAGAATACTGCGCAATAATGCGCGATTGCGCTGCACATGTGCAGGCTCGTCTTGCACATGCACTCCCAGATTCAAGCCGCCGCCGCCCTGTCCATCATCATACGGCCCTTGGCTGAAGCCGCCGCTGCGCAATGTCGACAACGCACCGACGTTGGCAGGAATACCGGTCCAGTCGGGAATCAGCAGTTCCATGCGATCCTAGTCCTCGAGCGCCGCCAAGGATTTCACGTCGATACCGGCGCGTTCCAGCAATTCGGTGAAATCCTCCGGCAAGCCGACTTCCCATTCCACCTGCTTGCCGGTGGCCGGATGGATCAGGCCAAGTTTCCAGGCTTGCAAAGCCTGACGCGGGAAGAAAGGCATCAAGTGCGACTTGCCGTACAAGGCATCGCCGACCAAGGCGAAACCGAGAGACTGCATATGGACGCGGATCTGATGCGTGCGCCCCGTTTCCAACTGGCAACGCATCAGGCTGACGGCGCGACCGTCGAGCGCGCCCACGGCAGCGCGGCGATAGTGCGTGACCGCCGGCTTGGCCGTCATGCTCTCGGAAACCGCCATCTTGATGCGGTCGCGC
>NZ_AJHH01000153.1 GCF_000256565.1 Herbaspirillum lusitanum P6-12 | reverse complement strand
GCCGCGCGGTACGCCGGCCAGCGCCGGACAGTGATGTAATAAACCGTTAAGAAGCGTGCCCGACCAGTTGCCGGCCGCCGGATGAACCACCAGCCCGGCCGGCTTGTCGATCACCATGATGGCCTTGTCTTCATGGAGGATGCTCAAGTCCATCGGCTCCGGCTGGAAGGCGTTGTCTTCGGGCGCGGCCTGCGGTGTAATGATCACAAGTTCATCGCCAAGCACCGTCATTTTGGTGCGGGCGGGATTGCCGTCGACAGTGACGTAACCGCCTTCTATCCATTGCTGGATGCGGCTGCGCGAGTATTGCGGCACCAGTCCCGACAAGACTTTGTCGAGCCGGACGCCGCAAGCGTCATCGGTCAGCTTCAGGGTTATGGGTTCGGCACCATCGGTAAATTCCTCGACGACTTCATCGAGTGAATCATCTCCCTCGGGTATTTCAACAGGTTCGGTTGCAAATGCTTTAACAACCTTAGGGGGAGTGGTACGTGACATCAGCTATAATCAGTGGATTGAAATTTCTTGTTTCTTTGCACCCGCTCAAACTGCTCATACGTCATGCAAAAAATCTTATTGAAGTTGCTTACCGTCGCATTCATCCTTTCATTGTCGGCTTGTGGCTTGCTACCGGAACAGAAAGACGAGACGATTGGCTGGTCTGCGTCCAAATTATACTCGGAAGCCAAGGAAGAGCTGACCGCCGGCGGTTACGAGAAGTCAATCAAGTACTTTGAAAAGCTCGAATCGCGCTATCCGTTCGGCACCTATGCGCAACAGGCGCAGATGGACATCGCCTACGCCTACTACCGCCTGAACGACCAGCCGCAGGGCCTGGCGGCGGTTGACCGCTTCATCAAGCTGCATCCGAACCATCCCAATGTCGACTACATGTACTACTTGCGCGGACTGATCAATTTCAATGATCGGACCAGCATCTTCGACACTTTCACCGATCAGGACAACACCGAGCGCGATCCCAAGGCAGTGCGCGACGCCTTCGACTCGTTCAAGTTGCTGGCCGAGCGCTTCCCGGACAGCACCTACACGCCCGACGCCCTGCTCCGCATGAAATACCTGGTCAATTCGATGGCGCAATACGACGTCCACGTGGCCAACTACTACCTCCGCCGCGGCGCCTATGTCTCAGCCGTCAACCGCGCCCAGGCTGCGGTGAAGGAATATCCTGATGCGCCGGCCGTCGAAGAAGCCTTGTTCATCATGATGCGCGCCTATGAAGCCATGGGCCAGAAACAATTGCGCGACGACACCGAGCGCGTGATCCAGGCAACTTATCCGAACAGCCCCTACTACACCGGCGGCCCCAAGGCCAAAGACAAGCCATGGTGGAAGATCTGGTAAGAACAGCGCCACCGTACTCATGAAAAAGCCCCGCAATGCGGGGCTTTTTCATTGCGTGGATAGTCGTCGGCGCGCTTATTCAGCCATGCGCCGGCGGAACACCCATGAGGTTTCGCTGGACGCGGATTCATCGAACGCGTAACCGTCGAGATCGAAGTTCTTCAGCTTTTCCGGCTGGTTCACGCCCTTCAGCGCCGCGTAGCGCGCCATCAGGCCGCGCGCACGTTTGGCGTAGAAGGAAATGATCTTGTACTTGCCGCCCTTCCAGTCTTCGAACACGGGCGAAATCACCCTGGCGTCGAGCACTTTCGGCTTGACCACCTTGAAATACTCTTCCGACGCCAGGTTCACCAGCACCTTGGACTTGTGTCCTGCCAACTCACCGTTGAGCGCCTTGGTGACGTCTTCGCCCCAGAACGCGTACAAATCCTTGCCATGCGGGTTTGGCAGCCTGGTGCCCATTTCCAGGCGATACGGCTGCATCAGATCCAGTGGTCGCAGCGCGCCATACAGGCCGGACAGAATACGCACGTGCGATTGCACGTAATCCAGTTGCTTGACGGAAAGCGAAGCCGCATCCAGGCCTTCGTAGACGTCGCCGTTGAAGGCCAGCACCGCCTGCTTGCTGTTCTTGCTGGTGAACTTGCGTGACCACGAAGCGAAGCGATCGGCATTGAGGGTCGCCAACTGGTCCGAAATTCCCATCAGCGTGGCGATCTGCGCCGGCGACTTTTGCTTCAGGATCTCAATCAGTTCTGCGGAACGTGCAACAAAATCGGGCTTGGTGTGGATGTCGGTGGTTGCGGGGGTGTCG
Organism: Herbaspirillum lusitanum P6-12; assembly: GCF_000256565.1. Lineage (GTDB taxonomy): Bacteria > Pseudomonadota > Gammaproteobacteria > Burkholderiales > Burkholderiaceae_D > Herbaspirillum > Herbaspirillum lusitanum. The sequence continues at coordinate 7,573 of NZ_AJHH01000153.1, read as the reverse complement.
TAGTCGAGGGATTTGGCGGGCGATAAAACAATCAGCATAGAGGGTCCTGTTAATTTTTTCGACATCATACCGAAAGCGTCGCCAGTCGTCCTCGGGAGCGCATTCATTGACGCAAGAGCGAGTGGTGCTCACTGTGTCGGTCGCTACCGTCGACGCCCGCAGCGAGCCGGTGTTGCTATTCCGCCAAAGCCAAAACTATTCCTCCCCGCCCGCTGAACTTTTTCATAGAATGAATGTTCATGCCATGCGCGGCATGGCCATACAACGACAATAACTCAAGCCCCTCCCGATACGGAATTTGCACCAATAACAAGCAGTGAACATTGCATTGCCGCGGTGAGATCAACGATCAGCCGTCACATCCATCGACACGGAGGCTCTATGAAATGGTTCTATGATTTGCAAATTTCCAAAAAGCTGTTGATTTCCTTCATCCTGGTGCTGGCGCTGACCAGCGCGCTCGGCGCCTTCGCCATCGTCCAACTCGGCAAGGTCAACCAGGCCTCCACCGACATTGCGGGCAACTGGCTGCCCAGCGTCAGAACCTCCCTGGAGCTGAAGATCCTGCTGATACGCATCCGTTCCGTCCAGCTGCAGCACGTGCTCTCCTCCACTGAAGCCGATTTTGCGGCCAACGAAAAACTGCTCGACGACATGGTCCCGGCCATGAAAAAGAAACTCGCCGACTATGAAAAGCTGATCGACACCGACATCGAAAAAGCCGTCTACCCCCAACTGGTGAAAAACTTCGACGCCTTCCTGGCGTGGCAAAAGAAGATTCTCGACCTCTCGCGCCAGGACAAGAATGAGGAAGCGCGCGAAGTCATCATGAAAGACGCCACACCGATCTACCTGGCGATGTTCGCCAATACCGACAAGCTCGTCGCCGCCAATCAGGAAGGCGCCGACCTCGCCGACAAATCCGCCGAAGCCACTTATGACTCTTCACGCATCATGATCGTCGCCATGCTGGCGGCCTGCATCGCGCTCGGCATGCTCATGGCGATATGGGTTGCGCGCATCGTCTCCAATCCGCTGCGCCTCGCGGTGAATGTGGCGCAGCGCGTCGCCGACGGCGACCTCACCGCCGACATTCGCCCATCCAGCAAGGATGAGACCGGGCAGTTGATGACTTCGCTCAAGGCCATGAACGACAGTCTGTTCAAGATCGTCAGCCAGGTGCGCCAGGGCACCGACACCATCGCCACCGCTTCCAATGAAATCGCGGTCGGCAACCTCGACCTGTCCAGCCGCACCGAGCAGCAGGCCAGCTCGCTGGAAGAAACCGCTTCATCCATGGAGGAACTCACCTCCACCGTCAAGCAAAACGCCGACAACGCGCGCCAGGCCAATCAGTTGGCGGTGTCGGCTTCGGAAGTCGCGATCCAGGGCGGCAGCGTGGTGGAACAAGTGGTCGACACCATGGGTTCGATCAACGATTCGTCGAAGAAAATCGTCGACATCATCAGCGTCATTGACGGCATCGCCTTCCAGACCAACATCCTCGCATTGAATGCGGCGGTCGAAGCTGCGCGCGCCGGCGAGCAGGGCCGCGGCTTCGCGGTCGTGGCCAGCGAAGTGCGCAGCCTGGCGCAGCGTTCGGCTTCCGCCGCGAAGGAGATCAAAGCGCTGATCGACGACTCGGTGGAAAAAGTCGACGTCGGCAGCAAGCTGGTGGCGCAAGCCGGCTCCACCATGACCGAAGTGGTCAGCAGCGTCAAACGCGTGACCGACATCGTCGGCGAAATCACCGCGGCCAGCCAGGAGCAAAGCGCCGGCATCGAAGAAGTCAACCAGGCCATCACGCAGATGGACGAAGTCACCCAGCAGAACGCCGCGTTGGTCGAAGAAGCTGCCGCCGCTGCGCAATCACTGCAGGACCAGGCTGCAAAACTGGCGGAAATCGTCAGCGTGTTCAAACTCGACGACGCGCAGGCAAAGCCCTCGCCGGTTTCCGTGGTCAGCGCAAGCCGGTCGCGGCCGCCGGTGTTTGCCAAGGCAGCAGTCCCTGCCCGCCTGCCGGCGCAAAAAGCCGCAGCGGCTCCACCCCAGATCAAACAGGCGACACCCGACGACGGCAACTCCTGGGAACAGTTCTGAAGCTCGCCGCAGCGACTCCTCCGCCTGCTCTAGCTTCAGCCGTCTGGCCTGCCCTGCAAGCCGCGTCAGTCCGACGCGGCTTTTTTATCGCCGCCGTCTTGCATGTAGAGCAACAGGCGGTGAACAGGCTGGTGAAAAGCGCGGTATTGCATCATTTCCGCCTGAGCAAAACAAGCCTACATGGATTAGTATCTGGGGTATGGAGCAACGCAGGATGAGGACATCGCCCACGCCCCCGACAGATGCAACAGAAAACCGTCGGCGGCATCAAGGACGAGAGCGCGCCCTGCATGATCCGACACTGACCAGGAGGAGATATGAAACGCGACAAAGCTCTGATGACTGACATCCTCACAACACTGTCCACTTTCGGCACCAGCTACGGCGACATTGAGAAGATCCAGACCAATCTCGCCACCCAGAACACCCCGCCCGAGCTGATCCAGCATCATCTGCGGCTGTTGCATGATCGCGGCCTCGTTGCAGTCGACATCCACCAGTTCTGGCGTCTCACCGACCAGGGCTACGACGTAGTCGAAAACGGCGGCAATCTTGCCGACTCCCCTTCTGACACCACCAGGAAAGCCCGCGGTTTTGACAATTAGCATCATCACTTCCCCCGACGGCGCAACGCCCGCCACTGCCGTTGCCACTGCTGCCGCTGCCATCACTCCGCGCCGTATTGTTCGTATCGTTCTCGACACCAACGTCTGCCTCGACCTGTTCGTCTTCCGCGATCCGCGCTGGTCGCTGTTGCTGCAAGCCATGCGCGAACGTCGCGTCGAGGCCGTCACGCGCGAGGACTGCCGCATGGAATGGCTGGTGGTGCTCAATTATCCGCACCTGCCGCTCAAGGAAGAAGACAAGCCGGCCATCCGCGCCGAATTCGACAGCCTGATCACCTGCCTGCCCAATGCCGCAGTCAATACTTTCGGTCTGCCGGTCTGCACCGATCCGGATGATCAGAAATTCCTTGAACTGGCACTGCAATCAGAAGCTGGCGTGCTGATCACCAAAGACAAGGCCTTGCTCAAGCTGGCCAAAAAGACCGCGCGCAAAAACATGTTCGCCATCATGACGCCGCAAGGCTGGCACGCTGCCATGACGGAAGAAATCGCGGCATAGCGCTTCACGAACCGACGGACTGCCACGTCAGCGCCGTCGATTTGCACCAAGCGAGTGCCGCCGCCGGAAATCCGGCTAAAATGCTTTCTTTCCGCTTTCTTCCAGATTCATCTCCATGAGCCAGCCAGCCAACATCGTCTCCAAACTGCCCCGGGTCGGCACCACCATTTTCACCGTCATGTCTGCGCTTGCGAGCGAGAAAGGCGCGGTCAATCTGGGCCAGGGGTTTCCCGATTTCGATTGCGATCCGGCCTTGGTCGACGCCGTCACGAGCGCCATGAAAACCGGCCTGAATCAATACCCGCCGATGGCTGGCGTACCGCTGTTGCGCGAGGCGATTGCGCAAAAAATCAAGACGCTGCACGGCCACACCTATGACGCGCTGAACGAAATCACCGTCACCGCCGGCGCCACGCAAGGCATCCTGACCTCGATCCTGTGCGCCGTGCATGCCGGCGACGAAGTGATCGTGATCGAACCGGCCTACGACTGCTACGTACCCGCCATCGAGCTGGCCGGCGGCGTCCCGGTGTTCGTCCAGATGACGGTCAGCAGCGACGGCTACAGCGTGCCCTGGGACAAGGTCGCCGCCGCCGTCACGAGCAAGACGCGCCTGATCATGGTCAACACGCCGCACAACCCGACCGGCTCCATCCTCAAGAAGACTGATATCAACGCGCTGGCCGACATCGTGCGCGGCACCGACATCCTGATCCTGTCCGACGAAGTCTACGAACACATGGTCTACGACGGCCAGGCGCACGAATCGCTGTGCCGCCATCCTGAGCTGGCGCCGCGCACCTTCATCAACTCCAGCTTCGGCAAGACCTACCACGTCACCGGCTGGAAAATCGGTTTCGTCGCTGCACCCGCCGCGCTGACCGCGGAGTTCCGCAAGGTGCACCAGTTCAACGTCTTCACCGTCAATACGCCGGTGCAATATGGCATCGCCGAGTACATGAAGAATCCCGCGCCTTACGTCGAGTTGCCTGCCTTCTACCAGCGCAAGCGCGACCTGTTCCGCGACGGCCTGAAGAACACCCGCTTCAAGCTGCTGCCGTCGGACGGCACCTACTTCCAGTGCGTCGAGTACGGCGCGATCTCGGATTTGTCGGAAGCGGAATTCTCCAAGTGGCTGACCACGGAAATCGGCGTCGCCGCGATCCCCGTCTCGGCCTTCTACAACACGCCCAAGGAATCGGGCATCGTGCGCTTCTGCTTCGCAAAAAAAGACGAGACGCTGCGCCTGGCGCTGGATCGCCTGGCCAAGCTGTAAGCCGTCGCAACAATAACAATACCCACTCATGACAGCCGAACTCAAAGCAAGCCGCAACGACGCCACACTGATCCTCACCTTCGCCAATCCCGGCCAGCGCAACGCCGTCGACAGCAATGTCCTGGCGGCGGCGATCGAGACGCTGTCCAAGGCTGAACGCGACGACTCCGTGCGCGCATTGGTGCTGACCGGCGCCGAGCGCGACTTCTGCGGCGGCGTTGAAGTGGGCAAGGATCTGGCGACGCAGATCGCCGCACTGGAAGCCCTGCAGAATCTGATCGACATGTTGCGCAGCTTTCCCAAGCCGGTGATCGCTGCAGTCGAAGGCGTGGCGCTCGACGCCGGCTTTTCGCTGGCGCTGGGCTGCGACCTGATCGTGGCGGGACAGAATGCCGCATTCGGCATTTCCCCGTCACAGGTCGGCACCTGGGCCGTCGGCGGCGCCGGCTGGTTCCTGCCCAAATCCCTGCCGCCGCAATGGGTGGCCGAAATCCTGCTGGACGCCGCACCGTTGCCGGCAGCGCGACTGCATGGCTCCGGCATCATCAACCGCCTGACATCCGACGGCGACGCACTGGACAAGGCGCTGGCCTGGGGCGAACAGTTGGCAACAACCACACCCGCCGCCTTCGAACAGTTCAAAACATTACTCGCCAGCGCTTCCAGCACGACACTGACGGAATATTTCTCGCTGGAAAGGCATGCTTTGCTGACCAAGCGTCCCGGCGCAATCTGATCCGAGCGCGATAACACTAGCTGTAACCGGGGTGGAAGCGTAGTGCGACTGCCCGCAGTTCTTCCCCCTCCTTCTTTCGCCAGGGCTGCATTGTCTTCATCGGGTCAGGAGAACATGTCGCGCAAGAAATAGGTTTCCGGGACGGTCTCGGAAACGCCTCGTCTTCTGCGCGTTTGCAATGCTTCGGCTACACTAGCCCGGCACTTCTCCTGAAGTTTCCAGAGAAGATCCGCTCTCCGCTTGCGATTGTTTTCATCACCATTTCGCCCCATAAGGAAGACCATGATTGACGTATACAGCTGGGCTACGCCCAACGGCCACAAGGTCCACATCATGCTGGAAGAACTCGGCCTGGACTATCGTGCGCACGCCATTGACATCGGCGCCGGCGACCAGTTTGCCGACGCATTTCTGAAGATTTCGCCGAACAATAAGATCCCCGCGATTGTGGATTCGGACGGTCCGGACGGCGAGCCGATTTCACTGTTCGAATCAGGCGCGATCCTGATTTACCTGGCCGGCAAAACCGGCAAGCTGCTCGGCAACACTGACCGCGAAAGATTCAACGTCCTGCAATGGGTGATGTTCCAGATGGGCGGCCTCGGCCCCATGCTCGGCCAGGCCCACCATTTCCGCATCTATGCGCCGGAAAAGATCGAGTACGCCGTCAATCGCTATTCCAATGAAGCCAAGCGTCTGTACGGCGTGCTCGACAAACAATTGTCCAAGACCGCCTACCTGGCCGGCGACGAATACACCATCGCCGACATCGCCAGCTTCCCGTGGACGCGCTCGTGGAAGAACCAGGGCATCGAATTGAGCGAGTATCCCAACGTGCAACGCTGGTTCGACGCCATCAACGAACGTCCGGCCGTACAACGCGGCGTCACCGTCCTGGCCGACAAGCGCAAGGCGCTGACCGACGACAAGGCGCGCGACATCCTGTTCGGCAACTCGCAATACAAGAAACGCTGATCCGTCCGTTTTATCCTTCGCCGGGCGGCCTCTCGCGTTGCCCGGCATTTCTGGCCATTTCCTGCAGCATCATTTCCAGCCTGATCTTGGCCTAGTCCTTTCAGATTTTTTTGGATCTTTTTGCCAGACGTGGGCGCTCATACACTTGTGACATCAACCACAAGGAAAGATGATGAGCGAAACGATATTTCTGGCCGGTGCCACCGGCGCCATCGGCACCGTACTGATTCCGTTGCTGCGCGATGCGGGCTACACCGTCTATGGCGGCACGCGACGCCAGGCGCGCGCCGATGCCTTGCGCGAACTGGGCGCCATTCCGGTGATGATCGACGTGTTCGACGCCGACGCGCTCAAGTCGGAACTGATCCGTATCGCGCCATCCGTCGTCATCCATCAATTGACTGACCTGCCCCGCCTGCCCGACCTGCAAGCGCTGGCGCAAGCCGCCGTCGGCAACGCCCGCGTACGCAGCGAAGGCACGCGCAACCTGGTCGCCGCCGCGCTGGCCGCCGGCGCCGCGCGCCTGATCGCGCAAAGCATCGCCTGGGCCTATGCGCCGGGAGACGCACCTTATCCGGAAGAACACCCGCTGGACATCGATGCAGACGGTCTGCGCCGCATCAGCGTCGACGGTGTGGTCGCGCTGGAGACACAGGTATTGCAAACACCCGGATTGAATGGCACCGTGCTGCGCTATGGCCAGTTGTACGGCCCCGGCACCTGGGCCGGCGAACCGCAAGGTTCCAGCCCGGTGCATGTCGCCGCTGCAGCGCAAGCGGCCCTGCTTGCGCTGCAGAACAACGCGTCGGGCGTGTTCAACATCACGGAAGACAACACCGCCGCAAGCAATCAGAAAGCCCGTCGCACACTCGGCTGGAATCCCGCTTTCCGTTCGCCGTATGGTGTCCGTTCGTGAACTTGCCGGGTCAATTGCGGCCTTTACGCTATCAATAGCGACGCACGATGAACTCGGCGACGCAGACCGGTTTTTCGGCGTCTTCACGTTCCATGGTGATTTCCCACACCACTTGGGCGCCGCCGGGAATCTCTTCCACCGACTGCAGCAAGATGCGTCCGCGCACCTTGCTGCCGACCGGCAGCGGCGACGGAAAGCGCACGCGGTTGAGGCCGTAGTTGAGCAGCATCTTGACGTCACCCATGGAGATGCACTGTCCCATGATTTTGGGCAGCAGGCCCAGCGTCAGGAAGCCATGCGCGACGGTGCCGCCGAACGGCAGTTCGCGCTTGCTGCGCTCGACGTCGACGTGGATCCACTGATGATCGCCGGTGGCGTCGGCGAACAGGTTGACCTGCTCTTGCGTGACCTCGATCCAGTCGCTGACCGCCACTTCCTGGCCGGC
>NZ_AJHH01000152.1 GCF_000256565.1 Herbaspirillum lusitanum P6-12 | reverse complement strand
AACAACCTGGCCGGCCAGTTCGTGCAGTGCTTCAATGCTTGCTATCTCGCGCATACCTGTCCTTGATGATTCGTTGTCGGGTTGATTCTGCTTAATTCGGATTAACCAAGATTCGTAAAAAAGCGCCGGATGATTGCTCAGCCGGCGCCCTGTTTGCTGCACTTTTCTTTATACCGCGCTGACGTCCAGCACTGCTTCGGTATTCGCGATCACG
>NZ_AJHH01000151.1 GCF_000256565.1 Herbaspirillum lusitanum P6-12 | reverse complement strand
CGCCAGGCGCGCGCCTGTTGCGCATCGCGTTCAATGGCTGCCGTCAATGTCGGCAGGTCGACGTATTTCTCTTCGTCGCGAATCTTCTTCAGGAATTCCACGCGCAGCAGTTTGCCATAGCAATCGCCGCTGTAATCGAAGATATGCGTTTCCAGAAGCACGCGGCCGCTGTCGTCCACCGTCGGGCGCACGCCCAGGCTGGCGACGGCCGGCAAGGGCTTGTCGCCGAGCCCATGCACCTGCACGATGAAGATGCCCGAAAGCGCCGGATGCTTGTGGCGCACGCGCATGTTCAGCGTCGGGAAGCCGATGGTGCGGCCGAGTTTCTTGCCGTGCACCACGTGGCCGGAAATCGCATAAGAATGGCCCAGCAACTGGCGCGCATGCGGGAAGTCAGCTTTCGCCAGCGCCGCGCGGATCGCCGACGACGAGATGCGCACGCCTTCGTTGTTGACGTTCGGCATGGTGTGCACTTCAAAACCGTATTGCTTGCCGGCGTCGATCAGTGTCTGGATATTGCCGGCGCGGCGCGAGCCGAAGCAGAAATCCTCGCCCACCAGCAGCCAGCGCACATGCAGACCCTGGATCAGGATCTTTTCAATGAAGTCTTGCGGCGACAGGGAGGCGAATTTGCTGTTGAAATGTTCGACGATCACGCGGTCGACGCCGGCGTTGGACAGCGATTGCAGCTTGTCGCGCAGGTTGGCGATGCGTTGCGGGGCTTTTTCCGGAGTGCCGGCCAATTGCGCGAAGAACTCGCGCGGATGCGGTTCGAACGTCATCACGGCGGCATCCAGGTTCAGGCGGGTTGCAGCTTCGCGCACCTGCGCCAGCAGCGCCTGGTGGCCACGGTGCACGCCGTCGAAGTTGCCGATCGTCAGCGCGCAGGGCGCACGCGATTCAGCATTGGGAAGTCCGCGAAATACCTTCATGGAAGAGGTTAAGAGTGATGCCGTTGCAAAAGCCTTCCATTATAAATGTTTTCGAAGGCTTACCCCTGATTTGGCGGCGAAACGGCGGCAATCAAGCGCTTCCGGCTATTCCGGGTATGAGGAATGTTGTCGTTTTTGAATGTTTTCCTTGGCATGCAGCTAGTGATTAACCGGCAATGATGGCGTGGCGATTGCTCCGGCGAGCGTCACGGGAATCAGGCTGACTTGCCGCCGAGAAAGCCGCCAAGCAGGTTGCCGATTTCCGAACCGAGATCGCCACCGGATTGGGGCATCTGGCCGTTTGGCGTCAAGTGATCGACCAGGCCGGGAAGAATCTGGGCCAGATGGCCGGCGATGTCGCTTTGCGGAATGCCGGACGTTTGCGCCAGGCCGCTCAACTGATCGTCGCCCAGCGCTTGCGCCAGCTGATCGCCCGACACCGGCTGGTTTTGGCCGGTGCCGATCCAGGAGTCGACAATCTGGCCGAGGCCGGCGTTTTGCAGGTTGCCGAGCAAGCCGCCCAGTCCACCGAGTCCACCTGATCCTCCCGAGGCGCCGCCGGACTGATTGGCGGCCAGCATGCCGAGTACCGCCTGAATCAGCGCTGCTTTGGGATCGCCGCCGGCGTTCACATCGTTTGTATTATTGGCGAGTGCGCCGAGTACGCTGTCGAGTAAGCCCATGAAAATTCTCCTGAGTCAAAAAGTGGGGTGCGGCTCCGGAATGACTGCATGACCGGAGATGAGTTGCAGAAAAGACGCAACGTGAGGTAGTGCAACGGCTGGCGCTCTCCGGCGTTGTCGAAAAAAAGGGAGATATTGCGGGTTTCTCCCTCCTTGTTTTGTTGTTACATCTCGCCCCAGATCGCATTGATTGCAGCCAGCGCGCCGAGGCCGGCGGTTTCGGTGCGCAGCACGCGCGGTCCTATCGACAGCATCAGCGCGCCCTGGTCGCAGGCGAGGTTTTCTTCGGCCTCGGTAAAGCCGCCTTCCGGGCCGACTATCAGACTGAGTGCCTGCGCCGGGTGATGGCGCGCCCAGTCCGACAGCGATTGCTCGCCGCGTGGCGACAACAGGATACGCTTGTGCAGGTCGCTCTGGCCGATCCAGCTGTTGAATTCGGTCAGCGGGGCCAGATGCGCCAGACGGTTGCGGCCGCTTTGTTCGGCGGCGGCCTGGATGATGCCTTGCCAGTGGCTCTGTTTCTTTTCGGCGCGCTCGCTGTTGAGTCGCACCACGCAGCGTTGCGCCGCCAGCGGCTGGATCGCGGCTACGCCCAGCTCCATGGCCTTTTCGATGATCCAGTCCATCTTCGAGGCTTCCGGCAGCGCCTGCGCCAGCGTGACGGCGTAGGACAGCTCGGCTTCGCGCGGCGAGAAAGTCTTGACCTCGGCGTGCACGCGCTTCTTTTCCATCTGGGTGATGACGGCCGTATATTCGCCGCCCTGGCCGTTGAACAGCGTGATCGGATTGCCCAGTTGCATCCGGATCACCTGGACATGGTGCGCGACCTGATCGGGCAGAGCCAGCGTCGTGCCGATGGCCAGGGAGTCGGGACAATAAAAGCGGGGCATGTGATGGGCGATCCGATAGAAAAATGGCAATTGGCAACGATTTGAAGCGATTTACCCTGCAGCGGCGGCAAAAACGTGTAAAAAATTGTTTTTTGACATGCCGTAATGCGCTGCCGGCATGGGGCGATTTTAATTCTTCGGGCTGGTCTCTGGTAAAATAGTTGGCTCAGTCTGGCTCGTTCCGGGAGTTCATCCGGGCCGACCGGCAAGGCATCCGACATGCGCGCGTTAATTAATGTTAGGTCCGGTTAAGACCGAATTGTTCGTAACGACGTAGTTCGACCGCAATCCGCAACTCTTTGACATCGACATGACTTCCACACTCCCTACCGACAAGATGGCCAACGCGATTCGCGCGCTGGCAATGGACGCAGTACAGAAAGCAAACTCAGGACACCCAGGCGCGCCGATGGGGATGGCGGAAATCGCAGTCGCATTGTGGGCCAAGCACTATCGCCACAACCCGACCAATCCGCAATGGGCCAACCGCGACCGCTTCGTGCTGTCCAACGGCCACGGCTCGATGCTGCAATACGCCTTGCTGCACCTGACCGGCTACGACCTGCCGATGGAAGAGATCAAGAACTTCCGCCAACTGCATTCCAAGACCGCCGGCCATCCGGAAGTCCACATCACGCCGGGTGTCGAAACCACCACCGGTCCGCTGGGCCAGGGCATCACCAACGCCGTCGGCATGGCGCTGGCTGAAAAGCTGCTGGCTGCAGAATTCAACAAGCCTGACCTGGCAGTGGTCGATCACTACACATACGCTTTCGTCGGCGACGGCTGCCTGATGGAAGGCATCTCCCACGAAGCCTGCTCGCTGGCCGGCACATTGCGCCTGTCCAAGCTGATCGTGCTGTACGACGACAACGGCATCTCCATCGACGGCAAGGTCGAAGGCTGGTTCAAGGACGATACCCCGAAGCGTTTCGAAGCCTACGGCTGGAACGTGATTCCGGCGGTCGACGGCCACAATGTCGAGGCAGTCAACTCCGCCATTCATCAGGCCAAGCTGGCCGACAAGCCGACCCTGATCTGCTGCAAGACCGTGATCGGCAAAGGCTCGCCGAACCTGGCCGGCACCGACAAGGTCCACGGCGCGGCGCTGGGCGACAAGGAAGTCGCGGCCGTGCGCGAAGCGCTGGGCTGGACTTCGGCGCCGTTCGAAATCCCTGCCGACATCTATTCCGCATGGGACGGCAAGGCGCAAGGCCAGCAACTGGAAGCCGACTGGAACAAGCTGTACCAGGCATACCAGGCCAAGTACCCGACCGAAGCCGCCGAGCTGGTGCGTCGCCTCAAGGGCGAGTTGCCGGCAGGTTTCGACGCGGCAGTGCAGGCTTACATCGCCAGCACCATCGAGAAGAAAGAAACCATCGCCACCCGCAAGGCCAGCCAGAACGCGATCCAGGCTTACGCGCAAGTGCTGCCTGAATTCCTCGGCGGTTCGGCCGACCTGACCGGTTCCAATCTGACCAACTGGAAGGAATCGGTGGCCGTGCGCGCCGACGTCGCCGGCAATCACATCAACTACGGCGTGCGTGAATTCGGCATGAGCGCGATCATGAACGGCATCGCCCTGCATGGCGGCTACATTCCGTTCGGCGCGACCTTCCTGACCTTCTCCGATTACAGCCGCAATGCGCTGCGCATGGCCGCGCTGATGAAGCTGCGCGCGCTGTTCGTGTTCACGCATGATTCCATCGGCCTGGGCGAAGACGGTCCTACGCACCAATCGGTGGAACACGTTTCCAGCCTGCGCCTGATCCCGAACCTGGACAACTGGCGTCCATGCGACACGGTCGAATCGGCTGTTGCGTGGGAACAGGCAGTCAAGCGCAACGACGGTCCGAGCACCTTGATCTTCTCGCGCCAGAACTTGCCGTTCCAGGAGCGCACCCCGCAGCAAGTCGCGGACATCAAGCGCGGCGGCTACATCCTCAGAGAAGCCAAGGACGCCAAGATCATCCTGATCGCCACCGGTTCGGAAATCGAACTGGCGGTCAAGGCGGCCGATGAACTGGCGGCGCAAGGCATCCCGGCGCGCATCGTCTCGATGCCGAGCACCGACGTGTTCGACCGCCAGGACTCGGCCTACAAGGCCAGCGTCCTGCAACACGGCGTGCCGCGCGTGGCGATCGAAGCCGGCGTGACTTCCACCTGGCACAAGTATGTCGGCCTGGAAGGCGCTGTGATCGGCATCGACACTTTCGGTGAATCGGCTCCGGCCGGCGTGTTGTTCAAGCATTTCGGCTTCACCGTCGAGAACGTCGTCGCCAAGGCCAGGTTGATCCTGGCATGAGTCTCGCCGGCAAGGTCCCGGGGCAGGACATCACCAACGTCCAGGGACCGGTAACGGTCCGGCGTGCGACGGTCGACGATGCCGCCCTGATCGCTCAGGTGCGCATCGACAGCTGGCGCGCAGCGTATCGCGGCCTGATTCCGGATGCCTACCTGGATGGCATGAAGGTGGAAGACAGCACGCGCATGTGGACGCGCGTGCTGGCACCTTCGTGGCGGAAACGGAAGGCGAACTGGTGGGTTTCGCCGCCGGCATCACACTGGCGGAACGCAAGCTGGATTTCGATGCCGAACTGACGGCTTTGTACGTTTTACCTTCGGCCCAGCGCGCCGGCATCGGACGCCGCCTGCTGACCGAAGTGGCGGCAACACTGGGCGCGGCAGGTGCGCCCAACATGCTGGTCTGGGTATTGGCGCAGAACAAAAAGGCACGCGACTTTTACGCGCACCTCGATGCGCTGCTGCTGGCAGAACAGACCTTCAAGTGGGATGAACTGGATTTGATCGAAGTCGCCTACGGCTGGCGCGACATCGGTTCCATCGGCAAAATTACTACTGTTTCTTAAGGAGAAAACATGACTATCCGCGTCGCAATCAATGGCTATGGCCGTATCGGCCGCAACATCCTCCGCGCTCACTACGAAGGCGGCAAAAAACACGACATCCAGATCGTGGCGATCAACGACCTCGGCGATCCGAAGACCAACGCCCACCTGACTCAATACGACACCACCCACGGCAAGTTCCCGGGCACCGTGACAGTCGACGGCGACTCGATCGTCGTCAACGGCGACCGCATCAAGGTGCTGGCGCAACGCAATCCGGCAGAACTGCCATGGGGCGAGCTGAAGGTTGACGTCGTGCTGGAATGCACCGGCTTCTTCACCACCAAAGAAAAGGCCAGCGCCCACCTGAAGGGCGGCGCCAAGAAAGTCATCATCTCCGCACCGGGCGGCAAGGATGTCGACGCGACTGTCGTGTTCGGCGTCAATGACGGCGTTCTGAAGGCCACCGACACCGTGATTTCGAACGCATCGTGCACCACCAACTGCCTGGCGCCGCTGGTCCAGCCGCTGCACGAGAAGATCGGTCTGGTCAACGGCCTGATGACAACCGTCCACGCTTACACCAACGACCAGGTCCTGACCGACGTCTATCACGAAGACCTGCGCCGCGCCCGTTCGGCCACGCAATCGATGATCCCGGCAAAGACCGGCGCCGCTTCCGCAGTCGGCCTGGTGTTGCCTGAACTGAACGGCAAGCTGGACGGCTACGCGATCCGCGTGCCGACCATCAACGTCTCGATCGTCGACCTGTCGTTCATCGCCGCGCGCGACACGACCGTGGATGAAGTCAACGCCATCATGAAGGCGGCTTCCGAAGCCGGCCCGCTGAAGGGCATCCTGACTTACAACACCGAGCCGCTGGTGTCCGTCGACTTCAACCACAACCCGGCATCGTCGAACTTCGACTCGACCCTGACCAAGGTCTCCGGTCGTCTGGTCAAGGTTTCGTCGTGGTATGACAACGAGTGGGGCTTCTCGAACCGCATGCTGGACACGACCGTGGCGCTGGTTTCGGCAAAATAATCGGTTTCAAGCGTCATTTTTGATTGATCCGGCCTAATTTGGCTTCTTTTCTTCGCATGCTTGTCAGGCGATGTCTAAGAAAATATCTTGGGCGGATCAATGACCAGACGATGTGTTCTGGAAAGGCTGTTGCAAATCCGTTTTGCGATAGCCTTTTTTATTGACGATTTAACAATAATTAATCGAGGGCTGTAATGTCGTCACCTTCTTCAACACCGATTTTGCGTAGCCACGGCGTCAAGCTGATTGCCATGCTGGCCCTGAGCTTCTCGCTCAGCGCCTGCGACTATGTCGCCAGCTTCACCAAACCCAAGCAGACGCCGGAAGAAGCCAAGGCCGAAGGCATCGCGCTGGGAGCGGGCTGCCGCCAGGCCGGTCAGAGCCTGGAAGATTGCTACCAGCGTAATCCCGACAAGCTGAAGGCGGGCATTTTTGCGGGCTGGAAGGACATGCACGAATACATGGCGGCCAAAAACATCCCGACCGTGGTGCCGCCGCCGGTGCCTGAAAAGACCGAAGCCGATACCGCCAAGGACAAGGAAGCGCCGAAGGATGATCGCGCCGCACGCCGCGAACGCCGTGAGCGCGAGAAGGCGGAGCAGGATGGCAAGGACGGTAAAGACAGCAAGAGCAAGGACGGCGGTGGCGACAGCGACCGCAGCAGTCGCAGGAATCGCGATCGCGACGACAGCAGCTCGAGCAAAAAGTAAGTAGACTGGGCGGCAGGAGCGAATCGAATGGTATGTGTCGATTCGCCGCGCGCCGACCTGCAGAAAGCAGTTCAAGGTTGACAACGCGCCCCGCCAGTCGGGGCGTTTTTCATGGAATGAACGATATGCAAGCGATCAAGAAACTGATTTCCGCCAACAAGGGCTTCCTGTGCTTCCTGCTCGGCATGCTGCTGATCCGCAGCGCCGTGGCGGATTGGTACGGCGTGCCGTCGGCGTCGATGTACCCGAC
The DNA here is from genome assembly GCF_000256565.1 of Herbaspirillum lusitanum P6-12. GTDB lineage: Bacteria > Pseudomonadota > Gammaproteobacteria > Burkholderiales > Burkholderiaceae_D > Herbaspirillum > Herbaspirillum lusitanum. The sequence goes on along the minus strand of NZ_AJHH01000151.1, from coordinate 4,717 downwards.
GCTGCTGATCGGCGACCGCATCATTTCGAATCGCCTGGCCTATGACGTCAAGCTGCCGTTCACCGATATCGTGGTCGGCCGCATCGCCGATCCCCAGCGCGGCGACATCGTCACCTTCAGTTCACCCGAAGACGGAACGCGCCTGGTCAAGCGCCTGATCGGCCTGCCCGGCGACATCGTCGAAATGCGTGACGAGCAACTGGTCATCAACGGCGCCCCGATGACCTACGACGCCGCAGCCGCAGCACCGGCGTCGCATCGCATGCCGGATTACGAAGGACGCCAGATGATCGTCAGGGAAAGCCTGCCGGCCATGGCACACGGCGTGATGCTGCTGCCGGAGCGGATGGCCTTGCGCAGCTTCGGCCCGATGATCGTGCCGGCCGGGGAATACCTGGTGCTGGGAGACAATCGCGACGACAGCAAGGATTCACGCTATATCGGTTTCGTGCCGCGTGCTTTGCTGACCGGCCGTGTCAGCCGTGTGATGTTTTCGCTCGATCCGCAACGTCATTATTTGCCGCGCGTAAAGCGTTTCGGCGCGGCGTTGCAGGACGCCGGTTAAGCGGGCGTTGCGCGCTGAAGGGGGGCAGGTTTTGCATTTCCCGGCAAGGCAGGGCATGATGCTCGCTCGTCACGCAAGACCACAAGAATATGAACGCTCCCCTGATCGTCAAATCGCCGCACCTCCATCCTCACGTCCCCGAGAGCGCCTTCGGCATCTGGTTCCTGCAAACCCATACCTGGACCCTGCATGTACTGGAGCGCGCCTTCAAGGATTTGGAGCCGCTGATCCCGGACCGTCGGGCTTCGTATCCGGTGGTGGCGGACGTCGGTTGCGGCTGGGGGCGTTCGCTCATCAAGCTGCATGAGCGCTTTGCGCCGCAGCGGCTGATCGGCATGGACATTAATCCGGACATGCTGGAGGCGTCCGCGAAGGAAGCCGCCGGCGCAGGCATCCGTGCCGAACTCATCCAGTGCTCTAGCTCGCACATGACGCTGGAAGACAATAGCGTCGACCTGCTGTTCTGCCACCAGACTTTCCATCACCTGATCGAGCAGGAAGAAGCGATCCAGGAGTTTTTCCGCGTGCTCAAGCCGGGCGGCGTATTGCTGTTCGCCGAGTCGACCAAGCGCTATATCCATTCGTGGATGATTCGTTTGCTGTTTCGCCATCCGATGGAAGTGCAGAAGACCGCCGGGGAATATTTGGCGCTGGTGCGCAGCGCCGGTTTCCAGGTGGCGCCGCAGTCGATTTCCTATCCCTACTTGTGGTGGAGCCGCGAAGACCTCGGCCTGATGGAGCGCGTACTGCGCATCAAGCCCAATGCCGTGCGTGAAGAAACCCTGATCAACCTGGTCGCGGTCAAGCCGGTCGTCTGAATTTTTGCAGCCGGCCCGTTGGGATCCGGCTGCACCTTCAGCTTCAACCCCATCATCCCCCGAACACTTCCAACCACAGCCGCTTGACGCTGTCGCTTTCCTTTTGCACGCGTTCGATCGCCCCGCAGCCGGATCTGATGCTGCAGCTTGCGGAACAGGCGATAGGCATTGGCCACTTCGTCGGCCAGCGCAGCGTCGATCAGCCCCAGCGAACCGCACAGCTTGAGCAGCGCGATGTTGCCGATGTCGCCGGTCAGCTGCTGGTATTGCGAGGCGTAGCGCAGCACCAGGAATTGCACCAGGAACTCAATGTCGATCATGCCGCCGTCGTCATGCTTGAGGTCGAACAGCGTGCTGGGATTGGGATGCGCCTGGTGCATCTTCATGCGCATGCCGAGCACTTCCTGGGTCAGTTTCTGCGGGTCGCGTTCCTGCCGCAGCAAGTCTTCACGCAAGGCTTCGAAACGATTGCCGATGCCGGTGTCGCCGGCGCAGTAGCGCGCCCGCGTCAGCGCCTGGTGTTCCCAGATCCAGGCCGCATTGAGCTGGTATTTCTCGAAGGAAGACAAGGGCGAGACCAACAGGCCGCTGGCGCCGTCCGGACGCAGGGCGATGTCGATGTCGAACAGCGTGCCGGCCGGCGTGTGCGACGTCATCCAGGTGATGAAGCGCTGCGCCAGTTTGGCGTACAGGCCGGGCGCTTCCTGATCGTCGTCGTCGTAGAGGAACACCACGTCGAGGTCGGACACGTAGCCGAGCTCCTTGCCGCCCAGCTTGCCATAGGCGATCACGGTGAATTGCGGCACTTCGCGATGGCGGTTGGCGATGGTCTGCCAGACCGCCTGGATGGTGGCGGCGACCAAGATGTCAGCCAACGCCGACAAGTGGTCGGCCAAATGCTCTACGCTGAGTTCGCCTTCCAGATCCTGGGCCAGCAGCCGGAACAGTTGCGCGTGATGGACTTCGCGCAGGATGTCCATTTGCCGTTCGGTGTCGCCAGGCGCCGTGTCGAGCTGGCGCTGGCAATCCTGGGTGAACGCCGGCCAGTCGGGCGGCGCCTTGAGGTTGCGGTCGTCCAGCAATTCGTCGAGCAGGATCGGATGCTGGGTCAGGTATTGGGCTGCCCAGTCGCTGGCGGCCATCATGCGGATGACCCGTGTAAGCGCATGCGGATATTCGGTCAACAGCGCCAGATAGGCGGCGCGGCGGGCAATCGCTTCGAAAAAATCCAACAGCCGGCGCAAGGTCGGCAGGCGTTTGTCGGGCATTGCGCCGATGATCGGCAGCGCCGCATTGATCAGCGTCATCAGCCGCGTGCGGCTGGCTTCCGGCAGCGATTGCAGGCGTGGCGACTGCAGCGTCGCCAGCACGCGCTGGGCAGCGCCGTCGACGTCGTCGTAGCCGAGCAGCGTGAGCGTATCGGCGATCGACTCTGCGCTCTCGCCATCGTTGAGTTCGCAGACGGCGCCGTCGCCTTCCGAGTCCGCGCGGTCGTCGGTGTTGTTGCCGCCTTGCTTGTCGCTGAAGATGGTGTCGAATTGCCCGGCCACGATGCGGCGATGGCGTTCCAGTTCGGCCAGCAGCGCGGCGACGTCGGCGTAGCCCATCATCTGGGCGACGATCAATTGATCGCTGTCGTTGACCGGCAACGTGTGGGTTTGCGCGTCTTCCAGGTATTGCAGGCGATGTTCGAGATTGCGCAGGAAAGTGTACGCCTCCAGCAATTGCGCGACCACGTCCGGCGCCAGCAGGTTCTTGTCGGCCAGCGTGCGCAGCGTGGCGCGGGTGGAGCGGTCACGCAGTTCCGGGTCGCGGCCGCCGCGGATCAGCTGGAACACCTGGCTGGTGAATTCGATTTCACGGATGCCGCCGCGACCCAGCTTGACGTTGTTGCTGCGTTCCGGGTGCAGCGATTCCTGGCGTTTGACTTCGGCACGGATCTGCGCGTGCATCGAGCGCAGCGCGTCGATCGAGCCGAAGTCGAGATAGCGTCGGTAGATGAACGGCCGGCTGATGGCTTCCAGCGCGGCGATGTCGCTATCCTTGCCGGTCAGCGCGCGGGCCTTGGTCCAGGCGTAGCGCTCCCATTCGCGGCCCTGGCGGATCAGGTATTCCTCGACCATGTTGTGGCTGGCCACCAGCGGGCCGGAGCCGCCGTTGGGACGCAGCGCCATGTCGACGCGGAAGGTGAAGCCGTCGGCGGTGATCTCGGACAGCGCGGCGATCAGCTTCTTGCCCAGCCGGATAAAGAATTCATGGTTCGACAGGGAGCGCTGGCCGGGTTGGCCGGCAAGTGTGTCGCCATCTTCCGGATAGACGAAGATCAGATCGATGTCGGAAGACACGTTGAGTTCGCCGCCGCCGAGCTTGCCCATGCCGAGCACGATCATTTCCTGTTCGCTGCCCGATTCCTCGCCGATCGGCATGCCGTACAGCGCGGTCATTTCCTGCATCAGCGCCTGCAGATGGGTCTGGACCGCGAAGTCGGCGAATTCGCTCATGGTTCGCACCACTTCGGCCAGATCGGCCTTGCCGCTCAGGTCGCGTTCGATCAGCGTGCAGACGATCAGGTTGCGCAGCCGCCGCATCGGGCCGTTGAGCGCCGCCGCCGTACCCACGCCTCCACCCCCACCTGTTTCCGGCGCGCGAGCGGTATTCATGTCATTTTGTAAAACGCGCTCGAAAACCGCACGGTTCAGGGATAATTGCGAGAATTCCGCCAGTTGGGCGGGGCGCGCCGCATCGGCATTGGCCCAACGGGCCAGGAACCGGGAAGCCGTCATGCTGTCGAGAAGGGAGTTAGTCACAAATTGTCAGGATATCGGGTTGGATACGAGGTTAAAGATGGTAAAGCCGGGGTTTTCCTCCACGAAAACGGGCCTCCGTCCTCTAGGTCAAACCACGCTTCCATGCGATGATGCCGGGCTACGACGTTTGTTTCATTCTACCGTGAGTTTTTCCTCTTGCCCCTGATGTCCGAAGACCAAAACGACGCTATCCCGCCGACCGGCCGTCGCGCTGCCGCCTGGCGTACCGCGTGGAGTGGGGTCAGAGGCGCCTATTGCCATCTGGGCAGCGCCACGCGCCGCGTCATCGGGTTCGTCTTCAAGCTGCTGGTGCTGGCCTATTTCTTGTTCTGCGCGCTGTTCCTGACGCTGCGCTACGGCATCCTCCCCGAGATCGACAGCTACAAGGGCGACATCGAAAAGATCGCCACGCGCGCCGTCGGTCGTCCGGTCACCATTGCCGACATCGACGCTTCCTGGCGCGGATTGCGGCCGCAGCTGGAACTGAGTGAAGTCGTGATCCACGACAGCGCCGGACAGGCCGCGCT
>NZ_AJHH01000150.1 GCF_000256565.1 Herbaspirillum lusitanum P6-12 | reverse complement strand
GATGGCGCTGAAGGCGACGCCGCCGGCCGACTATGCCGCGCCGCTCGATGTGCGCGCAAATTTTTACCACCCCAGTTTCGCCAGCAAAATCTCCGACGTGACGCGTTGGAAGGGCACCCTGTACGCCGACGTGAGCAACACCGACCTGGCCGTCTGGAAGGCCTACGTCGACTATCCGCTGGAACTGAACCAGGGCCGCGGCTCGGTGCGCGCCTGGCTGGACCTCGATCACAACAAGATCGCCAACTTCACCGCCGACCTCAGCCTGACCAATCTGTCGGCGCGGCTGGATAAAAAACTTGAACCGCTGCAATTGGCGCGCGTCAGCGGCCGGGTGTCCGGCAGCGAAATCTACGCGCCCGACCTGCAGGACGGCATTCCGACTTTCGGCGCCAACGGCCACAAGCTGACGCTGAGCAATTTCTCCCTGGAGACCGACGACGGCTTCGCGCTGCCGCCGACCACGATTTTCGAAGTATTCGAACCGGCCACGCGCTTCCGTCCTGAAAAGATGACGGTGGAAGCGCAACTGCTCGATCTCGCGATTCTTTCCGACCTCGGCAGCCGCCTGCCGCTGACGCCGTCGCAGCACAAGCTGCTGGCCGACCTGGCGCCGCACGGCCAGCTCAAGGATTTTTCGGTGCAATGGGAAGGCAGCTATCCTGACGTGCGCGCCTATCGCCTCCGCGGTGCTTTCAGCGGCCTCGGCATGCAGCCGCAGGCGGTGCGCCGGCGATCCCCGGCTTTGCCAATCTGGACGGACAGATCGACGCCACCGAGCGCGGCGGCAAACTGAGCCTGGCGTCGCAGGATGTCGCGCTGCAACTGCCGGCCTTGTTCGCCGACGCCGCCATGCCGTTCGACAAGCTGAACCTGCAAAGCCATTGGGAAATCCAGAAGAACGAAATCCTGCAGTTCCACATCGACAATCTCGAATTCGCGCAGGACAGCGCGGCCGGCACGCTCAGCGGCACCCACACGCTGCCGCTGCAAGGCAAGTCGCCCGGCGTCATCGACCTGAAAGCAAAATTGTCGCGCTTCGATCTGCAGAAGCTGTCGCGCTACCTGCCGTTGCACACCGCCAAGCCTGCGATGGACTGGATCAGCGGGGCA
>NZ_AJHH01000149.1 GCF_000256565.1 Herbaspirillum lusitanum P6-12 | reverse complement strand
CGCGCGCGCGCGCGCGCGCGCGCGGCGACCTGGCCGACTTCCCGTTCCGCAACGTCAAGCCGGGCAGCAAGAATCCTGGTGAATTCAAGGTCTCCGGCAAGTTCGACAAGCTCAAGATCAACTATGCGCCGTCGCACACCGGCAAGGACGGCAAGTCGCCGGAGTGGCCGCTGCTGGAAGACGTCAGGGGCAGCATCACGATCGACCGCACGCGACTGGAAATTGCGGCCGACTCCGGCAAGACCCACGGCGTCGCCGTGTCAGACGTGAAAGCCGTCATTCCCGATTTGCTGAATGCCGAATCGTCGCTGGAAATCGACGGCAACGCCGCCGGCGCGATGCCGGACTTCCTGCGCTATGTGAAGGACAGTCCGGTGGCGCACTGGATCGGCAATTTCACCGAAGACAGCCAGTCCACCGGCAACGCCAAACTGCAATTGAAGTTCCAGTTGCCGCTGCATCACATGATCGACGCCAAGGTCGACGGCGCACTGCAATTCCTCAACAACGACGTCGCACTGCTGGCCGGACTGCCGACCATCTACCGTACCAACGGCAAGCTCGAGTTCAATGAAAAGGGCTTCAACCTGAACGGCCTCAAGGGCGTGTTCCTCAATGAGCCGATCACGGCGGCGGGCGGCACCCAGCGTGACGGCACTACGCTGGTCAAGGTCGACGGCGCGATCACCGCCGATGGCTTGCGCAAGGCCTACAGCGAACCCGTGCTGCAGCGTTTGCTGGGTCGTCTGAACGGCGCCTCGCGCTATACCGCGACCATCGCCGTGCGCCAGCATTTGCCGGAAATCACCATCGAATCCAGCCTGCAAGGCATGGCGGTGGACTTGCCGGCGCCGATGCAAAAGGCCGCCGGCGAAAGCTGGCCGCTGAAGTTTGAAATCATCGGCATGCCGTCCGTCGATCCCTTGCTCCAGCGCGATGAAATCAAACTGTCGCTCAGTTCGGTGTTGGCTGCGCGCTATCAGCGCCAGAAGGTGCTTGGAAAAGCCGACTGGCAGGTGCTGAGCGGCGGCATCGGCTTCGGCCAGGCGGCGCCGCAACCGGACAGCGGCCTGGCAATTTATGCCAGTGCAAAATCGATCAACATCGATCAGTGGGTGAGTTTCCGCGCCGCCATGCTGAAGCAGGCCGACGGCAGCGAAGGCGCTCCCGATCCGGGCCTGAGCGCCTATCTCGAACCGGATGTGATCGCCGGGCGCACCAGCGAATTGCTGCTGATGGGCAAGAAGCTCGACAACGTCGTGCTGGGCGCCTCGCATCAGAACAAAGCCTGGCAGGTGAACATTTCTTCCGACCAGGCCACCGGCTACGCCACCTGGAGCGAGTCGGGCAGCGGTCGCGGACTGGGCCGCGTCACGGCCCGCCTGGCCACGCTGAACATCCAGAAGGGCGCCGGCACCGATCCTGCCGACCTGCTGGAAAATAACGCCGATGCAGCCGACAATACCAACGCCAACAGCGCCAGCCGCATTCCGGCGCTCGACATCGTGGCGGAAGACTTCCGCCTGTTCGGCAAGAAGCTCGGCCGCCTCGAACTCAACGCCCACAACGTGCGCGTCAGCGTCGGCAACGAATGGCGCATCAACAAGCTCACGCTGATCAATCCCGACGCCGAGCTGCGCGCCGCCGGCAACTGGATGGCGTTCGGTCGCAACAATACCTCCAACCTGACCTATGCGCTGGACATCAACGATGCCGGCAAGCTGCTGGAGCGCTTCGGTTTCGCCGGCGTGGTGCGCGGCGGCAAGGGACAGCTCGACGGCGATGTCAGCTGGAAGGGTTTGCCGTATTCGCTGGATATTCCGAGCCTGAGCGGGCAGCTCCACATGGACATGCATTCGGGGCAATTCCTCAAGGTCGATCCGGGCGCGGCCAAGCTGCTCGGCGTGCTCAACTTGCAAGCCTTGCCACGTCGGCTGGCGCTGGATTTTCGCGATGTATTTTCCGAGGGCTTTGCTTTCGACAATATCGTCGGCACCGCGTCGATTGCACAGGGCATCGCCACCACCGACAATCTCAAGATGACCGGCGTGGCGGCATCGGTGCTGATGAACGGTTCCGCCGACATCGCCAAGGAAACCCAGAACCTGCATCTGGTGGTGATTCCCGAGGTCAACCTCGGCACGGCGTCGCTGGTGGCGTTGGCGATCAATCCGGTGGTCGGGGTCGGCACTTACCTGGCGCAACTGTTCCTGCGCAACCCGCTGATGAAGACGCTGACCTTTGAATATAATGTAACCGGGTCCTGGAGCGACCCGCTGGTCGTCAAGCAGGAACGCAGCGCAGACGTCAACAGCAAACCTGCCGCAAAATAATATTCATACAATATTCACAAGGCATCCCCGAGTTATGCCGTGTTCCGGCGCAACCGAATTCCAGCGAGGCTGACATGAACGAAACGTACAAAGTCGCGGCGATACAGATGGTGTCGACGCCCGAGGTCGAAGAGAATTTCGCCGCTGCGCGCCGGCTGGTCGGACAAGCCGCAGGGCAGGGCGCGCAACTGGTGCTGTTGCCGGAATACTGGCCCATCATGGGCATGCACGAAAAAGCCAAGCTCGCGCATGCCGAGCAGACCGATGTCGGCAAGATCCAGGATTTCATGATGGCGCTGGCGAGCGAGTTCAAGGTCTGGCTGATCGGCGGCACCCTGCCGATGGCCTCCGATGAAGCCGACAAGGTGCTCAACACGACGATGGTCTACGACCCCGCCGGCCGCCGCGTGGCGCGCTACGACAAGATCCACCTGTTCAGTTTCGTGCGCGGCGAAGAGGCTTATGACGAAGCGCGCACCATCGTCTTCGGCAACGAAGTGGGCAGCTTCACCGCGCCGTTCGGCAAGGTCGGCCTGTCGATCTGCTACGACCTGCGTTTCCCCGAGCTGTACCGCGCCATGGGGGACTGCGCGCTGATCGTGGTGCCGGCCGCATTCACCCACACCACCGGCCAGGCGCATTGGGAAACCCTGCTGCGCAATCGAGAACCAGTGTTACATCCTGGCGTCGGCGCAAGGCGGCAAGCACGTCAACGGTCGCCGCACCTGGGGCCACAGCATGCTGATCGACCCGTGGGGCGAAATCGTCAGCGTGCTGCCGGAAGGCGAAGGCCTTGTTATCGGCGACATCGACCCCCATCGTCTACAATACGTACGTGAAAGCCTGCCTGCGCTCAGGCACCGCAAGCTCTGAGCGTCAATAAGTTGCTGTAAATTAAATAAATCATTCATGAAAACATTCGAACCCAATCTCAGCGCGCTCGGTATTGCACGCGATGTCCTGCTCACGCCGTTCGGCCTGGACGAAGCCAAGTTGCTGAAAACACTGGGCACCATGTTTACGCACAAGGTCGATTACGCCGACCTGTATTTCCAGTTCACCAAGAGCGAGGGCTGGAGCCTGGAAGAGGGCATCGTCAAGACCGGCAGCTTCTCCATCGACCAGGGCGTCGGCGTGCGTGCCGTGTCGGGCGACAAGACGGCGTTCTCGTATTCGGATGAAATTTCGGAATCCATCCTGCTCGATGCCGCTGCGGCAACCCGCACCATCGGTCGCCAGGGCGCAGGCCGCGTCAAGATCGCCGGCAGCATGCAGCCCAACGGCGGCCGTTCGCTGTACTTGCCGCACGATCCGCTGACTTCGTTGGACGCCACCGCCAAGGTCAATCTGCTGGAACGCATCGAACGCATCGCCCGCGCCAAGGATCCGCGCGTCGTGCAAGTCATGGCCAGCCTGGCCGGAGAATACGACGTCGTGCTGGTGGCGCGCAGCGACGGCATCATCGCCGCCGACATCCGCCCGCTGGTGCGTGTGTCGATCACCGTCATCGCCGAACAGAACGGTCGCCGAGAAATGGGCAGCAGCGGCGGCGGTGGTCGCTACAGCTATGCTTACTTCAGCGACGAGCTGCTGGAAAAATACGCCTCCGAAGCGGTTTCCACCGCCTTGGTCAACCTCGACGCGCGTCCCGCGCCGGCTGGTCCGATGACCGTCGTTCTGGGACCGGGCTGGCCCGGCATCCTGTTGCACGAAGCCATCGGTCACGGCCTCGAAGGCGACTTCAATCGCAAGGGCTCAAGCACCTTCTCCGGCCGCATCGGCGAGCGCGTCGCCGCCAAGGGCGTCACCGTGGTGGATGACGGCACCATCGCCGATCGCCGCGGTTCGCTCAACATCGACGACGAAGGCAATCCGACCCAATGCACCACGCTGATCGAAGACGGCATCCTGAAGGGCTACATCCAGGACACCATGAACGCGCGCCTGATGAAGATGCCGGTGACCGGCAATGCCCGCCGCGAATCGTTTGCGCATCTGCCGATGCCGCGCATGACCAACACCTACATGCTGGCCGGCGACAAGGACCCGGCAGAAATCCTCGCCTCGGTGAAGAACGGTTTGTATGCCGTCAACTTCGGCGGCGGCCAGGTCGACATCACCAACGGCAAGTTCGTCTTCTCGGCCAGCGAAGCCTACATGATCGAAAACGGCAAGATTTCCTATCCGGTCAAAGGCGCCACGCTGATCGGCAACGGTCCTGACGTGCTGAACCGCGTTTCCCTGATCGGCAACGACATGAAGCTCGATTCCGGCGTCGGCGTATGCGGTAAAGAAGGCCAGAGCGTGCCGGTCGGCGTCGGTCAGCCGACCTTGCGCATTGATGGCGTCACGGTGGGCGGTACGGCATAAATTGTGCGTTGAAGGCATTGAGTGACGGTTTAAATGCAAGAAAACGTCATTCAATGCGGTTTTTGTGAAAAATTAATGACTGGTGTTGCCAAAACCGGAAAATTGTTGCATTATCGTTTTCTGTTGTAATTAACGACTATTCGCATAGAACACAATGTCTTTCGCCCGCGCTTACTTCTTTTATTTTTACTTTAGCTATTCCAGCCCCACGGCGGTGAAAAGCGGTAAGCGTTCGTAAGTAGAGACCAAACCGAATTTCTAAAAAACCGCCAGTGATGGCGGTTTTTTTTTACCCATTCGAATTCATCCAATTCAGATTGCAATCAGGAGAAAAAATGCCGCGCACCGACGATCTACGTATCCGAGAAATGAAAGAACTGACACCCCCATCGCATCTGATCCGTGAATTCGGCGGCAGCGAAAAAGTCGAGAGCACGACGGCTGAATGCCGTACCGCCTTGCATCGCATCCTGCACGGCCAGGACGATCGCGTCATGGTCGTAATCGGCCCCTGTTCGATCCACGACACCAAGGCCGCGATGGAGTACGCGCGCCGCCTGGTGGTCGAGCGCGAGCGCTTCAAGGGCGAGCTGGAGATCGTCATGCGCGTCTACTTCGAAAAGCCGCGCACCACGGTCGGCTGGAAGGGCCTGATCAACGATCCGTACATGGACAACAGCTTCCGCATCAACGACGGCCTGCGCACCGCGCGCGAGCTGCTGCTGAACATCAACGAGCTGGGCCTGCCGGCCGGCACCGAATTCCTCGACGTGATCAGCCCGCAATACATCGCCGACCTGATCAGCTGGGGCGCCATCGGTGCACGCACCACCGAATCGCAAGTGCATCGCGAACTGGCTTCGGGCCTGTCGTGCCCGGTCGGTTTCAAGAATGGCACCGACGGCAACATCAAGATTGCCGTCGATGCGATCAAGGCCGCATCGCAGCCTCACCATTTTCTGTCGGTCACCAAGGGCGGCCACTCGGCCATCGTCTCGACCGCCGGCAATGAGGATTGCCACATCATCCTGCGCGGCGGCAAGACGCCGAACTACGATGCCGCCAGCGTGGAAGCAGCCTGCCAGGACATCGCCAAGAGCGGTCTGGCGGCGCGCCTGATGATCGATGCCTCGCACGCCAACAGCTCGAAGAAGCCGGAGAACCAGATCCCGGTCTGCGCCGATATCGCCGGCCAGATAGCCGGCGGCGATTCGCGCATCGTCGGCGTGATGGTCGAGTCGAACCTGGTTGCCGGTCGCCAGGACCTGGTGCCGGGCAAGGAACTGACCTATGGCCAGTCCGTGACCGACGGTTGCATCGACTGGGAAGAAAGCCTGGGCGTGCTGCAAGGTCTGGCGGATGCGGTCAGGCAACGTCGTCTGATCGGCGACAAGGAGTAAGCTCGGCGCGTTGATGAGCTGTGCTTGCAAGCAGAACAGGAAGCCCCGCATGTCGGGGCTTTTTTTCATTTCGGCACCGCATCTCGGCTTGGCTTTCCGTCAACTTGATTTTTGAGATGCAGGGTGCACAATGAGCGTCCCGATTTCATCAAAAAGGAGACAAGCATGGCCACTTCTTCTCAAGTCAAGGCGATCCCCGATGGCATGCATGCGCTGACGCCGCATCTCGTTTGCGCCGGGGGCGCCGCGCAAGCCATCGAATTTTACAAACAGGCTTTCGGCGCCGTTGAACTGGCGCGGCTGCCGGGGCCGGGCGGCAAGCTCATGCACGCGCTGGTGCGCATCGGCGATTCCTCGTTGATGCTGGTCGACGAAATGCCTGAGTGGGGCTCGCGCGGTCCGCTGATGCTGGGCGGTTCGCCGGTCACCATCCATCTCTATGTGGAAGACGCTGATGCCGTGTTCGCCCAGGCGCAGTCTGCCGGCGCCAAGGTGACGATGCCGCTGGCCGATATGTTCTGGGGCGACCGCTACGGCCAGCTCGAAGACCCGTTCGGCCATCGCTGGTCGGTAGCCACCCATCAGCGCGACCTGTCGCCGGCCGAGATCAAGGAAGGGATGGAAAAGATGAGCAAGGAGCAGAAGATGCAGTGCGGCTGATTGCGCGGGGAAGCACACTGCAATAAAAAACGCCGGCACATCATGCCGGCGTTTTTATTCGTCCTGACAATAAACGTCAGTCGCGGAAGTTGTTGAATTCCAGCGGCAGATCCTTGATCTCCTTGCGCAGCATCGCCATGGCGGCTTGCAGGTCGTCGCGCTTGGCGCCGGTCACGCGTACGGCGTCGCCCTGGATGCTGGCCTGCACCTTCATCTTGCTGTCCTTGATGACGCGCACGATCTTCTTCGCATCTTCGGTCTCGATGCCGTTCTTGACCTTGATCACCTGCTTGACCTTGTCGCCGCCGATTTTCTCGATCTTGCCGTGGTCGAGGAAACGCACGTCGACATTGCGCTTGGTCATCTTGTTGGTCAGCACGTCGCGCACCTGGCCGAGCTGGAATTCGGAGTCGGCGTAAGCGGTCAGGTCGCGTTCCTTTTGTTCGACGCGGGCGTCGCTGCCCTTGAAGTCGAAGCGGGTGGTGATTTCCTTGTTGGATTGCTCGACGGCATTCTTGACTTCAACCAGATTGGCTTCGGAGACGGTATCAAACGATGGCATGGCGATTTCCTTTATGTCCTGTGGGTGCGCGCAAAGCGAAGATAAGGCGCTTGCACCCGAAAGACGTGATTTTAACGGACAACCGGGATTGCGGCTATGCCCGCGCCGTTCCTGGAGGTGGACTCAATACCCCGACACGCTATAATCCTGCGCTTATGTTTCCCATTCCAGTTCAGCGCGATTTCTCCCTGCGCCATCTCAATACCTTCGGCATCGACGCCAAGGCCGCCGTTTATTTGCCGGTCGACGACGTCGATACCTTGCTCGCGGTAAAAAACGACAAGGAGTTGTCGATGTTGCCGCGTTTGGTCCTCGGTGGCGGCAGCAATCTGCTGCTGACGCAGGACTTTGCCGGGCTGGTGCTGCACATGCGCGGCGCCGGCATGCGTATCGTCAACGAGGATGAAGATTTCGTCTACGTGACGGCGGCGGCGGGGGAGAATTGGCATCGTTTCGTGCAATGGTCGCTGGACCTCGGCCTGGGCGGACTGGAGAACCTGTCCCTGATCCCCGGCAGCGTCGGCGCGGCGCCGATCCAGAATATCGGCGCTTACGGCGTTGAAGTGAAGGATCGCTTCCACAGCCTGACGGCTTTCGATTTCATCGACGGCAAGACTTTCACGCTGGGTAACGCGGCGTGCCGGTTTGCTTACCGCGACAGCATCTTCAAACAGGAATTGCGCGACCGCGCGGTGGTGCTCGACGTGACGTTTGCCTTGCCCAAGCAATGGCAAGCCAACATGAATTATGCCGACGTCATGCAGGAATTGTCGCCGCGACAAATCACCGTACCGTCGCCGCGCGACATTGCCGGCGCAGTGATTGCGATTCGTACGCGCAAGCTGCCGGATCCGGCGCAGATCGGCAACGCCGGCAGCTTCTTCAAGAACCCCATTGTGCCGGCGCAACAGCGCGAATCCTTGCTGGCGCAACATCCGCAACTGGTGAGCTATGCCCAGCCCGACGGCGGATACAAGCTGGCTGCCGGCTGGCTGATCGATCAGTGCGGCTGGAAGGGCAGGTCGCTGGGCGCGGCGGGCGTGTATGAAAAGCAGGCGCTGGTGCTGGTCAACAAAGGCGGCGCCAGCGGCAGGGAAATCGCCGCGCTGGCGCAGGCGATCCAGGCGGATGTACAGGCCAAATTCGGCGTGAAGCTGGAACCGGAGCCGGTGTTCATCTGATCCTTCCGGCGCTCGCACAATCGACACGCAAATAAAAACGCGGCCAGGTTTCCCCGGCCGCGTTTTTTATTGCAGAGCAGCTTGATCAGCCGAAATGGCAGACGTAATCCACAGTCTCCGTCACTTCGATCTCGAAGCTGGAGTCGCCCGGGACGTTGAAGCTGGTGCCGGCTGCGTAGGTCTTCCAGGCGTCTTCGCCCTTCAGGCGGACGTTGCAGCTGCCGCCGTTGATTTCCATGATTTCCGGTGCGCCGGTGTTGAACGTCAGCGACGAGGGCAGGATTACGCCCAGCGTCTTCTTGGTGCCGTCAGCAAAAATCACGGTGTGCGAAACGCACTTGCCGTCGAAATAAACATTGCCCTTTTTCAGGACGGTAACGTTGTCGAATTGAGTCGTCATGTTGTCTGGTTTTCGTTGATTGGTTGCGTGATTACTTTGCGTTCTTGTCTTTTTCCAGCAGCGGCAGCGACACCGCATTGCTGGTCGCCAGCAGACCGGTGCTTTGGTAGATCGCCAGCTTCTGACGCGTGTCGATGATGTCGAGGTTGCGCATGGTCAATTGGCCGATACGGTCTTGCGGCGTGAAGGCGCCTTCGCCCTTTTCCATGGTCAGGCGTTCCGGCTGGTAAGTCAGGTTGGCCGACTCAGTGTTGAGGATCGAGTAGTCGTTGCCGCGGCGCAGTTCGACGGTGACTTCGCCGGTGATGGCGCGTGCGACCCAGCGTTGTGCGGTTTCGCGCAGCATGATGGCCTGCGAATCGAACCAGCGGCCTTGATACAGCAGGCGGCCGAGCTTGCGGCCGTTGTCGCGGTATTGCTCGATGGTGTCTTCGTTGTGGATGCCGGTGATCAGGCGCTCGTAGGCGATGAACAACAGGGCCAGGCCCGGCGCTTCATAGATGCCGCGGCTCTTGGCTTCGATGATGCGGTTTTCGATCTGGTCGCTCATGCCGAGGCCGTGACGGCCGCCGATGCGGTTGGCTTCCAGGATCAGGTCGGTCATGTTGTCGAAGGTCTTGCCGTTCAGCGCGACCGGACGGCCTTCTTCGAAGCGCACGGTGACTTCTTCCGCCTTGACGGCGACGTCGTCGCGCCAGAACGCCACACCCATGATCGGTTGCACGATCTTGATGCCGCTGTTGAGGAATTCCAGGTCTTTCGCTTCGTGCGTCGCGCCGAGCATGTTGGAGTCGGTCGAGTAGGCCTTCTCCACCGACATCTTGTAGTCGAAGCCGGACTTGATCATGAACTCGGACATTTCCTTGCGGCCGCCCAGTTCGTCGATGAATGTGTTGTCCAGCCATGGCTTGTAGATGCGCAGGTTGGGGTTGACCAACAGGCCGTAGCGGTAGAAACGCTCGATGTCGTTGCCCTTGAAGGTGCTGCCGTCGCCCCAGATGTCGACGTTGTCTTCGCGCATCGCGGCGACCAGCATGGTGCCGGTGACGGCGCGACCCAGCGGCGTGGTGTTGAAGTAAGTCACGCCGGCGGTCGAGATGTGGAAAGCGCCGCTTTGCAGCGCGGCGATGCCTTCGTTGGCCAGTTGTTCGCGGCAATCGATCAGTCGCGCCAGTTCCGCGCCGTACTGCAATGCCTTCTTCGGAATGGCGTCGTAGTCAGGCTCGTCCGGTTGACCCAGGTTGGCGGTATAAGCGTAAGGAACGGCGCCTTTCTGGCGCATCCAGGTCAGCGCGGCGCTGGTATCGAGGCCCCCGGAGAAGGCGATGCCGACTTTTTCGTTGACCGGAACGGATTGCAGGATGTTGGACATGATGTTCGTAGTGGCTAGTGATGACGGATGGAGTGAATTTACTTGCGCGTAATTATGCCGCGTCGTGGCAGACAACTTCGATGTTGTGCCCGTCCGGATCGCGGACGAAGGCGCTGTAGTAATCAGGATGGTAATGCGCGCGGATGCCGGGAGCGCCGTTGTCCTTGCCACCGGCCTGCAGGGCCGCCCGGTAAAACGCATCCACTGCGCTGCGGGTGTTCACGCGAAAGGCGAAATGCAGCGTCGGGCTGTGCGCCGGCTTGTCGGCAGTGGCGCGCGCCAGCCAGAAATCGGGCTTGGGCGCTTCGCCGAAACCAGCAACGTCGGTGCCGCCGGTGATCGAAGCGGCCAACTCCATCAGCAAGGTGTAGCCAATGGACGCGAATGCCTGCGTATAAAACGCCTTGCTGCGGTCGTAATCCGTAGGTGTAAAGCCGGTATGGTCGATCATGCCACTTTCCCCAGGACGAGATATTCGAGCAAGGCCTTTTGCACGTGCAAGCGGTTCTCGGCTTCTTCCCAGACTACGGATTGGGGGCCGTCGATGACTTCGGCGGCAACTTCCTCGCCGCGGTGCGCCGGCAGGCAATGCATGAACAAGGCGTCCTTGCGTGCACGCGCCATCTTGGCCTGATCGACGATCCAGCCGTCGAAGGCTTTCAGGCGGGCGGCGTTTTCGTCTTCGTAACCCATGCTGGTCCAGACGTCGGTCGTGACCAGATCGGCGTCCTGGCAGGCGTCGGCGGGATTGGCGAAGAAGGTGTAGCGTTGGTGGCCGGGGCTGACCAGCTTCTGGTCGATGTCGTAACCCTTGGGCGTCGAGACATTGACGTGGAAGCCGAAGACTTCGGCGGCTTGCAGCCACGAATACAGCATGTTGTTGGCGTCGCCGATCCAGGCTACGACCTTGTCCCGGATCGAACCGCGCTGCTCGATGTAGGTGAATACATCGGCCAGCACCTGGCAGGGATGGTGTTCGTTGGTCAGGCCGTTGATGACCGGCACGCGCGAGTAGGCGGCGAAGCGGTCGATGATTTCCTGGCCGAAGGTGCGGATCATGATGACGTCGCACATGCGCGACATCACCTGTGCGGCGTCTTCGATTGGCTCGCCGCGGCCGAGCTGGCTGTCGCGGGTGTTGAGGTAGATCGCCGCGCCGCCGAGCTGGTGCATACCGGCTTCGAAGGACAGGCGGGTGCGTGTGGAATTCTTTTCGAAGACCATGACCAGCGTGCGATCGGCCAGCGAATGATGCGGCTCGTAGTTTTTGAATTTGCGTTTAATCACACGCGACCGTTCGATCACGTACTCATACTCATCAAGCGTAAAGTCGGAAAACTGCAGGTAGTGTTTGATTGCCATAAATAAAAACGGCGGCCAGTGGGCGCCTGCCGCCGATTGTTGTAACTGCTTCAATTATAAGGGATTCGGGCTAAAAAGATACCCAAAAGCAGGCTTGTCGAGGGCGGGATGACAGTGTGCCGCGGAAAGGGGGGACTGAGAGGTATGTCGGCGGTTGTCCGGGAATGGGATCTCGATTGTGTAAATTGAATTGTCATTTTGATATTTATTGAAATCAATTCCAGTTGGCATTTTCAGATTCACGACGAGATGATCGGTACTCAGCGATTTTCTCAGGATTTTCGCATTTGTTGAGAATTGTTCTCAACATAAGTCATTAGACTGCGCCTCTTTCAAAGACCAGTCGAGTGATCAACATGCCTTTTTTTCCTGTCCGTCGCGGCGCACGCCTCCGGCCCCTTGCCATCACCATTTGTTCCATCGCTTCCTCCTTTGATTACGCTTATGCGGCCGATGGCTCCGAGAGAGAAGCCGTCGATTTGCCCGCCATCGAGATTCGCAGCAAGCGCAGCCACTACGATCCGCGTCCGGCTTCCGTCAATACCGCCACCAGGACCGACACCGACTTGCGCGACGTGCCGCAAACCGTCAACAGCATCAGGGTGGAAGACGTCGCCTCCTATGGCGGGCAGACCCTGGCCGATGCGCTCAGCGGCGTGCCGGGTATCTCCAACACCTCCGATACGCGCTTCGATTCATTCCGCATCCGCGGCTTTGCCGGCGCGGGAGACGTGTTCCTCGACGGTGTGCGCGACGACGCGCAATACGTGCGCAGCCTCGGCAACATCGAACGCGTGGAAGTGCTCAAGGGCCCGGCTGCCGTCTTGTACGGACGCGGCAGCGGCGGCGGGGTGATCAACCGCATCAGCAAGCAGCCGGGCCATGATGTGCAAAGCAGCGTCAGGCTGAACACCGGCAGCTATGGCCGCATCGGCGCGGCGGCCGACGTCAACCAGGTGTTGTCCGAAGAATGGGCCATGCGCATCAATGCCGGGCGCGACCATGCCGGCAGTTTCCGTAACGGCGTCGACACCACCCGGCAGTATCTGGCGCCGTCGATCAAGTGGGACAACCAGCGCACCAGCTGGCTGCTGCAGCTCGAGCAAAGCGAATTCGAACGCGTGCCCGATCGCGGTATGCCGGCTGGCCGGCGCGCCAACGGCACGTACTTTTTGCCGCCGGCGCCGCAATCCACGACCTATGGCGCGCTCGGCCGCGACTTCATCAAGGACACCAGCACTTACGTCCGCTCGACCTTCGAGCACAAGCTTGAGGCGCAATGGAAAATCCGCAACGTCCTCAGCCTGCTCAATCTGGACAGCCGTTTTGACAACACCTTCGCGGGCGGCCTGACCGGCGCCGGCAACAGCGGGGTGACGCGGTCGCGCTGGCAACAGGATCTGCAGCATCGCAACTGGCAAAGCAATCTGGAACTGGAAGGCAAGCTCGATGCCGGCAGCATGCAGCATCAGTTGCTGCTCGGCGCCGAATACAGCAATGAAAACCGTCATCCGCGCTTGTGGCGCGCGAATGCCTCGACGGTGTCGCTGACGGCGCCCGGCAATCGTCCGGACAACGGCGCCC
>NZ_AJHH01000148.1 GCF_000256565.1 Herbaspirillum lusitanum P6-12 | reverse complement strand
CCATTGCGCCGGCGCACCACGGCGGCGCTCAATCCGCGCCTGGGCGTGGTGTGGTCGCCGCTGGCGGCGCATAGCTTCTATGCGTCGTACAGCAAGAACTTCATTCCATCCGGCGGCGCTGACACGATCAGTCTCAGCACGGCGGGGAACACCGGCAGCAACGTCAACGCGCTCGATCCGCAATTCAGCCGGCAACTGGAATTCGGCGTCAAGAGCGACTGGTTCGACAAGAGGATCAGCACTACGCTGGCCGTATTCCAGCTCGATCTGTACAACCGCCGTACCCAGGTTTCCGCGAGCCCCGACTTGTTCGTGCTGACCGGACTGGAGCGCAACCGCGGCATCGAGCTGAGCGTCAACGGACAACTGGCGACGGACTGGTTCATTCGCAGCGGCTTCAGCGTGCAGAACGCGCGCATCGTTGAAGCGAAGTCGTGCGCGGCCTGCGGCGCCAGCGTGCAAGGCAAGCGTTCGGCCGGAGTTTCCAGCGCCAACGGCAGTGTGTTCGTCGGCTATGCGCCGGTGCAGGGCTTCTTCGCGGAAGCGGGCGTGATCTATGAAGGTTCGCGCTATGTCGACGTCGCCAACCGGCTCGATCTGCCTGCTTACACGCGCTGGGATGCCAAGGCCGGTTACCGTTTTCCCAAAGTTGAACTTACCCTGGCCGTCACCAACCTGAGTAACCGCAGCTATTACCCGACCTCGACCGGCTTGTCGCAGATCATGCCGGGCGCACCGCGCAGCGCCTTGCTGAGTGCGGCCTACAAGTTCTGATCGTCGTTGCGCACAATAAAAAACCGCTCGGGATTGAGCGGTTTTTTTTACGTTGCGATGATCGCAATCAATACAGCTTCTGCGACGACTCATGCAGCAATTGCACGTACAACTGATGCCGCATGCGCGCAATCTCGCCGCTTTCCACTGCTGCCAGCACCGCACAAGCGGGCTCGCTCAGGTGATGGCAGTTGTAGAACTTGCAGTGGCCGAGATGCGGAGCGAATTCGCGGAAGGCGCGCTCCAGCATGCCTTCGCTCAACTGATACAGGCCGAACTCCTGAAAACCCGGTGAATCGATGATCGCCGTATCGTCCGTCATCACATACAGCCGCGTGAAGGTGGTGGTGTGCTTGCCGGTGTCGAGTGCGGCGGAGATTTCGCGCACGGCGATGTCGGCATCCGGCACGATCAGGTTGATGATCGATGATTTTCCCATGCCGGATTGGCCGATCAGGATGGTGGTCTGGCCTTGCAGCAAGGGCATGATGGTGGCGTGGATCGCCTCGGGTTGCGCCGTTGCCGAGACTTCGTGGATCGGATAGCCCAGCTTGCGATAGACCTCAAGCCGTTCGCGCGTCCTCGGCAACGCAGCGACGATGTCGGTCTTGTTGAGGACGATGTGAGCGTCGACGCCGGCTGATTCCGCCGCCACCAGCGCGCGCGAAATC
>NZ_AJHH01000147.1 GCF_000256565.1 Herbaspirillum lusitanum P6-12 | reverse complement strand
CGACGCCGGCTGATTCCGCCGCCACCCCCCCCCCCCCCCCCCCCCGGGTTGCTGCACGCGAACACGGCATCGAAGTGACCAATACGCCCGACGTACTGACCGACGATGTCGCCGACTTCGCCATGACCCTGCTGCTGTCGACCGCGCGCCGCGTGGTGGACGCCGACCGTTTCGCGCGCAGCGGCGAATGGAAAAAAGGCCCGTTCGCGCTGACCACCAAGGTCACCGGCTCGCGTCTGGGCATCGTCGGCCTGGGCCGCATCGGCAAGGCCATCGCCAGGCGCGCCGCCGCCTTCGACATGGAGATTTCGTATCACAACCGTTCGCCGCAAAGCGACGTGCCCTACCGCTACGTGGCCGACCTCAAGACGCTGGCCGGCGAAGTCGATTTCCTGGTGCTGTCGATGCCGGGCGGCGCGCGCGCGCGCGCGCTGATCAATGCCGAGGTGCTCGACGCGCTCGGTCCCAAGGGTTTCCTGATCAACGTCGCGCGCGGTTCGGTGGTCGATGAAGCTGCCCTGATCAAGGCCCTGCAGGAAGGCAGGATCGCCGGCGCCGGCCTCGACGTGTTCGAGAACGAACCCAACGTGCCGGAAGCGCTCGCCAAGCTGCCGAACCTCACGCTGACGCCGCATATGGCCAGCGGCACCGTGATCACCCGCACCGCCATGGCCGACCTGGCGTTCGACAACCTGCAGGCGCACTTCAGCGGCAAGCCGTTGCTGACGCCGGTGCCGCGCTAAGTCGGGAACGTCATGAGCGCCACTGCAACCCGGCTCATCGCGCTCGACTGGGGCACCACGTCGCTGCGCGCCTATCGTCTCGGTGAGGATGGCGCCGTGCTGGACAAGCGCGGGCTGCCGTGGGGCATCATGAATCTGCCGGTGGTCGAGGGCGACTTCAGCCGTGCGGCCGGCTTCGCCAAGGCCTTCGACGAAGCCTGCGGCGACTGGCTGCAAAGCGATCCTGCGACACCATTGATCGCCGCCGGCATGGTCGGCAGCGCACAAGGCTGGCGTGAAGCGAGCTACGTCGAGATCCCGCTGGCCGTGACCGACATCGGCAAGCAACTGACCCACGTCGACCTCGGCGCCGGCCGCACGCTCCACATCGTGCCAGGCCTGCTGCAACGCGCAGCGTTGCCGAACGTGATCCGCGGCGAAGAGACCCAGGTGGTCGGCGCGCTCGACACTTGGCAAGGCGGTGACGAGGTGCTGATCGGATTGCCCGGCACGCACTCGAAATGGGTACGCGTGCAAAACAGGATCATCACCCATTTCGACACCTTCATGACCGGCGAAGTCTATGCAGCGCTGAGCCAGCACACCATTCTCGGCCGCACCATGGAGCATCGTGAACAAGGCGATCCGGCCGCCTTCGAGCACGGCCTGCGTGTTGCGTCTTCGGAAGACGGCCGCGCCGGCGTACTGTCGAACATCTTCAGCAGCCGTACGCTGGGACTGGTCGGCCAGCTCGACGCAACGGGCCAGCCGGATTACCTGTCGGGCCTGCTGATCGGTCATGAAATCGCGGCGCTCAAAGCGACGCGCGCAGATGCCGGCTGCACCGCCGCGCCGCACATCATCCTGATCGGCGACGACAAGCTGTGTGCGCGCTACCGCACCGCCCTGAACCTGCATGAACTGACCCGCATCGATATCGCGGCGCAAGCCACCGAACGCGGCCTGTGGAAGATCGCGCGACAAGCCGGGCTGCTGAACTAAAGCATCCGGCTCACTGGAGAAACACCATGTTGAAAGAAGCACTGAAGCAATGCGGACTGATCGCGATCCTGCGCGGCATTCGTCCCGATGAAGTCGAAGCGGTCGGCCAGGCTTTGTACGATGCCGGCTTTCGCATCATCGAAGTCCCGCTCAACTCACCCGAACCGTTCGAAAGCATCCGCGTATTGCGCAACGTGCTGCCGGCCAACTGCATGGTCGGCGCCGGCACCGTGCTGTCGCCGGCGCAGGTGCTGCAGGTCAAGGACGCCGAGGGCCAGCTGATCGTCATGCCGCACAGCGACCCCGAAGTCATCCGCGCGGCCACCGCCGCCGGCCTGGCCAGCGCGCCTGGCGTGGCCACCGTGACCGAAGCCTTCGCGGCGCTCGCAGCGGGTGCGGATATTCTCAAGATGTTCCCGGCCGAACAGCTCGGACCGGTGGTGGTCAAGGCCTGGCGCGCCGTGATTCCCGCCAGCGTCATGCTGGTGCCGGTGGGCGGCATCACGCCGGACAGCCTGAAGGAATTCACTGCGGCCGGCGCCTCTGCGTTCGGCCTCGGCTCGGCGTTGTACAAACCCGGCATGACGGCAGAGCAGGTCAGGAAGAATGCCGATGCTTTCGTCAGCGCCTGGAAGCAGACCTGATCTCCATCTTGCGGCCATGAAAAACGCGACCTTGAAGGTCGCGTTTTTTATTTCTGCTGCGAAAAAATTACACGACAAAAATCATGCCGCTTTCTTCTCGGTCTTCTTCTCGTCGCGCAATTCGCGGCGCAGGATCTTGCCGACGTTGGTCTTGGGCAGTTCATCGCGGAACTCGATGTACTTCGGCTTCTTGTAGCCGGTGAACTGCTCCTTGCAATACGCCATCAGCTGCTCGGCAGTCAGCGACTTGTCCTTGCGCACCACGAACAGCTTGACCGCTTCGCCGGTGTGCTCGTCCGGGACGCCGACGCAGGCGCATTCGAGCACGCCCGGATGGGCCGCGACCACGCCTTCGATTTCGTTCGGATAGACGTTGAAGCCGGAGACCAGGATCATGTCCTTCTTGCGGTCGACGATGCGGGTATAGCCGCGTTCGTCCATGATGCCGATGTCGCCTGATTTGAAGAAGCCGTCCGGCGTCATGACCTTTTCGGTTTCGTCAGGACGATTCCAGTAGCCGGCCATGACTTGCGGACCACGGATCGCGATTTCGCCGGGCTGGCCGAGCGGCACCGGTTTGCCGTCGTCGTCCAGTATCTGGAACTCGGTCGACGGCAGCGGCAGGCCGATGGTGCCGGTGTAGTCGCTGATCGTGCAGGGATTGGCGCTGGCGATCGGCGAGGTTTCGGACAAGCCGTAGCCTTCGATGATCGGGCAGCCGGTGACCTTCTTCCATTTGTCCGCCACCGATTTCTGCACCGCCATGCCGCCGCCGACGCAGCAGCGATAGCCGGAGAAATCCAGCTTGGCGAAATCGGGATGGTTCAGTAGTGCGTTGTACAGCGTGTTGACCGCCGGGAAGGTGTTGACCTTGTATTTGCCGAGCTCCTTGATGAAGCCCGGAATGTCGCGCGGATTCGGGATCAGCACGTTGAGCGCGCCTTCGCGGGTACCCAGCATGTTGCACACCGTCAGCGCGAAGATGTGATACAGCGGCAGCGCGCAGATGAACACCAGTTGGTCCAGCTTGGCGCCCTGCTTGAGCGCCGGCATCAGCCATTCTTCCGCCTGCAGCACGTTGGCGACCAGGTTGCGATGCGTCAGCACCGCCCCCTTGGGTGCGGACGCCGGTGGTGCCGCCGGTGTATTGCAGGAAGGCGACGTCGTCATGACCGACTTCGATCGGCGCCGGCGTCCTGCCGTGGCCGCGCGACAGGGCCTGTTTGAAGGTGATCGATTGCGGCAGCGAGAACGGCGGCACCAGCTTCTTGACGTGGCGCACCACCAGATTGGCGATGGCGCCCTTGAGCCCGCCCAGCATCTCGCCCATGCTCGCCACCACGACGTGCCTGACGTCGGTGTTGGCGATGACCTTGGCAAGCGTGCAGGCGAAGTTCTCCAGCACGAAGATGGCTTCGGCGCCGGAGTCCTTCAAC
>NZ_AJHH01000146.1 GCF_000256565.1 Herbaspirillum lusitanum P6-12 | reverse complement strand
TCTCCAGCACGAAGATGGCTTCGGCGCCGGAGTCCAGCGCGCGCGAAATCAGGTCATCCGTAAACCCCGGTTCCGTCGCCACCACGATGAACAGTTGCGTGACATTGGAAGCCAGCAGTTTCGATTTGTATTGGTCGGAGCGATACAGCAGCGTCTTGCGCTCGTCGATGGATTCGATGACGGCCTGATTCGCCGAGGTGCGTTTGAGGTTGACCTTGTCGCCCACCGCGACGTCGCTTTTCTTGCCGCGGGTGACGCATTGCAGTTTTTCTTCGCCGACTTGCGCCAGATAATGACGGCCATGCGCAGCGATGATGGTGCCGATTTCGGTGGTGTTTTTACTTGCAGCCATACTCAGGAAAACGTCTGGTGGAAAATCGCATCCACCTTGGCGGCGCAGATGAAATCGTTGATCGACAAGCCGCCGCGTCCTTCGTTGACGCTGTGCGTGTCGAACTTGGCCACGCAACGGTTGTAGGTCACGACCAGTTCCGGATGATGGTCTTCGGCGTGGATGACGTAGGCGATGGCATTCACGAACGCCAGCGTCTCATGGTAATCCTCGAAGGAAAACGCCTTGACCAGCTTGCCTTGTTCCAGCGTCCAGCCCGGCACCAGCGGCAGGTATTGCTGGATGTCGGCATCGTCGAAGGCGGCGACCTGATGCTGGCTCTTTTGCGTCAGCAGGGTTTGGGTTGTCAGTGTCATGGTGTGCTCCTCAGTGTGCCGCGTTCAGTTTGTCGTGCAGTTTTCCTATCCGCAGCGAGGCGGGAGGATGCGAATCGTAGAACGCGGAATGCAGCGGATCCGGCGTCAGCGTCGAGGCATTGTCCTCGTACAGTTTGACCAGCGCCGAGACCAGGTCTTGCGCATTGGTGTGCTGG
Organism: Herbaspirillum lusitanum P6-12; assembly: GCF_000256565.1. Lineage (GTDB taxonomy): Bacteria > Pseudomonadota > Gammaproteobacteria > Burkholderiales > Burkholderiaceae_D > Herbaspirillum > Herbaspirillum lusitanum. The sequence goes on along the minus strand of NZ_AJHH01000146.1, from coordinate 1,132 downwards.
GCGGCGAAAGCATCGGCTTCGAACTCGTGCTTGCGCGACGACAGCGACGACAACGGCGACAGCAGGAAAGTGAAAATCGGCAGCGCCAGCATGAACAGGATCAGCGCCATCGCATCGTTGTTGCCGAACAGCAGCGGGTTCACGCCCAGGCCGGTGTAGAACCACGCCTGACCCTTGAGGTAACCCAGCAGCGCCAGGAACGCCAGCGAAATCGCGAACATCACGCTGATGCGCTTGACGATGTGCTTGAGCTTGAAATGGCCCAGTTCATGCGCCAGCACCGCTTCGATTTCGTGCGGCGCCAGGCGCGCCAGCAGCGTGTCGAAAAACACGATGCGCTTGCCCGCGCCGAAGCCGGAGAAATAAGCGTTGCCGTGCGCGCTGCGCTTGGAGCCGTCCATCACGAACAAGCCCTTGGACGCGAAGCCGACACGCTGCATCAGACTCTCGATGCGCGCCCGCAGGCTGTCGTCGTCGAGCGGCGTGAACTTGTTGAACAGCGGTGCGATCACGGTCGGATACAGTACCAGCATCAGCAGCTGGAAGCCGCTCCACACCAGCCATGCGTAAAACCACCACAGCGCCCCGGCCTGGTCCATCAGCAGCAGGATCACCCACAGCAGCGGCAGGCCGATGGTGCCGGTGTAGTCGCTGATCGTGCAGGGATTGGCGCTGGCGATCGGCGAGGTTTCGGACAAGCCGTAGCCTTCGATGATCGGGCAGCCGGTGACCTTCTTCCATTTGTCCGCCACCGATTTCTGCACCGCCATGCCGCCGCCGACGCAGCAGCGATAGCCGGAGAAATCCAGCTTGGCGAAATCGGGATGGTTCAGTAGTGCGTTGTACAGCGTGTTGACCGCCGGGAAGGTGTTGACCTTGTATTTGCCGAGCTCCTTGATGAAGCCCGGAATGTCGCGCGGATTCGGGATCAGCACGTTGAGCGCGCCTTCGCGGGTACCCAGCATGTTGCACACCGTCAGCGCGAAGATGTGATACAGCGGCAGCGCGCAGATGAACACCAGTTGGTCCAGCTTGGCGCCCTGCTTGAGCGCCGGCATCAGCCATTCTTCCGCCTGCAGCACGTTGGCGACCAGGTTGCGATGCGTCAGCACCGCCCCCTTGGCGACCGGCT
>NZ_AJHH01000145.1 GCF_000256565.1 Herbaspirillum lusitanum P6-12 | reverse complement strand
CAGGTTGCGATGCGTCAGCACCGCCCCCTTGGCCTGGCGCCGATCAGGCCGGTCTTGACGGCGTCGACGAAGAACAGGGCGCGCGTCATCTTGTTGAAACCGAAATACGCTTCCAGCACGAACTGGCGGTAATAGTCGAACGGCAAATCGATCAGGCCGGAGATCACCGCGAAGGAGCCGATCAGGCACAACTGATAAATCATGCCAGGGCCGCCCAGCCATTGCAGCAGCAGGGTCGACAGCAGTTGCAGTCCGCCCAGCAAAGTAAAGCCGATCAGGACGGCGGCATTCACCAGCAGCGCAAGGATGCCGAACTTGGTGCGCGCGACGGTGTAATCGGCGGCTTTCTGATGCGCCGCGAGCGGGATTTTTTCGGCGAATTCAGCCGGCACTGCACTGCGGTGCGCCAGTACATGGCGGATGTGGCGCGAGCTGAGCCAGAACCGGACAAGCAGCGTCACCAGCAGAAAACCGACAAACAAAACTGAAAACGTGAGTGAATACATTCTTTCCCTGTGCGAAAATGGCGGACATCAAGACCGCTCAAAAAATTCGATGAAAATGGCGAATCGAATGGGTGAGCGGCCGATTCAAGCAGAATATGAAGAAAGAACAATTATGTCACAAGCCACCGACACCAACGCCGCTCCTTATGCGATCCCAGCCCGTCCAAACGAGTTCAACCTGATCTGGGTCGATATGGAAATGACCGGCCTTGATCCCGACAACGACCGCATCATCGAAGTTGCCGTTGTGGTAACGGATCCTGAGCTCAACGTGCTGGCCGAAGGTCCGGTGTTCGCAATTCACCAGTCCGATGAGATCCTCGACGGCATGGACGCCTGGAACAAGGGCACGCACGGCCGTTCCGGCCTGATCGAGCGCGTCAAGGCCTCGACCGTGACCGAAGAAGAAGCCTCGGCGGCGCTGATCGCCTTCCTCAAGCCTTTCGTGCCGGTGGGCAAGTCGCCGATGTGCGGCAATTCGATTTGCCAGGATCGACGCTTCATGGCGCGCGGCATGCCCAAGCTGGAAGCCTTCTTCCACTATCGCAACCTCGACGTGTCTACGCTCAAGGAACTGTGCCGGCGCTGGAAGCCTGAGCTGGCAAGCGGTTTCAAGAAGCATCAGAAGCACACGGCGCTGGCCGACATCATCGAATCGATCGAAGAACTGAAGTACTACCGCGAGCATTTCATCAAGGAGTAATTCCTGATGAACATGCCGACGACGGGATTGCGGCCGGGGGCCTTGCCTTGATCCAGGATCCGCTGTTCTACGCAGCGGCGATCCCCGCAGTGCTGATCGTCGGCATTTCCAAGTCCGGGTTGGGCGGCGGCTCGCTCGGCATCCTCTCCATTCCCATCCTGTCGCTGGTTGCCTCGCCCTCGGTCGGCGCGGCAATCATGCTGCCCTTGCTGATCGCCATGGACATCATGGGCCTGATCACGTTCCGCGGCAAAGGCGACCTGCGCAATCTGCGCATCCTGATTCCCGCTGCGCTGGTCGGCATCGCCATCGGCGCGCTGACCTTCCGTTTCACCTCCGACGCCATGCTGCGCGGCCTGATCGGCATGCTGTCGATCGGTTTCGTGGTGCAGCGTCTGCTCGGCCGCG
>NZ_AJHH01000144.1 GCF_000256565.1 Herbaspirillum lusitanum P6-12 | reverse complement strand
GCTGTCGATCGGTTTCGTGGTGCAGCGTCTGCTCGGCCGGAGTCCTTCAACTGGTGTTCGAGTTCGCGTGGCGTGTACAGCGGATTGACGTTCACCGCGGTGTAGCCGGCGCGCAGGATGGCGGCGATGGCGATCGGATATTGCAGCACGTTGGGCATCATGATCGCCACGCGCGCGCCCTTTTTCAGGCCGGTGCTTTGCAGCCAGACGGCCAGCGCAGTCGACAGCTGATCCAGCTTCCCATAGGTCATGTGCTTGCCCATGCAGACATAGGCGTTGCGGTCCGCGTATTTGGCGAAAGCTTCGTCGATCAGCTGCACCAGGGACTGGTAGCGGTTCGGGTCGATGTCGGCAGGGACGCCTGCGGGATAAGATGCAAGCCAGAATTTGTCCATATTGTTCCTTTTGTCTCCGGTTCAGGGCGGCTGCCGGTTGTTTCCCGCGGCTTGGGTGCGCACTGCAGAAAAAAGCACGGTTGTGTTTTTATTTAATGCAGATGCTATCGGCCAATCTCGTTCAGGGCAAGTATTTTGAGGAAATTTAAGAAAAATTTCTGTTTCTTCCTCGTCTTCTTGCGGCAAGGCGATGGCAACGCAGTGGCAAGACCCTACCATGCCCCATCTTTTCCAAATTGGCAACTTTTACGCCCGGATGTTCATTTCGCCGCTGAATGCATCGGTTGAACATTATCCTGCAAGCGATCCAGCTGTTCATTGCGCGCAGTCTTGTCGAGCTTCGCCAGCGCTTTCACGCGTTCGAAAAAATCGGCAAAGCCGCTGCTGCGCCGGAACAGTTCGCGAAACGCCGGCACCCGGTCGTGATACGTGCCGACCAGCGCCAGATGGGCGTTCGACAACGGCATGGCGAACCAGCGGTCGTATCCCGAGAAACCGCCCCAGCGCACCTTGATCCGCTGGTATTCGGCGCGCAGCGCATCGAAAATTTCTGCCTTGCGATGCAGCTTCTCGGCCTCGCTGCCGTCTCCCTCGTAGTTGGCCTCCAACTGAGACCGGTATTTCAGCAAGAGTTCAAGAAAGTCCTGCTTGCGCCCGGCGAACACCTTGTACGCCTCGCGCAGTCTGTCGTCATGATGCGCCTGCAGCCATTGCTCCAGGCCGATCTCTTCGACCGTGGTCGCATACGATTCGTTGAACTGCGAATCGCCCTTGGCGTACACCACCTGGTGCGCCAGTTCGTGGAAGATCAGGCGCGCCAGTTCGGCATCGGGATAATTGATGAAAGTCGACATGACCGGATCGTTGAACCATCCCAGCGTCGAGTAGGCCGGCACGCCCAGCACCTGGACGTCGTCGCCCTCCTTGACCAGGCCGTCGGCATATTGCTGGGCATCCTGCTGGCTGTAATAGCCGCGATAGTCAACGCAGCCGGCGACCGGAAAACACCATTGCCGCGCCTTCAGCGACAAGGCCGGCGCCGCCACCACGTTCCACACCACGAAGGGCCGCTCCAGCTGCGCGTAGTTCTTGTAGCTGCCGTTGTCGGGCAGCGCCAGTTGCGTCACCGCGAAGCGCCGGATCTCGCGCACGGTCTGCAACTTGTCGCGCAGACGCCCGGAGGTATGCGGATCGTCCAGCCAGTCGTCGATCGGCCGCGCTTGCGCCAGCAGCGAAAACTGTCCATGCGCCGCCTGCGCGTAATAACCCAGCGAACTGCAACCCGACGCCAGCAACAAGGCCGCGCCCAGGCTTGCCGCCAGGACGATTCTGGAGAGCCTGTTCAGACGCCGGACGGACATGCCTCGACCTGCACCAGCACGTCATAGAACGTCGGCGCATTGCCCATGTCGGTGAGACGCTGGCTGGTGACTTCGTTGGCGTTCTTGCCATCGGCGGCAAACTTCTTCCACCAGATCGACAAGCCCACCACTAGCCCCACACGCGCCTTGTCGGTCACACGCACGCGCGCCTGCAGGCTGCCGCGGTCATTGAAGATGCGCACCATGTCACCCTGGGAGATCCCGCGCGCGGCGGCGTCCTGGGGATGCATGTCCAGGTGCGGCTCGCCTTCGGTATCGCGCAGGCTCTGCACGTTGACGAAGGAAGAGTTGAGGAAGTTGCGCGCCGGCGGTGAAATCATGGCCAGCGGATATTTCTGCGCCAGTTCCACATTGCTGGCCACCGATTCATACGGCGCAATATAAGTGGGTAATGGGTCGAGGCCGTCGGCCAGCATGCGCGCGGAATAGAACTCGCACTTGCCCGACGGCGTGCCGAAGCCGCCCTCGGCAAACGGCGCGACCGGCATGTTGAGGCGCTGCCATCCTGTCTCCTTGAGACGCTCCCAGTCGTAATCGGCTGCGCGCGGATTGCGGCGATCGAAGGCCTGCGCGGCAATCGCGTCGTCGCTGTCCTTGAAACAATCTTCGGTGAAACCCATGCGCGCCGCCAGCAGGCGGAAAATTTCCGAGTTGGCCTTGGCCTCACCCAACGGCGCGATGGCGGCGTTGTTGGCCATCATGTAGACGTGGCCGTACGTCGCGTGCACGTCGATGTGCTCGAGCTGCGTGGTGGCCGGCAACAGGATGTCGGCGTAGTCCGCGGTGTCGGTCTGGAAATGCTCCAGCACCACCGTGAACAGATCCTCGCGCGCAAAGCCCTGCATCACCTTGCCCGACTCCGGCGCAACCGCCACCGGGTTGGAGTTGTAGACGATCATCGCTTCCACGCGCGGGCCGAAATCGGCCGACGCCTCGCGCAGCAGATCGTCGCCGATGGTGCTCATGTTGATGACGCGGGCGGGCTTGCCATGGCCGGCGGCAAGGTCGGGCCGGCTCAATGCGGCCGCATCCTTGGGGAAACTGTCCGACACCGACATCTGCACACCGCCTGCGGGATGGCGCCACGCTCCCACCAGCGCCGGCAGGCAAGCCACATTGCGCGCAGCCATGCCGCCGCCACGCACGCGCTGCAAGCCGTAGTTGGCGCGGATGAATACGCCTTCGCCGGCCAAGGCCACGCGGCCGTATTCCCGCGCCAGGTTCAGCACTTCCTCGGCGCTGATGCCGCACACTTCTGCGGTATGTTGCGGCGACCATTCCTGCACGCGCTGCTTCAATTGCGCGAAGCCCAGCGTATGCTGCGCGATGTAATCGGCGTCGAGCAGATTCTCGTTGATCAGCACGTGCATCATGCCCAGCGCCAGCGCCGCATCGGTGCCCGGCAACAAGGCGATGTGCTGGTGACATTTGTCGGCGCTCAGCGAACGGTAGGGATCGATAGCGATCAGCTTGGCGCCGCGTCGTTTCGCTTCCTGCACGCGCATCCAGAAATGCAGGTTGGAGGCGATAGGATTGCCGCCCCAGATAATGATCAGCCTGGCGTCCTGCACGTGTTCGGTGTCGGCGCCCAGGCGCGTGCCCACCGTGTACTTGTAGCCGGCCGCGCCGGCCGAGGCGCAGATGGTGCGATCCAGTTGCGAGGCGCCGATGCGGTTGAAGAAACGCATCGCCATCGACTCGCCCTGTACCAAGCCCATGGTGCCGGCGTAGCTGTACGGCAGGATGGCTTGCGGATTGCGCGCGGCGACTTCCTTCAGCCGTGCAGAGATCGTGTCGAGCGCTTCATCCCAGCTGATGCGCTCGAATTTTCCTTCGCCTTTTTTGCCGACGCGCTTCATCGGATGCAGCAGGCGGTCCTTGTGATAAGTGCGCTCGGTATAGCGCGACACCTTCGTGCACAGCACGCCGGCGGTGGTCGGATGATCGGGGTCGCCCTTGACTTCGGTGGCGATGCCGTCCTTGACGGTCACCAGCAAGGCGCACGTGTCGGGGCAATCGTGCGGGCAGGCGGCGCGGACGATGATGGGTTCGGAAACGGAATTCATGGCAATCAACTAAGGGAATGCGCGACGGAATGGCGCGGCAAGCTGCTACTTTATCTTAAAATGCCTCATCACGACTCCCGCGCAGACCCACACATGCCCGCCCTCCAGCACTTCTGGCGCGACCCCGCCCTGCCCTTTCTCGAAGGACGCCGCGCCACCGGCAGCCTGTCCTGCTATGCCCCGCATACGCACGACAGCTTTTCCATCGGCATCGTCGATGCCGGCCACAGCATCTTTGCGCTGGCCGAGCACAGCCAGCCCATCGCGCCCGGCGACGTGGTGCTGGTGCGCGCCGGCGACGTCCATTGCTGCAACCCGGCCGACCTGCAATGCTGGAGCTATCGCATGTTCCACATCGAGCACGGCTGGCTGTCCACGCTGCTGGCCGAAACCCCGGCCACCCGCGGCCTGCCTGAGCGCATGCGCTCGCAGGTGCTGCGTTCGCCGCAAGCGGTGCAACTGCTCGACCGCATGACGCTGGCGCTGGACCACGATGCCAGCGAACGTGTGGCCGAGGTCATCACCTGCCTGCAGGAAATCATGCTCTTGTGCGCCGAAGCCTGCGCCCACGATGCCGCGCCCCTCACCGAGGACGCCCACGGCCTCGGACGCGCCTACGCGCATCTGCAGCAGCATTGCCGTCGCAGCGTGAGCCTGGACGAACTGGCCGAGGTGGCGGGCATGGGCCGCTACCAGCTGATCCGCCAGTTCCGTCGCCGCTATGGCATGACCCCGCACGCCCTGCAATTGGACATGAAGATCCGCCAGGCCCGCACCCTCTTGCAACAAGGCGCCAGTGCGGCCGACGCCGCCTATGACACCGGCTTTGCCGACCAGAGCCACTTCCATCGCATCTTCAAATCGCGCGTGGCGGCGACGCCGGCGCAATACCAGTTGATCGCCTGAGCAATAGAGCCAAGAATGAGGGACGGGCAACCAGCGAGCTGGTATCGCGCCACGGTTAGGGATAGCCGCGAACTCGTGCAATCGCTATGATCAGCAATCTGCACCGTCGTTTCTACGGCAAGAAAACAACACGCGGCAACAGATACCCACCGCCCTCGCGCAAGGTACCGGTCTGGGTAGCGACGTACCCGCTACACAATACTCCTGCGTCCTCGTCGCTTTGGACGGGGAAGATTGGCCGGCCGCCTGCATCCCGCGTTAATATTGTTGCCTCCTCGGAGGTGAACACCATTTCGTTTTGTATATCCTCCATGTCTCCTATACGGCCATTAAATCTGGCTGTCTCCACCCGTTCGGCTAATTTAGCCTTGTTGTCCAAAATCTTTTGCAGTTCATGATTCTTTGCCTTGGCCTTCTCAAAATTC
>NZ_AJHH01000143.1 GCF_000256565.1 Herbaspirillum lusitanum P6-12 | reverse complement strand
GATAGGTCACTAGGGGCACACCCGCCCTGTACGCATGTGACGGGAAAGTTCATGCGCTGTTCGTGCGCGGCAATGTAGTGCACCGTCTGTTTGACCAGTGATGGAAGTGGCGTCAAAGTCTCTGCTGCCCAGCTGAAGTGGCCGTCGATGAAACGGAACGGCGTGGTTTGCGCCGCTGAATGCGGCAGGCCGACCGAGGCGACCGAGTCGAACAGGCCGAGGAAATTGATCTCAATGGGCATACCCGCGAGCGTGGATTTCTCTTCCAGTGCGGCGTGCAGCCAGTAGCAGAAACTGCGCGCTTCAATCGCCCCGCGGGAGAAGCCGAACACGGCGACACGAATTTTAGGGATACGGGGCTGAATGATCATGTCGCGCCGAGTTTGCAGCTTGTCGTTCAACTCGTCGCGCAGTTCTGTGAACCAGCGCTTGCGGCGTTCGTCTTGGGGGTAGTCCTTGTCGTAGTTACTTTCGACGTCGCGGGTATAGCTTTTTAGTTTGGCGGTAAGTTCACTATCGGTGAACAAGCGAGTACCTTCATTAAATGCCTGATACACCGCGTTGTAAACCTGCAGGATTCCGAACAGAATCCGTGCCTGCCCACCTTTCCCCATTGCCTTGCCTTCCTGGGTTTCTTTCCATTCCTGATTCTCGGGGAAGCGAGTACCGACGCCAGGAATATAGAAACGGAAACAGCTGGAATCTTTTTGATAGCCCTCGCCCTTGACATCCTTGTGCGCATTAAACAGCTTGACGACGTTCGTATGGGCTTGATTGGGTTCATCCCTGTACTTGTTGTTACTGGTGCCATCGAAGAACAGGCCGATTTTGACCATCTTCTGACAAGGCGGCAGAGGTCTACCGCCTGGCGCGTATACCACCGGCGCCCTAAGCAGATCCTTTAGGGCGATTTCTTC
>NZ_AJHH01000142.1 GCF_000256565.1 Herbaspirillum lusitanum P6-12 | reverse complement strand
GTAGCCCGTACCATGTGTAACGCAGGAGATTGATACGTATTCTCTCGATATGTGTACATATGGCTCTTCTTTTTTCGCCTCCGTCACCGGAGCAGTCGCATTGCAAGCGGTCAATACAGCGACACTCGCCAGAAGCAGTAGTTTTTTAATTTCCATGTTGTTTCCTTGGGATAGTTAGCGAAGCGGAATTCAGCCTGTGAATGTCCGCGAAGACGCGAAGGCTGTAAATATGCGTGGAACTACGGACCCAAGAAAAGTAGAGAAAATCGTTAAATATGGAGAGAATTCTTACCCACTATCGATCAGCGTGCCAGAGCGGTCACCAGGAAATGCAGTTGACGCTATTTGCAAGAAATTGGGGCACGACATCTGCCCGTATCTCATCAATAGACGCTCCTAACGCTGAGTCTTAGAATGACAACTAGGGTCTTAGAAGACAACGGTAACGACCGCAGCAATCGCCAGCGCCGTTCCGCCCAGCAGCAGGACGACCCCGGCCAGCCACTCGGCGCGCGCGAAATAGCGGGCT
>NZ_AJHH01000141.1 GCF_000256565.1 Herbaspirillum lusitanum P6-12 | reverse complement strand
CGACCCCGGCCAGCCACTCGGCGCGCGCGTACCATGTGTAACGCAGGAGATCGAGACGTATTCTTCGGGTATGTACACGTATGGCTTTTGTTCTTTTGTGATTTCTGCGACCGGTGCGGTCGTATTGCAAGCGGTCAGCGTAGCGATGCTCGCAAGAAGCAGTAGTTTTTCAATCGACATATTTTTCCTCGGAGGGTGGTCACGAAATACAGCTTGTCAATGTCCGGGAAGACACGAAGGCTGTAAATATGCGATGGACTACAAGACCAAGAAAATCGTGGAAAGTCGTTAAATGCGGAGAGGGAATTCCTATCTTCTATCGGATTGATTTTAAGAAGAAGGAATGAAAGCGGGTGCTCGCGCTTAAGTGGGAAGGCTGCTTGTCTAGAGGGACTTGGATCAAGTCTGAAATGATTTGAATTTGAGGCTCAACCAACACCGGAGATCAGTGTGTTGACGAAAATGAATCCGCTACCAGATTCCAGTTTTCACGGGAACGGCGATCAAGTAGAACGGACGATCTTTAATGCACCAGCATCAGCCAGAACGGAATCGTCAACGCCGACACCAGCGTGCCGAGTGAAATCAGGAAGGCCGTCATCGGTCCGTTGCCGCCCATGCGCGCGGCGAGGATGTAGCAGCTCGAGGCCGTCGGCAGCGAGCAGAACAGCACGACGATCTGCAACTGCAGCGTTGGCAGTTCGAACCAGCGTCCCAGCACATAGGCGACAGCCGGCACCGCCAGCAATTTGATGGCGGTGAAGTAGGTCGTCATCAGTTTGTCTTCACGTATTCCCGCCAGGCGCAGGCCCGCGCCGACCATCAGGAGGCCCAACGCAATCGAGGCGCTGCCGAGGCGCGACAAGACCGCACTCGCCACTTCCGGCAAGGTGAAGCCGCACAGCGCAAACAACAGGCCGGAACCGGTGGCGATCAGCAGGGGATTGCGCGCCAGCTCGCTGAACAAGTTGCCGCTGCGATGGGCCAGCGCATGCACTGCCGCCATGTTGCACAGGGGGACGCCGAAGCCGATCAGCAGCGCCATCAGTCCCACGCCTTTTTCACCCGCCAGGCGCGACGG
>NZ_AJHH01000140.1 GCF_000256565.1 Herbaspirillum lusitanum P6-12 | reverse complement strand
CGGTAGTCAGGGTGCGGAAAAAGTGGGCGGTCCAAAAAGCCGGCGGCGAAACCGCGCAGGAAACCGTCGTGTTTGATGCCGCCCGCGTCTCTCGCCATCACCGGCGGTCCCGCACGACTGGCCTGCATGAAGGCCCAGCCGATATACGCCAGATATGCCGCCGCCAGTAGTTTCATCACCGTCAGCGCGCCCGGACTCCGCTGCAACAGGCTGAAACCGGCCAGCGCCAGCACGATGTAGACGCCGTTGGCGCAGGCGATCCCGAGACTGGCGCCGACGCCGTTGCGACGACCATGGCGCAAGGCGCTGCGCAACAGCAAAAGAAAATCCGGACCCGGGCTGACCAGCGCCAGCCAGTGCGCCGCCGCCAGCATGATGAATTCCTGCATGACCATATTGCATCGCTCCTCGAAGATGAGGTCCCGATGCTAGGCGGCAGGGCGCCGGCCGTATTGAACAAAATTGCAGGCGAAGGCAACTTGCGGCAATTGACCACCGCCACTCCGAGCTACGCCATGTCCAATGTCGCAAGCGCTCGCGCGTCTCGGCGCCTATCGTTTTCCAGATGATGCCGGCCGACGTCGCCTGGACCTGTTTCACGCCCACCCGGCGTTTTTTATTGCGCGTCGTTCAGATGGCAAGCCGACATATGTCCCGGCGCGATTTCCCGCAGCAGCGGCTTCTCCACCGAGCAGCGCGGCATCGCATGCGGGCAGCGCGGATGGAAGTGGCATCCCGAAGGTGGATTCAGCGGCGACGGGATTTCACCCTTGACGGCGAAGTAAGTGGCCTTGCCGACTTCCAGCTTCGGCGCCGAGGCCAGCAGCGCCTGCGTGTAGGG
>NZ_AJHH01000139.1 GCF_000256565.1 Herbaspirillum lusitanum P6-12 | reverse complement strand
TGATGATGACTCCCATCAGGATCAGGATGAAATCGGGCAGCAGAAGCGAGATGACTTGCATGGGCAATAAGAGAATGACGAGAGGGCGTTATTTCAAGGAAGTGTTATTTCAGCAGGCGCGCGAGTTCGACGGCGGTCTTGACGTTCATCTTGTCGAAAATATGGGCGCGGTGCACTTCCACCGTGCGCATGCTGATGCCGAGTTCGTCGGCGATGATCTTGTTCATTTTTCCGGCCAGGATCAGGTCCAGCACTTCGCGCTCGCGCGGGAGTGTA
>NZ_AJHH01000138.1 GCF_000256565.1 Herbaspirillum lusitanum P6-12 | reverse complement strand
GTTGAGCACCTGCGCCTGGATCGACACGTCGAGCGCCGCTACTGCTTCGTCGCAGACCAGGAATTTCGGCTTGACTGCGAGCGCGCGTGCGATGCCGACGCGGGCGCGCTGGCCGCCGGAAAACTGATGCGGAAAACGGCGCAGCATGTCGCCGCTCAGACCCACGCGCTGCAGCAGGTCGGCGACATAATCCTGTTGCTCGCGCCTGCCGGTGATGCCGTGCACGACCGGCGCTTCGCCGACGATGTCGACCACGCGCAAACGCGGATTGAGCGAGGCGTAGGGATCTTGGAAGATCATCTGGATCGCCAATTGGCGCTCGCGCCGTTGCTGCGGCGACAGCGCGTCGAGGTCTTCGCCGCGCCACAGGCGCCGGCCTTCGGTCAGGCCGTGCAGGCCCACCGCCATGCGGCCCAGCGTCGATTTTCCGCACCCTGATTCACCGACCAGGCCGACCACTTCGCCGGCATTGATGTGCAGGCTGACGTCGTCGACCGCGTGCACGACTTCTTCGTGCAGGACTCTGCCGAACGGCCGCGTGATCAGGTTGGAAGTCCTGGCGGCGCTGTCGAGCGGCTTGACGAAGCGTTTGGAGACGTGGCGCAGTTCCAGCAATGGCGGCATGGTGTCGTGTCCCTGGTTCATGCGGCGCTCCCGGCAAACTCATCGGCCATCGGATGAAAACAGCGCAAGGCGCGGCCGTCGACGATGCGCGTCTCCGGCGTCTGCGTGCATTCGATGGCGGCGTGCGCGCAGCGGTCGCGAAAGGCGCAGCCGGACGGCAGTTTCAGCAGCGACGGCGTGCTGCCGGGAATCTGGCGCAGGGCCTGGCCGCGCGGGTTGCGCGACGGCGCCGAGGCGATCAGGCCGTGCGTGTACGGATGGCGTGGGCGAGTCAGCACCTGGGCGACCTCGCCGCTTTCAACGATGCGGCCGGCATACATCACGCTGACGGTGTCGGCCAGCCCGGCGACTACCGAAAGATCGTGGGTGATCCAGATCAGCGCCGTGCCGGATTCGCGGCACAGCTTCTGCATCTCGAACAGGATCTGGCCCTGGATGGTGACGTCGAGCGCGGTGGTCGGCTCGTCGCAAATGATCAGGTCCGGCTTGTTGAGCAGCGCAATCGCGATGGCGACGCGCTGGCGCATGCCGCCCGAGAACTGATGCGGATAGGCATTGAGGCGCTCGTCCGGCGCGGCGATGCCGACCCGCACCAGCGCCTCGCGCGCCATCGCCAGCGCGGCGTCCTTGCTGACGTCCTGATGCGCGCGCACGGCCTCGATCATCTGGGTGTCGATGCGCAGCACCGGATTCAGCGTCATCATCGGATCCTGAAAGATCATCGCGATGCGGTTGCCGCGAATACGGCGCATGTCTTCGGCGGGCAGGCTGCGCAGGTCGCGGCCGTTGAGCAGGATACGGCCGCCGGCCACTTTTCCCGGCTCGTCGATCAGGCCCATGATGGAATACCCGGTCATCGATTTTCCGGAACCGGATTCGCCGACCAGGCCCAGAATGCGGCCACGACCGACCGACAAGGAGACGTCATCGACCGCCGGCAGCACGCCTTCGGGAGTAAAGAAATGCGTGCGCAGATTGCGCACTTCCAGCGTGAGCGCGCTCATTTCTGCCACCGTGGATTGAGGATGTCGCGCAGGCGGTCGCCGACCAGGTTGATCGCCACCACGGTGGCCAGCAGCGCCACCCCGGGGAAGAAGCTGATCCAGTATTTTCCCGACATCAGGTATTGGAACCCATTGGAGATCAGCAGTCCCAGCGACGGCTCCGTTACCGGCAGGCCGAGCCCGAGGAAGGACAGCGTCGCCTCCAGCGAAATCGCCGAGGCCACTTGCAGCGCCGCGATCACGATCAGCGGCGGCAGGCAGTTAGGCAACAGATGGCGGAACATGATGCGCAGCGGCGACAGGCCGAGCAGGCGCGCGGCTTCGATGTATTCCTTCTTGCGTTCCACCAGCGCCGTACTGCGCGTGGTGCGCGCGTAATACGCCCATTGCACGGTGACCAGCGCGATGATGATCTTGTCGATGCCGCGCCCGGTCAAGGCCAGCAAAATCAACGCCACCAGGATCGGTGGAAACGCCAGCTGGATGTCGGCCACGCGCATGATCAGCGCCTCGATGCGACCGCCGGCATAGCCGGCCAGCAAACCCAGCGACAGGCCGATGGCCAGCGCAATCACGGTGCTGGTGACGCCGACCATGACGGAAATGCGCAAGCCGTACAGGATCGCCGACAGCATGTCGCGCCCCTGGTCGTCGGTGCCGAGCACATAGGTGAGATTGCCTTCCATGGCGGTCTTGCCGGGCTCCAGGCGCGAGTCCATGACGTCGAGATGCTCCAGGTCGTAGGGATTCTGCGGCGAGACCAGCGGTGCGAACAAGGCCGCCAGCAGGATCAACAGCAATAATGCGAACCCGAAAGTGGCGATGCGGCTGGCGAAATAGCCTTGCAGGAATCGCGTAAACGGCGTGTCGGCCTGGGTGATTTTTCGGGTTAATTTCGAAACCATGTCAGCCCTTCGCTTCCGATGTTTCAGACAAGCGCACACGTGGATCGAGCAGCGAATACAGCAGGTCGACACACAGGTTGATGAGGATGAAGATGACCACGATCAGCGACAGGAAGGCGACGATCACGGGGCGGTCGAGCACGCGGATCGAGTCGATCAGGAGCTTGCCGACGCCGGGCCAGGCGAAGATGGATTCGGTCACGATAGAGAAGGCGATGATGGAGCCGAACTGGAGCGCCACCACGGTGACGATCGGGATCAGGATGTTCTTGAGCACGTGCACGCCGATGATGCGGCTGTTGCGCAGGCCCTTGGCGCGCGCGAACTTGATGTAATCCTGCAGCAGCGCTTCCTGCGACAGGTTGAGCGCCGGCATCAGCAAATGCCTGAGTCCGTCCCAGGTCGGGAAGCCGAACGGGATGCCGAACAGCAGCGCCGTCTGGCCGCGTCCGCCGGTCGGCAGCCAGCCCAGCTCGACGGCGAACACCATGATCAGCATCAGCCCGACCCAGAAGGTCGGCAGCGAAAAGCCGAAGATCGACACCGTCATGATGGTCTTGCCGGCGAAACTCTTGGGCCGCAAACCTGCCCACAACCCAAGCGGCAGTCCGATGACAATGGCGATCAGGATGGCGGCCACGGCCAGTTCCAGCGTGGCAGGCAGGCGCTCCAGGATCAGGCCCAATGCCGGCGTGGCGTAGACGAAAGAACGTCCCATGTCGCCGGCCAATGCATTCTTGATGAAGTAAAAGTATTGCACCCACAGCGGCTGGTCCAGGCCAAAGGCGGCGATCACGCGCGCGCGCTCG